>JAPLJA010000148.1 GCA_026388815.1 Pseudomonadota bacterium
CACTGTAAATAAGCTCAGTGCTCCCTCCACCGATATCAAATATTATCCACGCACCGTTTCTTTTTGCTTCCGGGAATACCAGTTCCACTCCTTTTAACGTGAGCAATGCCTCTTCTTCACCGCTGATTACTTTTACAGTGATACCGCATTCAATATTTACCCTTTCTAAAAATTCATGGGCATTGGTAGCCTTTCGCATCACACCTGTTGCAACTGCTGAACATTTGTTCACCTTATAATATTTCATCTTTTCAGCAAAACCCTGCAAGGTATAAATACCGCGAGCTAAAGCCTGGTCGCTGATCTTCATGGATAGAAGAGAACCCTCTCCTAATCTCACAATATTTCTTTCCTTTGCTACAGGAAAGAAACCCAATTCTCCGCCTCGTTCGGCTATCAGCATCCGGAAAGTGTTTGTGCCAATGTCAATAGCAGCTATACGGTCCATCGCTAAAAATCGGATAGCCTTTCTTTTTCGAGAGATTTCAGATGGCAGGTATCATTTATACGTTCTACCGTCCACATCCCATCCTGATATACAAAAATATTAATCGCACAGGTGTCCTGCCTGATATTCCAGAACCGGCTCAGGGGTAATTCAAGCATATTCAATATCATTACCTTGCAGATCACCCGATGGGAAACAATACAAACCATTCCTTCAGGATGCTCCTCAGTCAGTCTCAGGAGAGCGCCTCTGGATCGTTCAGCCACCTCCTTTAAGCTTTCCCCACCTGAAAACTTTACTTTTTGAGGTTCGTTCTTCCAGGTATCATAGAGCTCTGGAAACCGTTCTCTTACCTCACGTAAAGGGAGTCCCTGCCATTCTCCAAAGTGTACATCCGTAAATCCTTCCTCCTCAACGACTGATACTTTTTGAGATTGCGCAATCTCTTCGGCGGTGATCTTTGCACGGCTTAAAGGGCTGGTATAGACAGCCGCTATGGACATTCCCGTCAGCGCCTTTCCTGTTTCTTCTGCCTGACGCAATCCTGTAGCATTGAGCTTCACATCAATTCTTCCCCGAAATACCTCTTCCCGGTTCCAGTCTGTCTCTCCGTGCCTCACCAGTATTACCCTGCTCATGTCTTCTGTGCCCCTTTTCTGTCATTTCTTGTATTGTTACAGAATATATGGTAAATATTTTCAGCAAATAATCAAGAGCCATTTTAAAAAAGGCGTACATTGTCTTTTGTCATTGAGACCATACAGTTAACGAAGCGCTTTCCCCAGGTTAAACGGTACCGCGAAATACTCCTCCGTCCTTTTGAAAAAAAGGAGATCACCGCATTACAAGGTGTGAGTCTTCAGGTAAAAAGGCAGGAAGTATTTGGAATATTAGGACCGAACGGAGCGGGAAAGACCACACTGATTAAGGTCCTCTGCACTCTTATTTCACCTACTGAAGGGAAGGCTCTGGTGAACGGTCTTGATGTCGTCATCGATGGAAAGCGTATCAGAAAGTCTATCGGCTACATCATCAGTGACGAACGGAGCTTTTACTGGAGACTTACCGGCAGGCAGAACCTTACATTCTTTGCCGACTTGAACAACCTCACCGGTAAAGAAGCCCGCCTGCGCATCGAAGAAGTGCTCGAGCTAACCGATCTCCGTGATGAGGCTGATAAAATGTTCAAGGATTATTCCACCGGGATGAAGCAAAAACTTGCCATTGCCCGGGGACTGCTCACTGACCCTGAACTGATCTTTATGGATGAACCGACACGCAGCCTTGACCCTTCTACTGCCCAGCACATCCGCAACTTCATTCGCGAGAAGCTCGTCAGGGAGAAAAAGAGCACGGTCCTTATTGCCACCCATAACCTCCAGGAAGCAGAAGAAATGTGCAACCGAATTGCTGTCATCCACCATGCAAAGATCAGAGCCTGCGGGGAACTGTCTGAGATAAGAAAGCTGATATACAAACGATCCCGATATGTCCTGTATCTTCAAAAATATCCAGATGCATTAAAAAGCAGATGGGAAAAGCTTCCTGGCATCACGCTCTGTCATTATTCGTATGAACCTTCAGGTCAGATAAAGCTCGAAGTAGAGCTGGAAGACAAATCCTCCATGACCACGCTTGTTGAAAGCGCGGTAACCATGGGTGCAGGGGTCATGGCAGTGTATCCTAAAGAGGCCTCTCTCTCGGAGATATTTTCATCGTTAATTGTTGAAGGTGAGCATGAACTTCCTTAACAAGCCTCTTGCCTTTATCAAGCGAGACTTTCTGAATGAGATCAGCTACCGTCTTTCGTTTATCATGCAGATTTTTGGGATTCTTGTATCTATCCTCACCTTCTATTTCCTTGCCAGATTATTCGGAAGTGCTGTCGTTCCTTATCTCAAACCGTATGGGGGAGACTACTTTTCCTTTGTAATCATTGGAGTAGCCTTCTCCAACTATCAGGAAGTGGCCATGTACAGTCTCTCACGGAGCATTCGTGATGCACAGATCACAGGTACGCTGGAGGCCCTGCTGGTGACTCAGACTGAGATCCCGACGATTATCCTCTCTTCCTCTCTCTACAGCTTCCTGTTTACTTCACTCAGGGTAATCGCCTATCTCCTCCTCGGAAGTCTCTTTTTCGGCATGGACATCTCTCATGCAAATTATTTTGCGGCATCAGTTATCCTTGTCCTGACTATCACTTCCCTGTCCAGTTTTGGCATTATTTCAGCGAGTTTCGTTATGGTTTTTAAAAAGGGGGATCCTATAACCTGGCTCTTCCTGAGCGTCTCGTGGTTCCTGGGCGGTGTTTATTATCCGGTTGCCGTGTTGCCTGCATGGCTGCTGAAACTGTCGTATCTCCTCCCCATTACTCATTCACTCGAGGGCATGAGGATGTCCCTCCTTCAGGGTGCATCGCTCCCAGCACTCCTTCCCAATGTCCTTGCTTTGCTTGCCTTTACGTTTGTTATGCTTCCTTTGAGCGTTTTGGTCTTCCGGTATGCAGTCAATCAGGCTAAAAGGGATGGCAGCCTGACTCAGTACTAACTCCTAAGCGACCGATTCCAGCCACTGATCAATCTCTGACTGCCGCTTATTGACCCAGATTTCCTTCTCGAGCTGCGAGACTGTCCGGGGGTGTCTAGTGAGAAGACGCATTACGATACCGCTATAATCAACCAGAAGATGGTAGATCCGGAGAAGGTAGTAGAAATACACCTTGGGTGAAGACGAAGAGATGTAATAGCGTTTCGCCATCTCCTCAGGGGTCAGAAATATTGCCTTATATATTGAAGTGATCTTCTCTGAAAAGCTTAAGCCGGAGAGGGAATTAATGATGCCAGCAGGAAAAGGATCGCGGGCGAATATCCTCTCTTTAATGATCAGGTCAATATATTCAACGTTGAAAGAATCAACTTTAAGACCCTGAATCCTGTACAGGGGGATACCGGTTTTCAGGAGTGTCTCAACAATGAAGAGGGTGCAGTATACCAGTTTGGAAAGTCCGTACCTCTGAGCAAGTACTTCAACCTGAGACCAGTCAATCCGCTCTCTGTAACACTTAATAACCTCAGAAATGTCACAAATCTGTTTCAGAGTAATAAGATTTTTGCAAAATTTATGGTGATAGGCAGAGTGAAGGCACAAATATAAAATGAGATCTTCCGGCGAGAAGATAAAGGCATGAGTGCCGTTCATCTCAATCTTTTTTGCCCTCTCCCAGATCTCTTGTATGTTCAGCGAAAAGGGGTTGGGAGTATTTTCTATATCCCAGTGCACCTCAATCCCAATGCTGTTCTCCTTATCAAAATACCGATTGTGGTAGCTCTTTCCTTCTTCTGATTCGAGATCCGGCAGGCAGTGGAGTTCAGTGAGGAGACCTTCCACTTTTTCCATATCCTCTTTCTTCACTAAAAAGTCAATGTCATGCATGGACCGCAGGCCAATATTTCCATATACCTTTTCAGCTAATGCTACCCCTTTGAGAAGGATTACGGGAATATTCCTCTCATTGAACCCTTTGATGATCAGCTTGAGGAGACTATAGATCCGCATGTTCCTGTAAACGATCCGATAGTAAAAAACCTCAAGCCTTCCCAGCACCCAGGATGGAATCTTAATCCCCTGTTCGTCTTTCAGGTGACAGTAGAGAAGGGAGAGAATTCCGTGTCTCCCGCCGTTTTTAAAAACGTCATCCCAGTCCACCTCTCCTGCCAGTATGTTTTTCATCTCCAGCAGAGAATTTTCATCCATCACTTTCCTTGTAGAGCAGAGGAGCAGGCGGTCTTCTTTTGAAATAGCTTCCAAGTTCATGGCTTTTTCCTGGGGAAACTCAAACTGTTTATCAATGAAATAAAAAAATGGGCGGCATTCACAAGAAAAGAAGATATAACAGCATATATCTTACCTGCAAGAGGGATCTTCTTTTCGTTAAAAATCTTTTTCTTTACCCCTCTGATGACCTGATAGAGGGTGTAGAAAAACGACCAATAATAACCAATACATGTGTTGGTTAGCATCCAGATCCCTTTCTCTAAATCAAGGCTGGTTTCTCGTTTCTTAATTCCTATAACTTTTCCTATGACGGCATCTTCGGGGATGATTCCCGGTTCAAATCCGCTGTCTCTCTTCTCAAGAAAATACAGCCTTCCGTCCTCTTTAAATCTCCCGATAATCCGGTGGGCTACCGTCCTGTCGAAACTACGAAAAACCGCTATATCTCCTATTTTTATTTCGTCAGGCTGGACATGCCTAACGATTAGCGGCGTCCCGTCGTCAAAGAGAGGTATCATGCACCTCCCGGAAGATTTCAGGATGTTTACTTTCCCGGTCTTCTTCCAGATTTCTATGATGTTTTCAGCGACGGCTTTCTTTTCCAATAGGAGAACCTGGCTATGTTGTTCTATTGAGAAACATATCCATTGTAACAGTCAATAACATCACTCCAGGCGGCCAGACCGCTTACATATTCATTATACTTGGCAATTACATCAGACCACTCAGAGCATGAATTCAAAGATGCTTTCAATGCAGACAAGGGGTCTCCCAGGAGAACAAACGCTTGGATTATATCACTTGGTACTCCTTGACTGTAAGCATTTATTTTTGCCTCGGTGGTTGCCTGACCCAAAAGATTGTGTCCAGACTGGAAGATGCTGTCAAACAGCTCCTGGGCAAGTTGTGAATGCTCCCAGGTAAACCCGAGGCTGGTAGGGACAAGACAGCCTATTGCTCCAACAGGAGAAGGTTTTTCTTTTGGACCCCCATTTAAAAACGTTTCCCCCAGGCAGTAATCATCTACCGGACTGGCAAAGAAACCATTTAAGCAAGTCAGGGTAACGACAAAGGTAGGTGCTGAGCTGTTATTCAAGCTGGGTACATCGTCAGAGGTAAAGAGGTACTCTGCAGCCCAGTTGTCGACAGAGCCGTGGCCTACATAAACAGTGATTAGCTGGCCATTATCAAAATCATTCATAAGATCACTCTTCGCTGTTGCTGCTGAACTGTATTGTGACAGATATACTTTAAAAGCCTGATAATCACCAGGAAGATAACTGTTGGCCAGCGTGTCATCTACCGATTCAAAGGAAGACTCATTATCCGCCACAAAGAGAATCTGTTTGTTCCAGGACTGACTACCTGCCTGTTCATAACCCAGAATTTTATTTACCACATTGGTCGCCTCTGACGCTGCCTGGATTGAAATTCTCCCGATGTACATATCAGGCATTACATCATCGCCGGCGACACAGGCAAACCAGTTATCAGTCGGGGTATCACCCAGCTCATCGGTCTGGAAGATATGAGTCGGCACATAGTTCTTCCTGCCAGTAGCCAGATTATCCTTATAATCAATATTTGCATCCCCGACAAGCAGGCAATAGAGCGGCGCAGGCTTCTGATAATTTTCATAGGCATACGTGAGAAAGTCTTTAATTGCCTGGGGAGTAAATAAGCCATAACTGAATTCATCGTACAAATCTCCCACCTTAACCACCATCACCCGCTTACCTTGTGAAGCACGGTATGTGGCTAAAGGCTGAATGGCATCATAGAAATCTTCGTGGGTGATGATAATATAATCTGCACTATTTGAGGCTGATTTCAGGCTGGAAGGAACATCCGCTTCGATGAGGGCAGGCGTTTGGGTACCTCCTGAAGTTACTGCCATATACTCTTCGCTTCCTGTTATGGCATTTTCGAAATTCAAAGTGTATGTGGAACTCACTTTCGTCGTTGTAGTTCCTGTCACCTGCTGTGGCTTTACTGCATCAGTGATATCAAAAAGGAATATTTCTGAAGAGGTAAATCCGCTTACCTCCATCTGATAGTTACCAGTCCCTTCTCCCTTGAATTTGAGAAGGTTACTTTCAGCTACATAGGTATCCTCATAAGTAAGGTCAAACCAGTTAAAGAATACAATGTCGTTATATCCGGCTTCAGTATCACCTAATGATTTCACCGTAAAGTTATTGGTGCCATTGATTAAATAACTCTGCGGGAAGGTAACAGTGTTTTGGAACTCAATCTGTGCATCCCACCAATCATCACTTACAATATTACCATTTATGATTATCTGGGTATGATGGTCAGGAGAGGCTGAATCATTTGTTTTACCGCGGAATGAAAAGGTCAGTGAACAATCTTCAGAAGTGCTCAGAATATTATTCAGAGTAAAGGTAATTGGTGGTGCAAGAGCTGGATCATCTGTGGATACCGGCGTATTGGCTTGGGTTATCTGCAGCTTCTTCCAGAAGTAATGATCCTGACCGTCTCCATTTGGTATAGTCTCCCAGTATTGAGGATTTTCCTCTCCATGATAGAGGTTAGTAAATGAGGTCAATAACTGCCCGCTGCCTACGTTGCCGTCCACCATACTCATCCTCAGCCCATTGTCAGATTCAACGGAAAGCCAGTATACGTCATCCTTCGTATAATCTGTATAGGGACTTACAAGGGGAGGAGCATAAAAAAGGAAGTAATCAGACAAATTAAACTTCCCGTCACTTTCTCCTTCGAATAAGATAGGTATCTCTGCCCCGAGGTGCTTCAGGTGGATCTTTTGGGGATCAATTGTCAATGACCATAATGATAATGAAGAGAGGTCTGAGTAACCGATCTTATAAATCCCTTCAGAGCTCAGATGGATCTTCAGGTTTGATATGCTGCCAGCCCCCGCTTTCTCTTGAACAGTTCCTCCTCCCCTCTCCACGCTTTCCCTTTCATACCTGCCCAGACTTTCATAGTTCACCAGGAGTTTTTGAAGCATCTGCTCGTAGGGGAGTTCTTCCTTGCTGAAGGGGAGTGGCTCAATTTCCCCTCCTTCAAAGCTCACCCGGATGAGCACTTCCCGGTATACCTTGAGCTTCTTCTTTACCGGATTGTACTGGAAGGGATAAATATCAATTTTTGCTACCCTCTGCCCCCGCATGTATCCGGTCTCGGATACTTGAACGAGCTTCCCGGGGGTATAGCTGTCCTTGGAATAAACCTCTTTATCCTGGTAAAATACCTCCTTCAGGGATATCTCTCCCCCCTTCTCCTCTACTGCCTTCTGAGGACAGGGGTAGATGTTTAGGCCAGAGATTTCTTCTGCATTTCCCTGGATTATTTCTGCCTTCACCATGACCCGGGATGGAATACCGACCAGGATACCCCTTGTAGGGAGTTGAGGTGAGCCATCTGTTTCCGTCCTCCCCCACCCATCAACGGTAATACATTGATAATCGCCTGTAAGCTTCTTCTCAGACCGGAAATCCGGCAGATTAACCTTTATCGTCACTCCCTGGTTTGAATGAGAAACGAGCTCAATCTCCAGAGCTGATGAAGACGAAACGATAAAGAGAGATAGAATCAACCCTACGATAAATCTTACTTTCATACTACGCCTCAACTGTTTTAGTTATCAGTTCAACCATCTGATCAAGCTTTCCAGTAAAAAGATCGTAACATTTTGCCTGTCTTACAACCTCTCCCAGGTTCAGGAGTAGTTGTGATGAAGCCTTGTAGTTCTTCATGACCAGAGCATCCTGGGAACGGTTTATCATATTTCTCATGAGCTCAACTGCAGCCTTTGATTTTGATATCTCCACAATTGAAGGCTCCCTCTCAAAGTATGGGTCCTCATATGGTGATACGTCATAATAAATAATGTTCTGTGGGTATTTCTGGCAGGCTTCTTCAAATTTCTTAATCAATCCTTCTCCCTGTCTGAAGCTGAAACGGTATACCACATAGTGCTCAGTTTCATTGCGTGAAATGAGATTGATGCCTGAAAAACCCTTTAAGTCCCTTATGAGCTCATGGTCTTCTTTCGCCAGCATCAGGGAAAAAACTCTTTCTTCTTGCTTGGATTTTCTGCCGCGCACAAAGATAAAATACTTCCCGATGGCATGTTGTCCTATACTTCCTTTTTCCCAAACATCAATATCAAATAATTTCTTCCCCCGTTTATCATTCTCTTGAGCAGTGATTGCATGTGGTACATTCTTGAGGATAGCCACACCTTCTTCATTGAGCGAGAGTGTTCTGGGAAAGGGTGAAATACGCATGGTTCCCCGCTCGATGGGACAGAATTCATCTGATAGGAATCTGTATCCCTTTCTCACCAGTTCCAGGGTAAGGGTTGTTTTACCAAAGCTGGACTGTCCAGCGAGAACAATACCATCTTCCCCCTTCGAAACCACACCTGCATGAATGACATAGAAATCCTGGAAAAGATTAGCAATATGCCTGAATATTACCATATAGGCATGGTTATACATGGGCTCGTTTGCAAAAATGGGATAAGCCTGATCCCGGAAGATGACAAAAGGCTTGTTAAAACGGTTATTGCTTGTTACAACATAAAACTGATGTTCTACATCATCAGGATGTATCTTAAACCTCTGGTACATCTGGTCAAACATAAATACGACAGCCTCGTCATCAGAGCTGACAGAGAACCGTACATTGAGAAGCTGATAGGCACCTGTTAATACGGCCTTCTCCTTGAAGGAAGCTAATTTATTATGGGGGATATGGAAGCTATTCATGTTTTCAAAAGCTAATATACAGCGCCCAGCTCTTTTATATCCTCATAAGCAATCCACTTCGCAGGGCTTCTCTGTATGCTTTTTACAAAACAATTACAGTCGATAACTGAATAAGAATACCCTTTTCGTAAAACCTCCTCGATAATATCGTAGACTAACCCATCATCATACAGATGCATTTCATAGCATTGATACATTTCTGCATCGGGCAACATTTGAGATATTTTGCTGACATTATCTTTTGTTATCTCAATCTCACCTAAGTTGAGATGTCTTACTCCCATATCATTAATTATAGGGAGCATCTCAAAAAGTTTATCCCTGTGAGGTGGCCAAGCCGGGGTCTCAACTGTGATTGCCTTAAAATAATCCACTGCTTTTTCCAAGTTTTTGTATACTTCTTTTGAAAATAATGATGCGCCCAGATGGAACCTGATTTCATCAAAACCGAGATCTTTTAGTTCAGAAAAAAGATCTGAATTGGCTAGTACGCCGTTTGTATAGAGATAATACCACGGCTTTTTCCCTGTTTGTTTGTCTATGTCCCTGAAAAAATTCATGCACTCCCGAATGATGTCCATATACAGAAGGGGCTCACCGCCGCCGGTAAAACTTATCGAACTTGGATTAAATTCTGACAAACGAGAACTACGCAGATAAGCGGCCATGCGCTTTAAGCGCTCCGCTTTATCTGTTTCTTCTTTCATTTTATATGTACAGTAAGGACAATCTGCATTACATTTTGCTCCTACGATAATGTTCATTCTATATGGGTCTGGATAAAAACAACTACAACAACCAGGAGATATTTTTCCTCTATGAACGCAATGACCGGCGGCATGATATTCAAGTATCTCGATTTTCTTCTGCCGTTCAAATTTCCTCGTATAGGCTTCCTGTATAGGTATGATTTTCATCTTATGTATAAAGAATATTATAGGTACTTTTAAGGAAGGCCCGCAGCTTAAAGGCTGTCAGATCGTCAGGTGATACGCTCAAAGATTTCATGGTTCACTAAAAACAGTCTTCAGATTTTGCAATGATGGATGACTTTTTGGAGGCTAATTCAAAAATCGTTTTTCGATAGAGTTTCTTTCTAAATGCGCAGAATCTATCTGTGTCCCAAATGGTACCTTTCCATTCATTAGCCGTTCCCATGCATCCACCCTGACACAAACTTCTCCAACTGCATCCCTCACATCTCTCTATTACGGATTTTCTCTGTCCAAGTGAGTCCACAAGTTCCTCTAAAATTGGAGATTTCCATATTTGGAGTAGCGTCGCTTCCTTGACGTTACCAAGATGGTATTTGTCAGACATGAACAGTACGCAGGGATAGCAATCTCCTGATGCTGTAATCACAAGGTTTTTTCCGATTGGACACCAGGTTCCGCTCGGTTCTCCTTTTGTTGCGGAAAGGACGAAACCGCTCAATCCGCTGCTGATCTCGAGCGAAGGATATTCTCTCATTGCTTGAAAAAAGATATATTCGTACAGTCTCTCATAATCTTCTGTTCCAACATCTGCATTGATTTCATACCAGAGTTCACGCGCCCGGCCAATCCGCCTCAAAGGCAAGAAGCGCACATATTCGATCCCTACTTTATCGGCCAGCTCGATTACTCGCGGCACATCCCCGATATTATCCTTCATAATTGTCGTGCATAGGTTTAATTTGCCGCCTATCCCACTCTCCTTGAGTAGTCGGATGCCTTCCATCGCTCTGGCGAAGCTTCCTTTTCCCCGTATAGAATCATGGATGGAAGTATTCGAACCATCAAGACTCACCTGAATTTTTATCCCCAATCCCACAATGAAGTCGGCAAGCGACCTATTTATCAATGTCCCGTTGGTGAGAACGGTGATTGTCAATCTTTCAGCCGCATAGGAGAGGATTTCTTTTATATCCTTTTTAAAGAGCGGCTCTCCTCCGCTGATAGTTATGGCTTCTCCACCCTGACTCACAAGCTGGTCAATAAGAGAGAAAATAGTATCAATCCCCATCTCCGCTTCATTGTCATTTGACCCACCCACGTAACAGTGCTTGCAGGCCAGATTACACCGGTAGGTCAGATGAAGAAAAAGACTCTTAAGATAAGGTCGATAATTTGGTTCCTTGGGATCTCCCAAGAAGTCTGCCTGATCCAATTCCCGGACAAAATTAAATGCATCTTGTTCAATTTTTTCTTTACCAACACCGTACCTACTCGATATGATCTTGCAGATCTCAGAAAGTGTGAGTTCTTCTTGACCCAGTTTCATGATCTCAAGACCTACATCATTCACCACCATCCAGATAGGCCTTTCCGGATGGATCAACAGATTCAAACTCCCTTCTTTTTCAAGAAGGAATGGGGGTATATGGACGTGAGAGTGAGGGGATATTTCAATCATCTAAACTTTGATCACATAGGTGTCTGCAATCTTATCGTGCCAACCTTGTCGATTATAATCGACCATGACCCAGAAGAATCCGAGGTAAAGGTCTGACCCGAAGCACCAATAAAGTTGTCAATCGCAAATGCCAGCAACCTGATCCAGAATCCACCTTTTTCAAGGCTTTGCACCTCGGGCTGAACGATTACTGTAGATTCTATCTCCCGCGACGAAGTACTTCCTGATTCTATACTGATATTCGGCATGAGGAGGTATAGGCTTATCCGGATTCTTCGGTGCGGCTCCTAAATCATCACCGCATCTCGCACAGATCCTTTGATCGTCATAACTGACAAAGCCGCATGTTGGACATCTCATCTTGATACCTATCCTGGAATCGCTTCTTAGTTTATCAACGGACTTGAGAAAAATCAACGAGCTTCGACTAAGAATTCAATAGAAGTTATACCGAAGACAATCGAACTATACTGTGACGACACTTTTCATGCAAAAAAAATGGGCCAGTGCCATAATAGCACGAACCCATTTTGTATTCACGCTTGTTAGTTTCTCCCCAAAAATCGAAGCTTAGTTAGTTACGTTCGATTGTACCTGGAGAAGCTATTGCCGTACCCCTCTTGTATTTATTTATAAAGACGGATTATTAAGGCGTATACCCAACTGGGCAGGTTACACATTTCCAACTGGGCACGGAGTCGGTGCGCAAGCCTGAGCTGGCCCTACCTCATCGAGAATATCATCATTTGAATACGTTATCAACTTTGGTGCCTCGTAACTTAATTTCTCTTCCATTTTCTTCCTCCTATTAAGACTGATTATCCTCTTTTTCTCTACTTACTTTATAGTGTTGTTTCGTTTATATGTCACATTTGCCTTAACTAATGTTTTTTGTCAAGGGTTATTTTTATTTTTTTTATTCAATTTTTTCAAAGCGAATACATTCTTTGATCTCTCCGTTTTCAATCACTTTCTTGCATCTCTAGTTGATTCGTATCGCTTAGCAACAATATACATATTTAATTATTTATTGTCAAATAAAATTTTCCATCATAGTGAATAATTTTTCTACACTCTCACCACGTAGGTATCAGCAATCTTGTCGTGCCAGCCCTGGCGGTTATGGTCAAAGACAATCCAGAAGAACCCGAGGTAGAAAAAGATGCTTGAGACAAGATACCCTACCCACCGTAAAAATGCCTGCCCATAGCTTACAGGTTCTCCATTGGTCTGGACAACCTTGAGACGGCAGATCATTTTCCCGATTGTCTGACCGGAAGTTCCAATAAAATAAGTATAATAAATCATTGTCATGATGACCAGGATAAGAACATACGGAAACGTAACGACCTCACCAAGTCTCTCGATGAAGTCCCCTTCAAAAGGCGAATAATTCATCCCGACACCAAGAGCTCCGACAATAAGAAGCGCTATTGAGATGACGTAAATAACAATTTTGTCAATTGCGAATGCCAGGAACCTGATCCAGAATCTACCTTTTTCAAAGCTTTGTACGTCATTCTGCATGGATGGTTCTGCCCTGAGCACATTTTCTGGCAATCCCTGTAAACTGGCTTGATCAAGCTCATCAAGCGACTGTATGATTGATTCCATGGTCTGGGTGAGATCTGGCGGGGTAAAGGGCTTTGAGCCATTTTCCTCACCAGAAATGTCAGTATCCAGCGGTGCAAAAGTTTTTTCTGAAGGAAAGTTCTTGAGGACGCTCATTTCCCCGCCACATTTCGGACATACTTCAGTATTATCATTTACAATAAAATCACAATGCGGACAATTCATATTATTATAAAGCTGCTAATCTGAAAAAATTATATCAAGATTCCCACGAGAAATCAATTGGATGTATAATGATATAACTTAGCTTAAGTCTCCCCACTCGTACTGGATAATGCTTAATAAGGTGAGAGCTGCGGTTTCAGTTCTCAGGATTCTCCTGCCCAGGTGGACAGGGATGCATCCAATATTTTTCAGCAGGTCTACTTCCCCCGGTGACAAGCCGCCTTCTGGGCCGACGAAAAAACAGATACCAGAAACCGAGGAGCTTTTTCGAAACAAATCTTTAATTTTTCTCTCCCTTTCGTCCTCCCAGAGAACAAGCTTGAGAAAACCATCCCTTACCTGTTCAACCTTTCTTATCATCTCATCAAACGTAACAGGTTTTCCCACACACGGCACTTTCGTCCTTCCTGACTGCCGTGCTGCCTCAAGCGCAATCTTTTCCCAGTGCATAACCTTTTTGTTCAGAGTTTCATCTTTCCATCGCGGGATAGTCCGGGAAGAAAAAAAGGGGGTTATTGAACTCACTCCGAGTTCCGTCGTCCCCTTTACAATAATGTCCATCTTGTCTGCCTTTGGTATACCCTGAAACAGGACAAGCTCAAGGGGTGACTCTGCCGGAGGATCATATTTCTCCAGTATTCTTATCTGAACATCATTCCTTAAAACTCTTTCAATTATGCCCAGATATTCCTCCCCACTCCCGTCAAAGAGTATTATATTTTCACCCAGCCGTACCCTGAGTACCTTCGCAAGATACCGCACCGGTTCTCCACGGATTGTCGTGAGATTCCCTTCTGAACTGACGTTCTCTACGAACAAACGGTGCTTACGGTGGATGGCTATGCCTCGAGATTCAATTTTTTTAATTTTCGGTAGAGGGAGGTCCTCCCGATTTTGAGGATCTTGGCTGCCAAAGTTTTATTACTGCCAGCCTCTTTGAGCGCTTTCACGATGATATCTTTTTCTGCCAATTCACGGTTTCTGGAAATGACCTGACGCAATCCCTCTTCTAAAGGTTCACTTTTTTGCAACCGGTTCTGCGGTAAATCAACCATTTCCGGCGGTAGATCGCCAATTTTGATTATGTGGTCTTCACAGAGAATAAGGGCTCTTTCTATAATATTCTCCAGTTCTCGGACATTGCCTGGAAAGGGATACTGCAAAAGTGCTTTCATGGCTTCACGTGAAATACGTGTCTTCGCTCCATTCGCACTTGAATTTTTAAGAAAGTATTCTATCAGGAGAGTGATGTCTTCTATCCTTTCCCGTAGCGGGGGTATCCTGATGGTAAAGACATTGATCCGGTAATACAGGTCTTCTCTGAACAACCCTCTTCTTGTTTCTTCAAGCAAATCCTTGTGGGTAGCTGCAATGATTCGTACATCTATATTAATTTCGCGGTTATCACCCACACGCTTGATCTCTCTCTGCTGGATGGCTCGTAAGAGTTTTACCTGCATGTCGAGGGGAAGCTCTCCTATTTCATCAAGAAAAATAACGCCCCCGTTAGCCTCTTCAAAAAGGCCCTTCTTATCCCGGATGGCACCGGTAAAGGAACCTTTGATGTGTCCAAAGAGTTCGCTCTCCAGCAGGTTCGTGGGGATGGCTCCACAGTTGAGGACAATAAACGGCCCTTTACTTCTGGGGCTGTGGTGATAAATAGCCCGGGCGATGAGTTCCTTCCCGGTACCGCTGTCACCCTGGATAAGAACTGTGCTTTCACTCTCAGCAACCTTTTTCAGGAGATAGAAGATCTCCTGCATAGACCTGCTCTTCCCAACGATATTATCCAATTGATAAGGTTGGGTAAGTTCTTTCTGGAGCAGGTTTATCTTTTCATCTTTTTCACTGATTACCTTGCGCAATCGCTCTTTCTCGGTTAAGTCATGAACATTCCGGAGAATACCAATGATATCTCCCTGCCGGTCCTTAATGAGGGAGAGATTGACCTCCGTCGGGATGAGGTTACCGTCCTTATGTTTGAAGTACTGACGAAAGTTATAAACTTTCTTGTTTTCAAAGAGATTGTTCAGCATCTCAGCTATGGTGCGCACGTAATCTTCTTCGATGGTAATAATTTCTCCGGAGGTTACCGTATGAGTGCCAATGGTAGGATAAAGTATGGTCATGGGCTGGTTCCTGATCTCCAGAGTTTCGTATCCCACCATTTTTTTAAAAGACTGGTTGAATCCGAGGATATGTCCTGCCGGACTTGTAATAAGAATTCCGTCCAAAGAGTTTTCCAGAATGTTCCCGAGGTATTCCTTTGTTTTTAATATGTCTTTCACCAGGTAAAGTTTCATTTCCATGGTGAGATCTATCTGACCGTCTTCTAAAAGCTCCCTTTCAATCTGGTCCATTGCTTCGGTTAAGGAGAGTTCTAAGGCTTTTTCTTCGGTAAGGTCCAATATCAGATAGAGAAAACCGATAACATTGCCCTGAGGGTCAATGACATCCAGTCTGTGTTCCAGAACAGAAACTACTTTATCATCGTGGGAGATATAGGCATCTTCATGGGTGGTATCGAAGTGTTTCTGCTTTACCCGGTAAATGAGATATTCAACCTGATTGCCATAATCTGACTTTGTTTTGTTCGGTCTTTCTACCCAGAGCTTCCCCTTATAAGAACCGATCAATTCACCTGGCTGATAACCGAGAGAAGAAATCAGATTTCTTGAGATGTCAACAATCATGTTATTTTCATCACAGATAATGCTTCCTATTTCAGGATTGTTGAACGCCTGGTTCAACTCTGTTGAAAACATCTCATTGTTTCCAAGGAGGAGGCTGTTCAGATACTTTTTCTGTTCAAGTATGAGTCCTCCCGTGTAGGTATCCATGATCTTTTTAATCAATTCCTTGAGAGAATTTAACTTTTCATCATGCCTGGCCTTTTTATTCAAGAGATCCTGGAACTCATTCACTATTAAAGCAGTTACATCATGCTCCATAATTTACTACCCTGTTCATTAACAAAGGTTTTTAGTTGTTATCTGAAGCTTTATTATAAACAATTAAAGCCCTTTGTCCAGCAAATTGTTTTATCCATGGAACGTATCATTACAGGCACATATTATATCTCTTTGATTTATAGTAATATTTTAGTCATAATCTTCGATGAGTTGTTTTTTTATCGTTCCATCCAGGGAACTAATGTATACAGCCACGCTTTCACAAAGCCAAATAAATAAGCTGATAATACAGATATTTACAAAATATTAGATCCCAGCTAAAAAATGGCATATCTTTTGTATTCTTTAAATAATGTAATTCTCGGACAGAGTCTTTCACAGGAGGGTAGGAAATAAATGGCAAAATTAAAGGTTGTTCCCGATCGAGTTGAGGAAAGGCAACACCTGCCAGAAGTCAAAAAGAATTACGGGGTCCTGAAAAATTATATCAATGGCGAATGGGTTGATGCCGAGGCCTCAAAACTCGAGGATGTAGAGAATCCTGCTACAGGGGAAATAATCGCTCAGGTCCCTCTCTCCACTGCCCGTGAGACAGCCAAAGCAGTAGAAGCTGCACAGGAAGCCTGGCTTGAGTGGAGGGAAACGCCTCCCGTAACCCGGGTCAGGTATTTCTTTAAACTGAGAGACCTCATGGAACAACACTTTGAAAATATATCCAGGGTACAGGTTCAGGAGCACGGAAAGGCTATTGACGAAGCCAGAGGGGAGACTCGCCGCGCGATCGAGAATGTTGAAGTTGCTACAGGTGTTACGTCGCTGATGATGGGTTATACGCTGGAAGATGGGGCTGCAGCAGGTATTGACGAGGAGGCTATTCGTTCCCCCTTAGGTGTTTTTGCCTCCATCAGTCCTTTCAATTTCCCGGCGATGATCCCCTTCTGGTTCTGGCCGTACGCAGTAGCCTGCGGGAATACCTACATTGTCAAACCATCAAAACAGGTGCCGCTTACCCAGGAATATATCTTTGAACTCATCCATCAGGCCGACTTCCCTCCGGGTGTGATTAGCTTGGTTAACGGAAGTCATGAAGTCGCTGATGCCCTCATGGATCATCCTCTGGTAAAGGGGATTTCCTTTGTCGGCTCCACCCCGGTGGCCCACTATGTATACCGAAAATGCGCTGAGAACCGTAAGAGAGTCCAGGCCCAGGGCGGTGCCAAGAACTCGTTAGTTGTCATGCCGGACTGCGTACTGAACCGGACTGTTGCAAACATGCTCTCATCCTTTTATGGCTGTACCGGTCAGCGATGCCTTGCCGGTGCAAATTTAGTGGCAGTAGGAGATATCTACCAGAAACTGAAAGATAAATTTGTAGAGGGCGCAAAGAGAATCAAGGTAGGATACGGTCTGGATGAAACGGTGAATATGGGCCCGGTTATCTCCGGCGATGCCAAGAAAAAGATTGAAGGATATATCGCAACGGGAGTTAAGGAAGGTGCAAAGCTTATCCTCGATGGCCGCAACATCAAGGTTGATGGATACCCGAAGGGGTATTTTATCGGTCCAACGGTATTCGACAATGTGACCCCTGACATGACCATAGCAAAAGAAGAAATATTTGGCCCGGTGGTAAGCATCATCAGGGTGAAGGACATCGACGAGGCAATCGACCTGATCCATTCAAGCCCCTTTGGAAATGCCGCTTCCATTTATACCCAGAGCGGCCCGGCTGCCCGGGAGTTCCGCTACCGCGTTCACTGTGGCAACATCGGTATCAACATCGGAATAGTCGCTGCCATGGCCTATTTCCCCTTTGCCGGCTCTAAAGATTCATTCTTCGGTGACCTCCATGGCCAGGGAGAGGATGCCATTAATTTCTTTACCGACAGAAAGGTTGTAATTACCAGATGGTTTTAAAGAGTTCTTTCCCCGAAATTACCACCTTCGGATCGCTCATACGGTTCGCACTCGAACTGGAAAAAGTAGCAACAAGTCTCTACGAGGGCAGCTCGAAAACCTACCCCAATGTAGCTGCCCTCCCCCTCCTTGCTGATTTACACCGTAAGCGCTCTCAGCTGCTCGAACATACCAGGCAGCAGAAGCTGAACGAGATGATCCTTGAGCCAATTTATGATTTGAATGGTAACGACTATTCACTAAACCCAAATGGAAATTCACCTTCCGCCCTGAAGGAACTGATAAAAACGGCTGAGATTATTGAAGATAAATCCGCCAGGTTTTATTCTGATTCTGCCAGGCTGGCCAAATCGCTCCTTGCAGAATCGAGCAGGATTTTTCAGAAGTTAGCCAAGGAAAACGACGATAATAAAAGCAAGTTAAAGACCATTGCGTCTTAAATTGTTCTGTTCCTCTCCAGACATTATAATGGACTTGACATGAAAGCATTTTAAATTTATTATTTATGTACTTGTAATACAAAGGCGTATTACGAGGAAAAGACAAAGGCGTCTGCAACATGGCGCCTTTTTTTTGCGCTTCAGCCTGAACAAAGGTGCAATAGATACTCAGTCAGTTATTTTTGATGTTTCCGTTTTTGATAGCACATAAAGCGTATAACAACCAAGGTAAGGAGGAAATGAAGAATGTCGTACACCAGAATTAATGCAACAGCCGCAACGTTAACAAAGAACCGTACCGGGAATGACATCAGCCCCTTCTCCGGTATGTGTGTAACGTGCATCGAGGGATGCCCGGGCCTTTGCGAGATAGGCCAATCTGCGCTGAGGGGATCTGAAGTGATTTACCCTCAGCCCTTTGGCACGATCACGGCTGCTTCACAGAAAAACTATCCCGTCGACCTCTCCCATTTTAATATCATGGGTACTGCAGTAGGGGCGGTAGGGATAGAAGCAGACAGTGACAAGGCGACCTTCCCTAATGTTAAAGTGGAAACAAAGGTAGGACAGGGAAAGGGTGTCAGGCTCAGAATGCCTATTGTCATCCCCGGTCTGGGATCAACGAATATTGCAAAAAACAACTGGGACGGCCTTGCTATTGGAGCAGCCATTTCCGGTATTATCCTGACCATCGGTGAAAATGTCTGCGGAATGGATGAAAAATCAGAGATTAAAAATGCAAAGGTGCTCAAATCACCAGAACTCGAAAGAAGGGTCAAGCTCTACCAGGACTGGCAGGACGAATTCGGAGCCATCGTTCTCCAGTCGAACGTAGAGGATACAAGACTGGGTGTTTTAGAGTATGGCCTCTCCAAGCTCGGTATCGAGATTGTTGAGCTGAAATGGGGACAGGGTGCAAAGGATATCGGCGGTGAAGTTAAAATCACCTCGCTTGAAAAAGCCAAAATGTTGCGTGAAAGAGGGTATATCGTCCTTCCTGACCCTCTGGACCCGGAAGTACAGGAATCATTTAAGAACAAAACCTTTAAAGAATTTGAAAGGCATTCCCGTATCGGTATGGTTGAAAAAGGGTCTTTCATGAAGAGGGTCAAAGAACTGAGGGACCTCGGAGCCAAATATGTATTTTTAAAGACCGGCGCTTACCGCCCGGCTGACCTTGCACGTGCCGTTAAATTTGCATCTGAAGCAAAGATCGATCTTCTGACGGTTGACGGAGCCGGCGGAGGAACCGGAATGAGCCCCTGGAGGATGATGAACGAGTGGGGGGTGCCTACGGTAGAAATATTTTCCCTTACCTACCAGTATATAGACAGGCTCGCCAAAAAGGGTCACTACGTGCCTGATGTTGCCTTCGCAAGTGGAATCACCCTGGAAGATCAGATGTTCAAAGTCCTGGCCCTGGGAGCTCCCTATGCAAAGCTCGTGGGCATGGCCCGCGCTCCTATTGCTGCTGCCATGGTTGGAAAAACCATTGGGAATATGATCGAAAAGAGAAAACTTCCTCCTACATTTGAAAAGCACGGCACGAGCATTGAGGAAATCTTCATAACTACACCTGAACTTAAACACAGGTACGGAAATAAGTTCTCCCAGATTCCACCTGCCGCTATAGGTCTCTATACCTACGTGCAAAGGTTATCACAGGGATTGCGTCAGCTCATGTGTGGTGGGAGAAAGTTCGCCCTGGAACATATCTCCCGAAATGATATTGTATCCCTGACAAAAGAGGCATCACAGATTTCCGGTATACAGTATGTGATGGATTGCGATAAGGAAGAAGTAGACAAGATACTTGGTTAATTAAGAATGAAGAATGAAAATTAAATTCTTAACTCTTCACGCTTAACTGTTCACTTCAAGGGTCAGGGAGTTCTCTCTTCCAGGCCCTTTCTCAAATTGATTGATTTCTCCAGCACTATCTGTATAATCTTTTAAAATTTCAGATGCTCAATTTACCAATGCTGAAGTAACCAGAGAGTATAAATTCTCCTCAGAGAAATTTAATGCAGAAGCTTCTTTTTTTTACATCTGACCAGACGTGGGGCAAGAAGGTTGCCGGACCCCTGGAAGATGCTGGTTTCCGGGTGCTGTCAGTTTCAGAGCATGACAGGGCTGTCGATCTCTTTTTTACCGAACGCCCTGATATGCTGCTCTTTGATCTTGTTTCACTGGAAGAGCCGAACGTGAAGGAACTGAAATACCTTCGGAGAGAGCAGGGAATGAAAGAACTTCCTGTTCTTGCTTTTATCAAGAAGGAGGTCCTCGTTACGGTACCTCTCTCTTTGGGCTTTGATGACTTCGTGACGAGAGATGCAGACCATCAGGAGATCATAGCGAGGATCCAACAAATGTTATGGAGGATCGGTAAAGTCGACCGGGAACATACCGTGAATATCGAGGAACTCCTCCTTGACCTGGATAACTATGAGGTCTCTCTGAAAGGGAAGCCCGTTTCTCTTACCTACCGTGAATATGAGTTATTAAAGTTCTTTATCCTGAACAGAGACAGGGTATTTACCCGCGAAGTGCTCCTGGACAGGGTATGGGGCTATGACAACTACGTAGGAACGAGGACTGTGGATATTCATGTACAGCGGTTGAGAACGAAACTGGGGGGCGCGTATGGCGACCTCATCCAGACCGTCCGGAATGTGGGATATAAATTCTGTAGCAATCCGGATGCATTGTAGAAGATAATATTTTACATAGTATTTACGTGCCTGAAATATTCCTGAAACATTTATCCTCTATGCTATTCTCCATGGAACCACTTCATCATAACAATCGTATGCGAGCACATGGTAACTGTAACCTCGCAGAAAGGAGAATAACATGGTAACAAAGGATAAAGAGTATGTATTGAAAATGGTAAAGGAAAACGACGTAAAGTTCATTCGTCTCTGGTTCACGGACATTCTTGGTTTCCTGAAGAGCTTTGCTATCACCGTCGAGGAGCTCGAGGGAGCTTTCAGCGAAGGAATGGGGTTTGATGGTTCCTCCATTCAGGGATTTGCCAGGATTGACGAGAGCGACATGATAGCAATGCCTGACCCCAACACCTTCTGCATCCTCCCGTGGAGACCGCGGGAACACTCGGTGGCGAGGATGTTCTGCGATATCCTCGAGCCAGACGGGAGTCCGTACAAGGGAGACCCCCGGTGGGCTTTGCGGAGGAACCTTAAGAAGGCTGCTGATCTCGGCTACACGTTCTATGTTGGCCCGGAGCTCGAGTACTTTTATTTCAAGGACAGCCAGGGAACTGACGTCCTGGACAGCGGTGGCTACTTTGACCTGACGCCTCTCGATGTGGCAAGTGATCTCCGGCGCGATACTGTCCTTGCTCTGGAGGATATGGGTATCGGCGTTGAATACAGCCATCACGAGGTTGCACCCAGCCAGCACGAAATCGATCTGAGGTATACAGATGCCCTTTCCATGGCAGATAACGCCATGACCTACCGCCTGGTCGTCAAGGAAATCGCCATGAAACACGGTGTCTATGCTACCTTTATGCCCAAGCCGTTATTCGGGCAGAACGGGAGCGGCATGCACACCCATCAGTCCTTGTTCAAGGGTGCTAAGAACGCCTTCTTCGACGCTAAAGACCCATACCATCTATCCGATGTGGGTAAATACTACATCGCCGGCATCTTGAAGTATGCTCCGGAGATCTGCTCACTTCTGAGTCAGTGGATCAATTCATACAAGAGGCTCGTTCCCGGGTATGAGGCACCGGTCTATATTTCCTGGGCCCGGAGGAACCGCTCAACGCTGGTCCGGATCCCCATGTATAAACCCGGGAAAGAGAAGGCTACTCGCATTGAACTTCGCTGCCCTGATCCTGCATGCAACCCCTACCTGGCATTTGCTGTCATGCTTTCAGCCGGCCTGAAGGGCATCGAAGAGAAGTGTCCCCTCGCTGAACCTATAGAAGAAGATATCTTTGAAATGAGTGAAGAGAGGAGAAAGAGCGAAATCGTGCGTGAGACTCTCGGAGATCACATCTTCGAAAAGTTTATCGCCAATAAAACAATTGAGTGGGATAATTACCGCATCCACGTTTCACAATTTGAACTGGACAGGTACCTCCCCATTCTCTAACTATTGTGGTACATTGAAACTCTCTTTGCTGAAGAGTTTATTCCACGTTGCTCGTAATGACAGGCTCAACTGGCACCGGCATTTCTTCCTGTCATTGCGGGAGATAAATCAACGAGGTAAACCCATTCAAATCACACGATACGGTGGGTAATTCTGCTAAAATAGGACGGGGTGGGGTTTTGCCCGAAAATGTTTTTGAACCTAGATTGGTAGCTTTCTGCTGTCGTAACAGCGCCTATGCCAAGGAGAGAGATGGTATTTTAAAGAACTATTCCCTCCTGAAAATTTTGAAGATTGTTGAACTTCCCTGCAGCGGAAAAATAGAGGCCTACTATTTTCTCAAGGCTTTCGAGGAAGGGGCTGATGGGGCATATCTGGTTGGGTGTCCCCGGCCAGACTGCCACTACCTGGAAGGAAACCTGCGGGCGATAGGGAGGGTTGGACAGGCAAAAAAGCTGCTGAACGAAATTGGCATCGGCGGTGAACGGGTTGAACTGTACCTCCTCGACCCGGCCATTCCAGCAGGTTTCTGGGATGTCACTCTGAAGATGATAGACCGCATCATATCCCTCGGTCCCAGTCCGTTAAATAAAGGCGGCGCTCAGCATGCCTAAAAAATACCATATTGAAATTCTGCCCGCACCACCCCGTTTTACCCCTATTGGGAAATCAGGAATTGTTGACTGGGGAGAAAGCTGCCTCAAATGCCACAACTGTGTTAAGAAGCTTTGTGTTTATGAGGTTTACAGGAAACGGTCTTTTGACGGCAGCCAGATGACGGATTCCCTGGATTCCCTCTGCAAGAACTGTTTTCGCTGCGTTCAGGAGTGTACGAAGGGTATCCTTGCCAAATCAGCCAACCCGGAGTATCGCAGCTTGGGCGATAGTTACTATACTCCTGATATCATCTCCAGCAACTGGTACCAGGCTGAGACTGGCAAAATTCCAGTTTCCGGTGCCGGGTACGGTGGTCTCTTTACCGGACCGGGGTTTGATGAGATGTGGACAGACATGTCAGAGATTGTACGCCCTACCCGGGACGGCATCCATGGCCGGGAATATATAAGTACCTCCGTAGATCTGGGAAGGAAACCTTCTTTTCTGGAATTTTCTCAGCCGCAGGAAGTCTCAACCCCTCTTCCACCAATCGTAGAGATTCCTGTTCCTTTTATCTTCAACCTCCTCCCCTTGGGAGATGTGAGTCAGAATCTCTACCTCTCCCTGGCAAAAGCTGCACATGAGCTATCCACGTTTCTCACCATTGAGCATCAGATAGTGGATTCCTCTTTCTCTCCCTATCTTAACGCCATCATTCCATACTTTAATGATGAGATAACCGATGGTAACAATGCTGACCTGATTAAAAAAGTCCAGATGGTTCAGATTGCTTACCATGAGAATGTGATTAATACATTCCAGAAGATTAAAAATATCAATCCCAAAGTAATCGTTTCCATACAGGTTCTCCTCAATCGAAAAGCAGTAGAAATTGTTGATACCTTGACTGATCAGGGTGCCGAGATGATCCACCTATGTGCAGATATCCATGGGAAAGAATTGGCGGAAGAGAATCCCCGCTTTATTAAAGACGCGCTGAGAGATATCCATCTCAGCCTGGTAGAAAAAGGGAAACGCGACTGTATAACGCTCATCGCAAGCGGTGGGATAGCTATGGCAGAACACGTTGCCAAGGTCATCATCTGTGGGGCTGATGCTGTTGTTCTCGATATTCCTCTCCTCCTCGCTCTCGAATGCCGGCTCTGCCTGAGATGTCAGCATGGTTTATCCTGCCCTGTCAATATTGCTCAGGTCACTCCAGAATGGAGTGGGAAAAGGATAAAAAATCTGGTAGGCGCATGGAGAAATCAGCTTCTTGAAGTACTCGGAGCTATGGGGCTCAGGGAGATTAGAAGGCTCAGAGGTGAAACAGGCCGGGCAATCTTTTTTAATGATATTGAGCAGGAGACGTTTGGAAAGATGTTTGGGGAAAGAACTGCATAATTGCTATTGCTGAATGACTGGTTATAAAGAATGTCAAATACCAAAGCCCAAATGACAAATAAAATCCAAATACCAAAGCTCAAATGCAAAATGACGAAATTTTTGACATTTGGATTTTGACATTCATTTGACATTTGGATTTTGACATTTGGATTTATATTTATTTTAAGAGGTATTATGGAGCACAATAGACAGAACACCTGGCCTCCGGAAGTAAAGCTGACTCCTTCCCGTTTCCGGAACCCCATCGGAAAGTACAAGATACGGAGAGGCTTACCCTGCCAGAAGTGCGGCCTCTGCGCAACCCTCTGTCCATATGGAGTGCACAAAAAGACCGGGACGAGCATGCTTCGCCCGGCAGATTACAAGTGTATCGGTCCATCCTGTGCGAAGAATCCGTTTTACTGCATTGGCCGCTGCCCTGTGAAGGCGCTGAGCATCGCCCTCAATCCGAATTGCGAGGCTCTGGGAGATTACCGCTGGAGTCCTGATCTTCTCATCAGCACCTGGAAACAGGCAGAGACCGGCATGATTCCTCCTGCTGGAGACCTCGAGTACAGGATCGGAAATTCTGGGGGAGGGTTTGACCGTTTGCGCTTAAAATTCCCCCCGCGAGGTTCAGTCTCCTTGCCGGATGCTGCTGATGTTTCCCTTGCCATTCCTCTCAACAAGAGGGGCGATAATCGCCCTGCCGTTGAGATCTCCGTCCCTTTCTATGGCGGGGGTATGTCTTTCGGCTCGGTGAGTCTTTCCACCATGCTCTCCCGGGCACGCGCTGCCATGGCCTGGAATACTTTTACCTGTACTGGTGAAGGGGGATATCCTGATGAACTTAAGCCTTACGACAACCATGTAATTACCCAGGTTGCAACCGGACTCTTCGGGGTAAGCGAAGAAACCATCCAGCGCGTTAGGGTCGTTGAGTTTAAATATGCTCAAGGTGCAAAACCCGGTCTGGGCGGTCATCTCCTGGGAGACAAGGTCACGCCGGCTGTGGCAAAGATGAGGGAAGCAGTGGTAGGAAATGCCCTCTTTTCCCCCTTCCCTTTCCACAGCGTGTATTCAGTCGAGGACCATAAGAAACATGTGGACTGGATCAAAGAGCTCAATCCCGGAGCCCTCGTTGCGGTAAAGGTTTCTACCCCTACTGACGTGGATATGGTGGCAGTAGGAAGTTACTATGCAGGAGCCCATATCATTCACCTCGATGGCAGTTACGGTGGTACCGGTGCGGCTCCGGACATCGCCAAGAAAAATATCGCCATGCCCATTGAATACGCTATCCCCAAGGTGCACCGCTTTCTTATTGAAGAAGGCATCAGGAAAGAGATAACCCTGATTGCCAGCGGTGGAATTCGCACGGTTTATGATATTGCCAAGGCAATCGCCCTTGGTGCCGATGGCGTCGTAACCGGAACTTCTGAGCTGGTTGCCCTCGAGTGCCTCCGGTGCCACAACTGCGAGAGCGGGAGAGGATGTGTTCGAGGCATAGCCACCACTGACCCGGAACTGGTCAACCTCATCAGGGTGGAATGGGGCACTCAGCGGATTATCAACCTCTATGCTTCATGGCACTCCCAGTTAGTGGAGATCTTACGATACCTGGGCATGCGGAGTATCCAGGAACTGGTTGGGAGGACAGACTGCCTGGTCCACCTGGATTACCTGAAAGACGAAATTGCGCGGGAATATGAAAACGATATCCCCTTAGAGGGAATAACTGTTTAGTTGAAAGAACGGAGGGAGATGGGGAAGCTAAATTTACTTGCACAAGAAATCCTGAGGAGCAGGAAATACTTAGGTCAGTCCCTCTCTCCCCTCTCCCTGAGCGGCCGGGAGGAGGAAGGCGGATGCGGAGTAACCGGTTTTGCCTGCAGCGTACCGGTGAGCGGCCGCCATATCTTCGAACCCTCTGTCCAAATGCATAACCGTGGCAATGGCAAAGGAGGCGGGATTGCCGCTGTAGGGCTATCTGCCGAAACACTGGGTGTCTCTGAAGAGATACTGAAAGACTCATACCTGCTTCTTGTCGCTTACCTCGACTCTGAAGCTCGAAGAGCAGTTGAGGATGAATTTATTACCCCCTGCTTCCAGATTCACCATTCAGGGAAAATATCCACAGTAAAAGACTACCGGGATGTCCCCGGTCTTGAAGTCAAGCCCCCCGATGTATGGCGCTACTTCGTCCGCCTTAAGGAAAATGCCCTTAAAGATTTTATCCGGAAGAATGCCTTCACCTCCCTTACCCTGCGCCAGGCTGAAGATGAATTCATTTATCAGAACACCTTTCATCTTAATAAAAGGTTTTATGCTTCCCTGGGCGAGAAAAAGGCTTTTGTCCTTTCCCATGGGAGGGACATGATGATCATGAAGATTGTAGGATATGCCGAGCAGGTGGTGAAGTACTACCAGCTTGAAGATTTCAAGGCACATATCTGGATCGCTCACCAGCGTTACCCGACGAAGGGACGGGTCTGGCATCCCGGCGGAGCGCACCCTTTTATCGGGCTGAACGAGGCCCTCGTCCACAACGGGGATTTTGCCAATTACTATTCGGTGACAGAGTATCTGCGTCAGAGAAACATCTTCCCGCTCTTCCTTACCGATACTGAGGTTGCTGTCCTGCTCTTTGACTTATGGAACCGCATCTATCAGTATCCCCTCGAATACATCATCGAGGCCATGGCGCCAACGACGGAGATGGACTTTGACCTCCTGCCGGAACAGAAGCAGAAAATTTACCGTGCCCTTCAGGCTGTTCACATTCATGGCTCACCGGACGGACCCTGGTTCTTCATCATAGCCAGAAACAATCCTGATCAGAACCACTACCAGCTCCTCGGCATCACTGACACCTCCATGCTCCGGCCCCAGGTATTCGCCATCCAGGAGGGGGAAATACAGATTGGCCTTATTTGCTCGGAGAAACAGGCGATTGATGCCACCTTGCACAGCCTTTCCGAGGAAGACAGCCGTTTCCATAAAGTTGCAGACAGGTACTGGAATGCACGGGGCGGAAGTCATACCGATGGAGGGGCCTTCATCTTCACCGTCAGGGATTCCGGCAATTCCCACAAGGTGCTTACCTGCACGGATAAATTTGGCAGGGTGATTACCACGCTAAAAGACCAGGTTCACCACGACCGGACTTTGGCTGTCACTGCTCCAGGTGAATCAGAGATGCTTAAGAGCCTGATTGAGAATTTCTTTGAAAGGCAGAGCGCCTTTTTTCTCTTTGAAAAAATCCGGGGATGTATAGCAAGCTGGGACTACAATACCTTCCGGTTCTTCTGTCAGGAAGTGGTAAAGAAATCCAAGGAGGGCGATAGAGAGAAAGGATTCGCCATTGAATTTCTCACGCTCCTTCACGACTGCCGCTATGATACAGGGAAGAAAAAGAGGAGTTCTATCCTCGAAATTCTGGAAGAAAGCCTGTACGAGATATTTGAACGCATACCCTTTATCAGAGAAAATTCAGCTTCTACCTTTTGCAGAATTGACTGGGCTACCAGAGATTCCCTCAGAGTCCCCAGAGAAGTCGAAAAAACTCTTGTGCTGAACGGAAAAGACTTCCCTCCCGAGGGGGATGACTGTGATGCCCGTCTGCTCTGTGAGGCATATCGCCTCGGGTGGAAACGATTTATAGCATACGACTACCGTGGTCAGCGTTTCTGCGGCTCTGGCATTGGACCAAATACCCAAGGTGTGAGGATTGATGTTTACGGTAGCTCCGGGGATTACCTTGGGTCATCCATTGATGGCCTGGAGATTTATGTGCACGGAAACGGCCAGGATCAGCTTGGCCAGATCCTGAAGCGCGGTAAACTGGTGGTATTTGGTGATGTAGGCCAGACCTTCATGTATGGGGCAAAAGGCGGAGAGGTGTATGTAATGGGCAATGCTGCAGGCAGGCCTCTTATCAATGCCGTGGGGAAGCCGAGGGTTGTTATCAACGGTACCTGCCTCGACTACCTCGCTGAATCATTCATGGCCGGCGATCCCCTGAACGGCGGAGGGTTTGTTGTGCTTAATGGAATGGAATTTAATGACCGGGGAGAAATACGAGAGCAGTCCATACCGTATCCCGGCTCCAATCTTTTTTCACTTGCTTCCGGCGGAGCAATCTATCTGCGGGATCCCTACCTTAGGATCAATGATGACCAGTTGAACGGCGGATCGTTCCTCCCTTTAACTCCTGACGACTGGAAACTGATCCTCCCTTACCTCACTGAAAATGAGCGGCTCTTCGACATTTCAGTTGAACATGACCTCCTTACGGTAGACGGCGAGATACGAAAACCCGAAGAGGTCTACCGGAAAGTTGGCGCAGTAAAGCTCTCAGTACTGGCAAAGGTGGAAGATGATGTTGATTAAAAAGCTGTCAGCTATTAGCTATCAGACATCAGACGCCAGACATCAGACCTTAGACTTAATTGGTCTGGAGTCTATAGTCTATAGTCTGAAGTCTGACAGTGAGCGCTGACCGCTGAAAGCTAACTTTATTATGGACGCATACCTTGCCTTAGAAGACGGGAGAATATTCAGGGGAAGAGCCTTCGGCGCAGAAGGTGAGAAGACCGGCGAAGTGGTTTTCAACACCAGCATGTCAGGCTACCTGGAAATCCTGACAGATCCATCCTACAAAGGTCAAATCGTTACCATGACCTATCCTTTGATTGGTAATTATGGAGTTAACCTGGAAGACATTGAATCAGACAGTCCCAGGGTAGAGGGGTTCATCGTAAAGGAGTTGAGCAGGTTCTACAGCAACTGGAGGGGGGAAAAAAGTCTTGAGGAATATCTGAAAGAAAACGGGATCATGGGAATCGAAGGCATTGATACCCGCGCTTTAACCAGGCACATCCGCACAGCCGGTGCCATGAAGGCTGTCATTTCCATCATTGATCATGAGAGGGATTCTCTCATTGAAAAAGCCCGATCATCTCCTGGCCTTGTCGGTAGGGATTTAGTTAAAGAGGTAACCTGTAACAGTCCTTATATCTGGTCAGAAGGTACACAACCGAAAAACATACGGTTTACTGTGATGGTCATGGATTTCGGCGTGAAGTACAACATCCTGAGGAAGCTGCGCCAGGCAGGCTGTAAGGTACAGGTCGTTCCGGCCAGCGCCTCGTCGGATGAAATACTTTCATACAAACCCGACGGTCTGCTTTTGTCCAATGGGCCGGGTGATCCGGCAGGCGTCCCTTACGTTATCGATACGGTGAGGAAGTTGCTTGACAAGCTCCCTATCTTTGGAATCTGTCTTGGTCACCAGCTGCTGGGACTGGCTTTTGGCGGGAGCACATATAAGCTGAAGTTCGGACACCGTGGCGCGAATCAGCCGGTCAAAAACCTTTTAACCGGGAAAGTTGACATCACTTCCCAGAACCACGGTTTCTGCGTAGATATGAACAGCCTCGACCCGGATGACGTGCAATTAACCCACATCAACCTGAACGATCAGACCGTTGAGGGGATGAGGCACAGGAAACTCCCTATCTTTTCTGTCCAGTATCATCCAGAGGCGTCCCCCGGCCCTCATGACGCCAGGTATCTGTTTGACGAATTTATTGAGATGATGAAAAGATAACGTGAGGTGCTCTCCTTGCTAAAATGTCATTAAGGGGTAAAAATTGAGCGGCTAAAATGTGACTTTACCTTATGGGAATTCTTAATATTTTAACTCTTCATTAGAATAATGCCCAAGCGAACTGACCTGAAGAAAATCCTCATTATCGGCTCCGGTCCCATTGTCATCGGCCAGGCCTGTGAATTTGACTATTCCGGGACTCAGGCCTGCAAAGCCCTGAAGGAAGAGGGATATGAAATTGTGCTGGTGAACAGTAACCCTGCCACCATCATGACTGACCCGGGCACGGCTCATCATACCTACCTTGAACCGGTTACCCCGGAGATTCTTGAGAAGATAATCGAAAAGGAGAGACCTGACGCCCTCCTCCCCACTCTCGGTGGTCAGACAGGATTGAATGTGGCAGCAGTCCTGTCTGAGCGGGGAGTGCTGAAACAGTACAATGTCGAGATGATCGGCGCCAACTATGACGCCATCAGGAAGGCGGAAGACAGGGAGCTCTTCAAGAAGGCAATGACGAAGATCGGGCTTGACCTGCCGAAAAGCGGTTTTGCTCATTCTCCTGAAGAGGCTCTTAAAGTCGTCAGAGAAATCGGGTTCCCCGCTATCATCCGCCCGAGCTTTACCCTCGGCGGTACTGGCGGATCAGTTGCTTATAATGAGAAGGAGTTCGCGGAACTCGCAGCTTACGGGATTGAAAGCAGCATGATCAGCGAGATCCTGATCGAAGAATCGGTACTGGGCTGGAAGGAGTTTGAGCTGGAGGTGATGAGAGACCTCAGGGATAACGTGGTCATCATCTGTTCCATAGAAAACTTTGATCCCATGGGGGTCCATACCGGGGACAGCATTACCGTGGCCCCTGCCCAGACGCTAACTGACAAAGAGTATCAAATGATGAGAGACGCCGCTATCGCCGTAATCCGTGAGATCGGCGTAGAGACCGGCGGTTCTAATATCCAGTTTGCCATCCACCCCGAGAACGGCAGAATGGTAATAATAGAGATGAATCCCCGGGTTTCCCGGAGTTCTGCCCTGGCTTCAAAGGCTACCGGATTTCCCATAGCAAAAATTGCAGCAAAACTTGCGGTAGGATATACACTCGACGAGATTGCAAATGACATTACCAAGGAAACTCCTGCCTCGTTCGAGCCTACCATTGACTACTGCGTGGTAAAGATACCCCGCTTCACCTTTGAAAAGTTTCCGGAAGCCAATCCCACCCTCACCATCTCCATGAAGTCGGTGGGAGAGATTATGGCTATCGGCCGCACCTTCAAAGAAGCACTTCAGAAAGGACTGCGCTCTCTCGAAATCGGCAGGAGCGGTTTCGGTGCCGATGGAAAGGATACCGTTTTTGAGGAGCTGAAGCGCTCTATCCCTGATTCTGAGCTGAATCACAAAATCAGAGAAAAGCTGACAATCCCCTGCGCAGAAAGGATATTTTTCATACGGTATGCACTCCAGAACCAGATGAGTGTTGAAGAGATCTGCAAACTTACAAAGATAGATCCCTGGTTCATCCATAATCTGAAGGAGATTGTTGAGTTGGAAGAAGAGATAAAGTTGCAAGCTGCACGATGCAAGATGCAAGTTAACACTTTCCCTAAAGAGCTCTTAAAAAGGGCGAAGGAATTTGGTTTCTCTGATAGACAGCTCGCTTTTCTCCTTGGAAGCGATGAGCTTTCCATCCGTAAGCTCAGGAAGCAGCATGGCATTGAGGCGGTATTCAAGCTGGTTGACACCTGTGCAGCCGAATTTGAGGCCTATACACCCTACTATTACTCGACCTACGAAGAAGAGGACGAAGTGAAGGTCACCTCCCGGAAGAAGATCATGATCCTTGGTGGCGGTCCTAACAGGATCGGGCAGGGGATAGAATTCGACTACTGCTGCGTTCACGCCTCGTTTGCGCTCCAGGAGCTTGGATATGAAACCATTATGGTGAACAGCAATCCCGAAACGGTGAGCACCGACTACGATACCTCGAGCAAACTTTACTTTGAACCCCTGACTCTGGAGGACATTCTCAATATTGTTGAGCGGGAAAAACCTGACGGGGTTATCGTCCAGTTCGGCGGGCAGACTCCCCTGAATCTTGCGGTACCTCTCTATCAGGCAGGCGTTCCCATTATCGGGACAACGCCGGACAGTATCGACCTGGCAGAGGACAGGGATAGATTCAAGGAACTGTTGAACAAACTCCGCCTCCACCAGGCACCGAACGGCATGGCTTCTTCCCTTAACGAGGCGCAATGCGTTGCCCGAAAGATCGGGTTTCCACTCATAGTAAGGCCTTCGTATGTCCTCGGCGGGAGGGCTATGAAGATCGTCTATGATGAAGATTCTCTCGAGGAGTTCTTCAAAAAGGCAATTCAGGCATCTCCTGAACATCCTGTTCTCATAGACAAGTTCCT
>JAPLJA010000162.1 GCA_026388815.1 Pseudomonadota bacterium
CCAATCAGTTTGGCATCGCAAAATTAGAAGTTAGAGGCTCCGGACACGGCTCGCTATCGGATCCTTCTGCAAGTCTTGTAGATGGCTTTAGGCCTGACAATTTCTACACATACTCGAAGTTCGTATACGCAGTTCCAGGCGATGAGGTTATTCTAAACTTAAATCTCCCCTCCATTTCGATGATCAAAATCGACGTAGAGGGCGCCGAGCTGGAAGTCGTTGAAGGACTTTCCTTATGTATCGAGAGACATAGGCCGTTTATACTCTTTGAAGTCCTACACCATTACCTTGCCATTACCCGCGAGGAACTCAACGAGGAAATCATGTCTTTCAGAGAAGAGCGGATAGCTAAATTAGAGGGAACAATACGATCAAAAGGATATAACATCTACCAGATTTGTGGAGAAAAGGAGATTCAGAAGGTAAAAACTATTAAACCGAAGAGGGTCGCAGATCTTAGTAGCGCAGATTATCTTGCCGTGCCACAAAACGAAGAAGCAGCCTTTGTCAAGGCGATAGAAGGCCGCCGATGCGTAACAAATGCTTTCAGATGACCATTGTTCCGTCCGCCGGCAACTGAAGCAAAGCGTTACGTTGATTCAATGCAACGTAAACCACCTGATGAGAACAGAATCTATGCAACTATCCAGAAGACAATCCAAGCGAATCTTTCTTCTAGGGAAGTGATACACTAAGACAAAATTCTCCAAAGTGAGTTTACAGGTTGATGCTGCTCCTGACCCTTATTGTTACGGTTCAGATTGTACTGTTTCCTGTGTTCCCCGGTCAACCGCTTTTTCTCCTTTCTCTTTTGTAAGATAACCTCCTTTCTACCCGCAAACACATCATCAGATGACACATTATCGAGGGATTCATGCGGGGTTCTGTTGTAAATAGCGATAGCTTCATCCACAGCCTTTTTATGCTCCCCAGGTGCACAATACACTACCAGGCAGAGCTTCTCTTTTATTCTCCGGTTGAACCGTTCGATCTTGCCTCTCCTCCATACCTGGATGGTTGGGTCGATCTCTTTCTCCTTTCTGACGGCTGCAATTATAGCCTGCTATCCACACCCAGACTAACATCAAAACTGCAAACTAAAATCTAACCCGTTTTGTCCACTCCTTGCTGAAGATTAACAATCTTGCTGAATATGTGTAGCGATATAATAATCGCTCTATGACGGCAAAGGAAAAAAACTGATAGAATGTTATCGTTGCTTAAGAGCTGTCAGTATAAAAATTTTTGTGGCTTAAATTGGACTATAACTTGTCAATTATACACACTCTAAGAATTGATAGAAAAGTTCATCTTTTGAGTGAGTGCTATCCTTAGTTGAAATTTATTGTAAGCGGCTCCTAAGATGTTTCAGATTTGAAGGAAAAACAAACATCAAAGAAAGGAGCCGCAATGAAAAAGATAGTTCAGGTTAGTGGAAAAGGCAAGGTCAAAAAGGCAAGGACGGTAGAGGTAATGGGATTGGAGGAATACGGGGTACTGGATGTAGACAGCAGGGTAACCCTGATTCAGGAACTGATTCCTCTGGGGTTGATGCATATCAAGGAAGAATTGCAGGAGGAGGTAGCTAAGTTAGCAGGGGAGAGATACAAGAGGAACGGAGTGCCTGGGTATGACCGGTGGGGCAGGCAGCGCGGGTCTGTGCATATCAAGGATCAGAAGATTCCCATCATGGTTCAGAGGGATAACGAAGGAAGGGATGAAGGTAGTCCTGGGGATCGTCCAGGCTGCCACCGAGAACTGGCGGGTATGTCGGGAGTTCCTCCTGGAACTCCTTGACCGGGGGTTACGGTATGAGAGAGGACTTCTCTGTGTAATAGATGGAGCGAAGGGGATCAGGAAGGCTCTGAACGAGGTATTTGGTACTCACGGTATTGTTCATCGGTGTCAGTGGCACAAGAGGGAGAATGTGGTGTCATACCTTCCAAAGGGGATGCAGCCAAAGTTTAGGCAGAAGTTGCAGTCTGCATACAATAAGGGGACCTATGAGGAAGCCAAGGCAGCCCTGAGGGCCATACGGGCAGAACTGAACGTGATCAACGAGTCGGCAGTCAAAAGTCTGGATGAAGGGTTTGAGGAGACTCTCACACTTCACAGGCTTGGGCTTCATGGAGAGTTGAGGAGGAGCTTTACGACTACCAACATGATTGAATCGGTCATGGCCCAGATCGGGCAGAAGACTGACAAAGTTGATTACCACAAGGAAAGAAGATGGTGGCTGCGTGATGCAGGATGGGGGCCGCTACAGAATTTCAACTGAAAATGGGATTGACTCGAAATTTTTTCACAGATAGATTATACATGTGATTTCGGAGAACAATTTGAATATTAAGGAAACAATCTACGCTGTCCAAGTGATGATAGATTCAGTTTTTTACTCCTTCACTTTATTTCATCCTTTTTAAATAACCCGATGGATAAAATGTAAGAAGAAATTTTTCTCTATCATGGTCTATTTCAAAGTCCTTATTATTCTTTAAAAATTCTCTTACTGCCTCCATAGGGCCTGGACCGAAGCCAGAAACCACTGGATGCCCATTTAAATTTGTATCATTGACAACTATATAACTATCTAAAGATACAAAGTTAGAATACAGGTCCAACTCCTTCAGCACATGTTCTTTTGTATGGAGCGAATCAAGAATTACAACTACTTTCTTATTTTTTACTTTTTTGTCTATTTCATCAATTAATTCTGGGGATACGGAACTCCCTTTAATAACTTCGACTCGTTCTTTAAATATCTTCAATTTAGATGCTTCTTCAACTTGAGGATCGACATCAATGGTTATTACTTTCCCATTTTGATTAACCTTTTCAAGTACAGTTGCATAAAATAAAGCACTACCTCCCTTAGCGGTGCCAGTCTCAATTATAAAATCGGGTTTTATTTCAGATATTATCTCCTGTACAACCCAGTTATCACAAGGGTTCTGGAAAGAAGGTATCGATAACCAGTTTATTCCCTTCCAAAAGAAAGTCCAATAATAAATTTGATTAAACCTTCTTATCACTTCCTGATCAGAATAGAATTGATTAGACCTTCTTATCACTATCTGGTCAGCATAGAACCACAAGAATCCCCCAACCGACCCTATGATTACAATTAAGACAGAACTTAGCCAAAACAACATCTCCTTCCTGGATAAACTGCGTATAACAACCCCTTTTTCTTCTTTCGTAGATAATTTTATAGCTACAGCTATCAACATCAGGAAATTACCAAAGAGTAAAACAAAATTTGTCCTTGCTCTTACTGAACCCCACTGGATAATCGTTTCGCCTTTAAATTCAATTATAAGAACATACACAACTAATAAAACACTTGCTGCTACTAATAAGTTCGCCAGTTTTTTCATCTCTTCACTCCTTTTTACAAATGTCGAATTTAAACATGATAAGAAGTTTTTATCCGACCTACCAAAATCAATGTGGTTGGTGTAGTATCACGCGTGAAGGAAGCCTGTATCCTCAACTTATGTTCTTCTATTAGCAACAGATTTTTCTGAAGCATCTCTTTTTGTTTTCATAAGTGCTTTTCCCAAAAAGTTATATCCCTTGTTAGTTTTTTTCACAAATAGATTATCAATGTGATTTCGATATCCTTTTTGCCCAAAGGTACATGGGAACACCAGTGGAGATGGTGATTAAACCCCACATGGATTCCACAGGCTTTTCAGAAAAGATGTAAATCAACATCCACACATTTAGGCCCAAGAATAGAATTGGAGTAACAGGATATCCCCAGCATTTATACAATATTTCGGAATCAGCTCTTTTTAATCTAACAATAAAAATCCCTATAACCGTAAGACACGTGGAGAGGCTGAGCGTGAAACTGATATAGGTAATGATGGCTTCAAAAGTACTGCTTATAACAAGAAACAAAGCCACACAGGATTGGAACACTATGGCAATATAGGGTGATCCATAAGAGTTTCTCTTGAGGAATGGTTTAAAAAGTGGGTAATCTTCGCTCATAACATTGATAACCCTCGGGCCCGCAAGGGTCATGCCGCTTATTGATCCAATAAAAACGATAGAGATGATTATCGACATGATTTTGGCGCCGCCCGATCCAAATATTTTGACTGAACTCACATGAGCGATCTCTAACACTCCCTGAAGTTCATTGATTGGCGCAGTATAGAGGAAGGTTACATTTAATAAAATGTAGAGGATGGTTACCATGAGCGTCGCAGTAATCAGGGAGGCCGGAAGGTTTTTCTGGGGATTCCGAATTTCGCTCACGATATAGGTTGAGGCGTTCCATCCACAATAAGAGTAGAATACATACACAAGCGAGACAGCAAAAGAAGAACTGAAGATATCCTGGAACGAGCGACGGTCAGGCACAAATGATATTGGCTGATGGGAAGCGATGAACAACCCCATACTTATCAAAAAGACGATAAGAATTACCTCACAAGCAGTAACGGCATTTTGAAAGATGGTTCCTTCCCTTACGCTTACTGAATGCATAAGACAGAGAGCTAATACACATAGACATGCGGCGAAAGATGGGTTAATAAGGGGTAGTACCCTGCTTAGATAGAATCCAAATCCCTTTGCAGATAGGGCAACAGGAGCGGCAAAACCTACTGTTGCTGATAACCACCCTGCTAAGAATCCTGCCATGGGATGTATAGTGTTTGAAAGGAAATTGTATTCACCTCCCGAGCGGGGAAATCTCACACCGAGCTCTGCATACACTGCCGCCCCGCACAGGGCAATAACACCCCCTAACAGCCATAATAAAAAAATAGCAAAAGGCGACTGAATTGCCACGAGTTGAAATCCCAAGCTTGTAAAAACACCAGCGCCGATCATATTGGTGACAATAACAGAAGTTGCGGTCGCGAATCCGATGTGTTTATGAGGCTGCATTGCTTTTGATAGAAGGTTTCTCATCATCTATTTAGCTCTAAAGCAGGCAGGTATACTCTTTATTAATACTTAAACCATGTTAAAAAGTTAAAATAGTGCATATGCGTTGATCGCAATTTCTCTTTTATGATAAGGGGCAAGAGTCAGTGCTATCCTTAGTTGAAATTTTGTAAAGCGGCTCCTAAGATGTTGTAGATTTTTAAGGAAAAACGGACAACAAAGAAAGGAGCCGCTGATGAAAAATGTATTACAGGTAAGGAAGGATGTCAAGGCAAGAAGGGCACGGGTAAAGGAGTTGACGGGGTTAAACTTGCAAGAAGTTGCGGAGGAGCCTAAAGACGACAAACTGTCTGGAATCCGTCATGGCCCTTATAGGGCAGAGGGTAGATAAAGTGGATTACTGGAAGAACTCTAACCAGAAACAGATGTGGCTTGCTACAGCACTGGTGGACATAGAGCCAAGGTTAAACAGAATCATGGGGTATAAGTTTCTCTCTGAATTAAGGAGAGCACTCCAAAGGGAGTTTGGGATAAAGGCAGAAAAGGTCGTAGCTGCGTAATGGGGAAAATGGGCCGCTACAGAATTTCCATTAAAATGGGATTGACTCTATTCATCCCTATGATATCCTCAAAATAGTGCTGAGAAAATAATTAAGACAAAGGATTTGTTACGTGGAAAATAAAAAGGGGGGAGTAATTATAGGGGCCGGTCCTGCTGGTCTGAGCGCAGCAGAAACCCTTTCGAAAAGCGATGTGCGGTTCACCGTCTTGGAAGCATGTGACCACATCGGGGGTCTCTCCGCAACGGTAAAGCATAACGATTTTTATTTCGACCTGGGTACCCATAGATTTTTTACAAAAAATCCGGAGATAGAAAAGTATGTGACTAATCTTTTGGGTGATGAGCAGATTTATGTTAATCGATCCAGCAAAATGTTATTGAAGGGTAAGTTGTTGGATTATCCTTTGAAACCGATAAACGCATTGGTTGGTCTCGGAATTCCGACTGCTACTGCAATCATCTTTGGTTATATTATCGAACGCTTAAAATTTAAGCATCAGGCTCCCGAAAGCCTCGAAGACCTGATAATCAGCCAGTTCGGAACTCCTCTTTATAAATACTTCTTTAAGATGTATGCGGAAAAGGTATCGGGCATTGAGTGCTCAAGAATATCAGCCCAATGGGGCGCGCAGAGAATAAAAGGGCTTTCACTGCGTACAGCCATATTAGATGCTTTATGGGAAAACCGCAAAAAGGAAGCGGTGACGTGGGTTAAACAATTTGCCTATCCCCGGAAGGGATTCGGGGTTATCTGTGATAAAATCGCCGAAACGATAAAAGAACCGAATCGTCTGCTGTCTAATGCCCGTGCAACAGAGTTTTTCCATAATGGAGAACGGATAACCGCAGTCGCCTACTCTGGCAAACAGGGAGAGGGTAAGATAGAGAGTGATTTTGTTATATCCAGTATGCCCATCACTGAATTGGCTACTTCACTCCGACCGGCTCCACCTGATGAAATTATTGAAGCAGCACGGTGGTTAAGTTACCGCGGCCTTGTATGCGTTGCACTCATGTTTGACACGCCTTCCGTTATCGATCAAACATGGATTTATTTTCACGATACACTGATCGATTTCGGAAGGATACATGAGCCAAAAACCTGGAGTCGCGATATGGCCCCAGCAGACAGATCCTGTGTGGTTTTTGAATATTTTTGTAATGAAGGTGATGCAGTATGGAATGCTCAAGATGGAGAGCTTTTTGAAAAAACAAAACGCGCTCTCAAGAAATCACATATTGCACCTCATGCCGATGACAAAGTTTTTGACTACAAGGTGGTAAGGTCACCGAAAGCCTATCCAAGTTATGAAATCGGTTTCAGCCATCGCCTCTTAAAGATACGGAACTATTTAAAGGGATTCGAAAATCTCCAACTGATTGGCAGGTTCGGTACTTACAAATACAACAATCTTGACCACTCCATTGAAACGGGAATTAAAGGAGCCCAAAATATTTTGGGAGCAAACCATGACACGTTCTGCGCATTCTTTCGCTCTGATGGTGGGCGGCAACATCTTTTGCACCCTGTATCTCTTTTTTGTGCTCCTTATAATACATGAAGGCTTCTAAGAACATCTCTTCATTGGTCAGATTTTCCATAAATCTCAACAGGGTTGGGCTCATCTGTCTCTAACACCTTTCTTTATTCTCGTTAACCATAATTCACAAAAACTTGCTCCTTCTCGACAAGGCCAAAAGAAGGAGAGATGGGCTCTAAGGCGATGTATTTAACCAGGTTTATTATATTGCATGACGTATAGAAAGAACTTCTCGCCATGAACAATGTCGTCATGAGATTCTGTGATTTTTATCAGCGGGTATTCTGATATGTTTCTATTCATTGTGTGCGGGTCATAATTTAGAATGAGTAAAATGTCTTCTTTCCGCTGCTTCATTAATTCCTTTGCATTCTGAAATAGCTTTTCCGGATTGTTTCCAAAAAGCTCAACTCCATAATCCTCTTTGCGCCGATTCATTAGCTCCTGAATATCCACAATAATCGTTTTATTGCTATCGGCCAAAGACCCGCGGAGAATGATTTGGGGACAATAAATCTCTCTGTTCAGATAACCAGCTACAGCACGCGTTGCAACATGTGAATTACCCATCATCAGCATATTTTCCATTCTGTGGTTTTTAATAAAATTTGCCGTCTCTTTACTTCCCGAAAAGGGATAAAACAGATCAAAGCCGCCCGCTATAATTCCAGCGATGAGCTGAGCAATAAAAATACCTATAATTGCTTTATCCTTATGCCTTGAACAGAAATTGCTCAACCTGTTAAGGACCTTCCATGTAGTCTTTCGGTCAGGATAATACGTCGAAATCCATAAACACGCAATCAGTAGAATAAAGAGGTGTCCATAGTGCCGGAGAGTTCCAACGCCAAAGAATTTTACATAAACGATTGACAAGATTCCCAGGGTTCCGCATGCATACAAACATAACGCCACAAGCTTGCGGGCAAACACAAGTAAAAAAAAGCCCAGCAGGACAATAGAGAAGACAAGCTGAACAGCTTCACTGCTTACTATATTCGTACCCCAGAAATCGTATTGAATAGCAGGGATTGGTACATATGACTTCCAGATGGCTGTGATGACTTTCCCCAGATATCGTAAATCAATATTGGCATACCACTCGTAAGTTGAAATCCTTACCTGCCTATAATCCGAGGGGGGTGCGCATTCCAAAATAGAAAGCACAATGCCAAGGACGAAGAGAGTGATTGCGGCTCCTATTTCTCCTTTTTTTTGCGACAAATCCTTCCGCAACTCCCTGTCATAAATACATTCAAAAAATACCATGCATCCTAAGCATGCGCAGATAATCAAAGCAAAAAAATTAGTTTGCGCGAGGAGAAAAAGGATGCAGGAAAGCAACAGAAAGTTTTTGTCCCTGGACGCTCGAAACAGTCCACAAAAAGCAAAGATAAGCAGGATACCTAAAGCATAGTTCCTACTGATAATACCGTATTCATACAAAGGGAAGTAGCCCAAGATGAAAAATAGTTTTTGTAGTCTGGTAAACGGTGAATATTTTAAAAAAATATACCCTGCGCCCGCAGCTAAGATCAAATGACAGATCTGCATCGCAATTGGCTGGGTTGTAAATCTTGTAATAATATATAATCCGATGTACCAGAGGTAAGGATGTCCATCATACCTAATGTTACGATATAAGCTCGCAAGAGAAATGCTGTCTTTGGCATGAAGCCACGCCCGCATTTCATCACGCCACATCTCATGATTGAGGAGCAGCACACTGCCGAACACTACAAAGGCTAAGAGGGAGAATGTTATAAACGTATTATCGCTTAACGATAAGGCGAATTTTGATCTTGAATAAACTTTTTTCAGATCATCCATAGCAGGCACCCCGAACTATATCTTATCTGCTTATCTCTGCCCGTAAACGTTTCTCTTGACCCTGGAATATATTTTATAACACTTGGCAATGCTAATCTGATATATATTATTTTATTTCTCAGCACAATTCCATAGGGGATTTTTTATCAAGTTATCTATAGTAATTCACTGTACTTAAGGAATAAAAACCATAAGAAATCTTTGTCTATGAGCGCTGATTGACGTGGACACCTCAAGATGAACAAAAAGTACCATTGCTGTATTCCAATAGCTCTCTTTTTCATATTAGGGTTCTGTTACAGTTACTATACTCCCCTGTGGACCCCCCCTGACGAAGAGCGACACTTTACGTATGGCGAATACATTGCTCAGAAACATACGCTGCCGTCGTACACATCTGCTCCTGAAGGAAACAGTGTGCATATGGCATACCATCCGCCGTTGTATTATATGATTGGCTCGCTTTTTTTCCATGAGGACCAGCGACTGCTTAAAGAGGAAATCTCTGTCAATGATGGGCCCGGTTATCGTCTCCTCACCCTTCCGAAAAAGGAAACAGAGTTCCCCTATGCAGGGAAGGCCCGGACTGCCTATTTGCTCAGACTTCTTTCTTTGATGTTAGGCGGGATAACGATATTCCTCATCTATTCTATTGCCCTGATGCTCTTCCCTGGAGACCAGCTGTTTGCTTCTGTAACTGCGATCTTTGTTGCTACCATTCCACAATTCCTTCACGTCTCGGCTTCTATTTCAAACGAGAACCTCAGCACAACCCTCTCCGCAGCCTATCTCCTATTGCTTCTCTACTACCTCAGAGATCCTGCTCGACTCAGGTGGCAGGTCGGGAGTGGAATTCTATTGGGCTTGTGCCTTCTCTCAAAAACATCCGCATTGTTCTATCTGCCGGTGACAACGCTTTTTATTCTCTGGCTATGTCTGCGAGACAAGAGAAATCCAATCCTCCCTCTCTTCTTTATCCTGGGTACGGCTATCGTCGTGTCAGGGTGGTGGTTTCTCCGCAACTGGCTGATGTTCAATGACCCCACCTTTGTAAAAACCTATGACACCTTAAATTCTTTTCATCTGCGGGGCGTTCCGCTCTCCCTGGGCTATGTGACAACGGTAATCGAAAAAACGTTCACCACTTTCTTCGGTTTTTTCGGGGCCCTGGAATTTTCTCTCCCCGACTTTCACTTTGCTATCTATGGAGTTATCATCCTGCTGAGCATTGTTGGACTCTGCCTGTTATGGGCAAAAAAAGCGTTGTCATCATTGCAGGTTAATATGCTGGGCCTTTTCTTGCTTGTCATATTGGTGGGAACAGGTATGTATGCGTACATTAATATAAAATATACGGGCTTTTATCTGGGAAGATATCTCTATATGGTTATAGCACCTCTTGCCGTGATACTGATCATGGGGTTTCGGTCACTCCTTCCTCTCCGCTGGAGGAATCCTTCACTCGTGGTGCTCTCTCTCGTGCTCATCATCTTGAATCTCAATGTGCTTTTCAGGATTCTGAAGCCTGCCTATGCAGAACCTCGCCTCGCCTTGGTGGTGGATCAGCCCATGTTCTGCTGTTTCAAGCCAGCGATCAATGACACCACCACCACAAGTCAAACCTTTGTCTCGCCGAGCAATATGTTATGTGCAATCCGGGCCATGTTCTCCTGCGAATCAAAACGAGCACATGGAGACATTGTGTTTGTTCTCAAAGAGACCGGGGAGCAGGGAAAAATTATCTGCCAGATGCATTACCCTGTTAAAAATATACAAGGCATCGACAGGTGTTTCTTCATCTTCCCCCCCATTCTCGATTCTCGCGGTAAAGAGTACCAGGTCTCTTTCAGCGCTCCGTCGGTATCTCCTGGAGCAGGGGTTTCTCTGTGGTATGATGCAAAAGATAGGTATCCTGCAGGGAGAATGTTCGTAAATGGAGGGCCAACAGATGGCGATCTCTACTTCCAGGCGTATTGCTTTACCGGCGAACACCCCGAGACAGACTGGGAGGGAAAGAGGGAAATCATCATTGATCAGATGTATGTTAGTGTCCGCGAGCTCCAGCTCTACGCTGAAATGTCAAAAGAGTTCAGAGAGAAGACCATAATCCATAAAAAACTGCGACGAATCGAAAAGGCCTTGGACAACAGAAACTCACTCGTAAACCAATAGTTCGCAACGCTATAGAAACGAGACGCAAATGACAGTGAGTCACGCAGAGTACAGACAATCAACAGAACTCGATAGTCCTAATTCCAAAATGTACTTTCGCCTTTTAACCGTCTTCATAATTAGCCTGATGTTGGCAGGAATCTTTGGATTCATAGTAATCACGGCGAAGGTATGGAACTTTACCGTTGACGATTCATATATCACGTTTCGGTACGCAGAGAACCTCGCAAAAGGCTGGGGGCCCACGTTCAACAAGTTGCCTCCACGCGCGGAGGGTTATTCATCAATACTTTGGACAGTCATTATGGCTATTCCACACATCATCGTATTTTCCCCTGTGATATTCTCCAAAGTTCTCGGTCTTATATTCACCATCGCAACGCTGATGATAACTTCAGTTACAGTTTATTCCGCAGAAAGGGACACACCGTCATCAGCACGAATCACGGGAGCTATTGTCGCACCGCTACTTTTCTTGTCCTTCCCGTTCTGCGCCATACATGCGGTATCCGGTATGGAAACAGCGCTTGCAACCCTTCTTTACGCCATTGTAGTCGCCTTGTTCATCCCAGCAAAGGATATCAGCGCATCCAGATGGCTTTTTTCACTCTGTTGCCTTCTCTTGGGACTTACACGGCCAGAAGCAAACCTCTTTTGTATAATTCTTATCGGGCTTACGCTAGTCTCGCTACCAAGGCAGAGATGGATGAACTTCATAATCGGGTGCTTTGCCCTCTACATTATTCCCGGAGTAATCTATTTCGCTTGGCGATGGCACTATTATGGCATACTCTTCCCTCTGCCCTTCTATATCAAATCTGCTGCGTTCGGACTGAGAGGATTACATCGTGCATACTCGTTCTTCGAAAATATTGCAGTTGGGTTTACTCTCCCCGTTCTTCTTGCAATAGCATTTAGACCCGTTAAAGCCCTCACTCTCATCCTGCCAATTCTCGCGATGTGTGGCTACTTTCTCACCATAAATCACGAAATGGGGTACGGTGACAGATATTTCTATCCCCTTTTGCCAGCACTGTCTGTGTTGGCCGGCATGGGAGTTGTCCTGTTAATGGCAAATCTCAAACCAAGGCTACACCTGAAGAAAATTCTTGTAATTATTCCGTTCATTGCACTTGCTCTCGCACTGGGCTTTGCACGAGGGTATTTCTCAGCCAATAACTACTCTTCTTATGCCTATGGGCTAATGCGTGCGCATGTACTTCTTGGGCGTACACTGGCAGCGGCAGCATGGCAAACCTCCGACCCTATCCTAGCCATCTACGACGCTGGCGCAGTGCCTTACATCTCTCGCCTTACGACCATAGATTCCTTTGGTCTCAACGATCCATTCATCGCCACTCACTTTCTGCATGATCGTTCAGACTACGTGCTCTCCAAAAAACCAACACTTGTGGTTTTCGTTTCAAAACGCCCAGACAGTTTCGATCCCCTATTTTATTACGTTGGAACTTCTCTTTATGAATCGTTTATCAAAAGTGGTTACACTCATAAAGCGACATTTCCTTTTTCAAAAAGATACTATCTCTGGGCGATGTGGCACCCCGATTCTAAAGACGGGCCGATGCTTGATAGAGTTTTGGGTGATGCTTCAAGACACAGCCACGCTATGCTTAAACTGTATCCGATTATTCTACCATTAAAGTAAAAAGAGAGCATTCCGTTAATAACGGGAGGCAGGGGTCAACGGTTCCTGCCTTTTAGGCGTTACAGTAAGGTCTAATTTATTGCCTCTCAGAGTGGTACAATAAATCGGGACTGGTCAAGAGAAGTTATGCCTTGTCGTGTATTGTGGATCCGGAGAGATTAAGAAAGCTATCAATGAAACCATAGCTATGTACAACAGGACCCCGCATGGGTGCCTCTATAACGTGTCACCTGACGACGTGTATGCGGGGAGAAAGGAGGTTATCTTACAAACAAGCAAGGTAAAAAAGCGGTTGACTCTGGAATGGAGAAGACAATACAATCTGAACCGTAACAACAATGGCCCAGACCAGCATCCGTTCGCAAACTTACTTTAGAGAATTTTTTCCATTTGGGCCTGAAGACATACCGCTGAGAGCAATAATATGAGAGCGGTTTATCAGGGGAAAATGAAATACATCCAGGGAGGCAATTCGTCTGATGAACTCTATGATCTTGAGAAAGATCCTCAAAAGAGGTCAATCACATTATACAGGTTCCCAAAATAGATAAACAATGGGGGAACTTTAAACCAATGTCTGGCTTCTTTCAAACCTTCACGTGTGGGGAACAAAACAGTCAAAATCAACAAGGCACAGAGGAGGGACTCCGCGCCCTGGGGTACGTCAGATGATAGATTCTCAGCAGATCAGATGTAAGCTCGCAATTATCGGTACCCCTGACCGGTAGCAAGAACAAACCAGAAAAGAATCGTGAATCTCTTATTTTCGTCGACTGTTATCATTGAGCTATTTATAAGTATTTTTGGAATTTTCCCCTTGCTCAGGAAGAAAGACCTTCCTTATTCAGAATTATACTGTTATTCCGTCTTTCTTGTTTTTGCCATTTACTCCGTATCAATCCAACTCTTCTTTCTCATAAAACTGCAGGAATTGTTTAAGGTAAAAACAATAACTCATAAAAAGATCCATCAGATGGAAATGGCCTTGGACAACAGAAACTCACTCGTAAAACGCTGATCTACTATTCAGTCTATATCAACTGAACTCTCTTCAAGCCCGGGATGCGGGCAAGATCAGAAATGAGATCGTGCTTGAAGATGTTCTCCCGCATTTTGAGTTCGAGCTCATAGCCTGTCTCATTTCCCTTAAGATTCTGATTGAGACCCATTCTGAGGATCCAGACCTGATGGTTATCCATGACCTTTATGATATCGGGCATCTGATCCTCAATGCCATCGAATGAGAGAATGAGTTTTCGATACCAGTCCTTCCGGAAATGCCTCTCTAAGAAACGCAACCCCAGCAGCGAAAACAGGGCAATGCCGGTAGCCACCAGGGCAGGGAGGTAAAACCCGCAACCTACAGCTAAGCCTACTGCCGCTACCATCCAGAGGCATGCTGCTGTAGTCAGTCCGCGGACGTGGCCCTTCGATTTGATGATTGCCCCGGCGCCGAGGAAGCCGATGCCTGTAATGCTCATGGCGGCGATCCTGCCGGGATCCAGGCGGATAATGCTGCCCGAATTCTGTCCCGGGTAGAGGTCATACATGTACTGGGAAAGCATCATCAGGAGGGCAGACCCGGTAGCTAAGAGAATGTTCGTGCGAAACCCTGCCGGTCTTCCATGCCGCTCTCTTTCCATGCCAATCAGTCCGCCCAAAAGCCCGGCCAGAACCAGCCGAAAGATCATTACCTCTGTTTCCATCATAGTGCACCTCTCCTGTATTCATGGCCAAACGGCCTTTTCCCCGAACCATACCACATATTGGCAAAAGTCAGCGGTGGCTATCAACCTTACAAACAGTTGCTTTTTCAGCAAACTGTTAGAGTGATAGTGTGAAGGATGTTTATCTAACCGACATTTTCCCCTCGTTGAATTTATGAATCAACATTGAGATAAGGGATTGATACGGTATGTCTTCCTCGATTGCTTTCGCACGAATTTTCTTTAAATCCCGTTCAGTCATCCGGATATTAATCCGCTTCTGTTTGTTCAGGCTATAGCGGGCATATTCCTGGTATTGCTTTTTTTCTTTTTTTGTGAGATCAGAAACCCATTCCTCATTTTCAAGTGATTTTGCCAATTCCCTCTCGTCTTTATCCACATGTACTTCTTTTTTCATTTCTTGTCTCCTAAATATTTAAATAATCCTTTAAACTGATAATTTTGATCCCTTCGTATTCACCCAGTTTGAGTATCTCCTTGTCTCCGGTTACTATTACATCAGCCCTGCCACTCACGGCACACTCGAGGATCCTGTTGTCCGGATCATCCTTAAACAGCCGAATTTTTCGGGTCGGTTTGATCATGCGGGCAAGGTCTGAGAGATAAAAAGCCACGTGGCTGATAGCCTCCCGGTCACGGTGGAATTTCAGGGAAAGCACTGAGAGAATTTCGCCAACGATCTCTTTGGAGAGTAACAGCGTATCACTTCCTTCAATTATCCTTATAATCGCCTGCTCGGCCTTGCTGTTGGGGATTACCAGTGCAGAGATGAAGATGTTGGTATCAAATACGACGTTCACTTTTTTACAGGCCGCTTTTCAATCAACCTTTTAGATATCGCTCAAGGTCTTTTTCCGTGAGGATACCTTTCTCTTTTGCCTTCCGGCTCCAGTAATCCTGAATTTGATAAAATTCCCTCTTCAGCCGTTCCTTCCTCGTAGCTCTCAACGCATCTTGAACGACCGCACTCAGGGTCTTGCCTTCTGCTTCTGCAATCATCTCAATCTCTCCTGCCAGATCCGGTGGAAGGGATATGGTTTTCTTAACCGCGGTTGCCATTCAAACACCTCCTTTCTGGTATGAATTCATCATACCACATCTCTCCGTACCGATCAAACAAGATCTCTATGAATGATCTCTATGAAATTTCCCCTGGGAAGTCTGGATAACTAAAGAAGAAATGGAAGAAATAGGGAATGTGTCCTTCCGCCTTCCAAGTTACACCGATTTAGAATAATGTTATAGGGCAAAATTTAGCCTCTTTATCAATCAGTAAAAATTCTGTGGTTTCTTTTTTCTTATTTTTTAAAACCTAACTGGAACAGCTTTCCATCCTTTGCAGTTATTATTCCTTTGCCTGATAAGTAAACAAAGCCTTTTTCTTTAACTAATTTGAAAGAGAGAGGACTTTTCGTGTCGCTATCAAAATTATATCCTGCTAAACGCACTTTCCCTATAAAAGTGTAGACCGACCCATCAAAGTCTAAGTTCCCAATAAATTGTGAATCTCCATCAATGGCAACATATATACTGCCAGGCCCAGAAAGAATCTTTTCGCCTTGGTTTCCAACAAAATAATCAAAATCAGGGCTCCCCCACATTGCACCACCTTTAGCGGCTACCAACCTTTTATTCGGCTCATTCTTTATCCAGAAAGCGACCATCTTTAATTTTTCCTGGCCTACATATTTTGTTTCTACAAATGCCTTGTTTTGATATCCGGTCAACGTAGGCCTAATATCTTTTATTATGAATTCTTTTGACTCTTGTGCCATAGCCAAACTGGCAAAGCCTACAAACCCTAAAATTAAAATCAAACTAACCAAATCTCTATTTAAGGAATACATCGTTTTCCTCCTTATATTTTTCCCAAGTACCGACTAGTTTATTGGTAGCCGAACCACGTTCTGATATCCCGGGGTAATATCCGAAGCATTTAGGATATCCCAAATCATGCTGAATAGTCCTGCAATACTATATATATGGTTAATTAGAGCCGTTTTTTTCACAAAAGCTTCGGAATGGCCCATAATGTTTCTGCTAGTTCCTGGTGTAGAAAATTTTAACATTGACGGCAATCATGGAAGGATTGTCTCCTCTTGGTTTTACTCTTCGTGTCCAACACCCGCTTCAAGACGCGCTGCAAAGCATCGTTTCCAAGGTGTTGTTGGACGCCGGCTGTCCTGCCCAATCATATGTCCTGAACAAGCAGATCCCAGCCGCCAAGGCTCCTAATAAAGCAGTCCAGATCAGGGGCTTTCAATTGTGAGGCCAGTATAGCCTCTTCGTCGGCCAGGAGGACGTATCCCGGGGACAACGGACCACCACCGGTGACATGTTGCTCTAACATGCGATAGCCGGGAAGTGAGGCTGCATCCTGCAAAGTGATCTTCTCCACAATTTCAGCTCTTGAAACGACTTGTTTGCTAAGTTCTTGGAGGTCTGGGGAAAGGCCGGTAGCAGTCCGTGCAAGTTCTTTGGCTTTAGCTGCCGCTGCGTGCCAGAGAGGTTCAGCATCGTGAACTGTCGTGACGCCCCAATGTTGATTCACCCGTCGAGCGAACTTGGTGTTCTCTGCCGCACAGAGATAACAGCATGACTCCCATAGAAAAGCCTGCCCCCGCAAGGACTGAAACGGCTTGGAATCATCTCCGGTCTTTTTAGCCGCATTGTGGCAGCGAAACCAAATGTAAATCAGATCCTTGTCGGCCATCCCAAGAAGTCCTTTGACCTCATTAAGTGCTGAACGGATTTCTTCTTGGGATTGCTTGGACTGTTTCTCCTTCGAGCACTTCTCGCATTTAGGGGCAACGCCCTTGTTGATCCGTCCGGGAATATTCCCGTGACTGGTACAAACGACTTGTCGCTTGTTAGCACAATTGACACAGAGGAAGTCTGATTTTTTGTCGCCAGGTAGAACGAGGTGTGTCACCCGCTCTGGATATGGGTGAGCTCCCTTGATGCGCACATCAAAACCTGCATAGTTTACGGCGAAAAGGCCCTTCCGCTTTCCGCACTCAATACATTTCTTCGCCACGGCACGTCTCCTTTCTGCACGACATGCAGCAACCATTTTTATTTGTGCAAACTAGGGTCAGCATCCATTTGTTTAAGTCATTATACTCCATGCGTCTAAGGGGGATTAATGGTGCCTGGTCTTGACATTTGACAGTCCTTTTCTTTTTACCAATACCACTCATCTCAGGGAATTTATCCCTTTAATAGTGCATTTTTCAAGAAAAGTAAAGATTAAAGAGGCAATAGGCACGAAGCAACAGGCAATAAGAAGAAGGCAATGGGCAATAGAAAGACAAAAGTCAGGAGTCAGAAGAAATGTGGAATCAAAAAGACAAGGATTGGGGTTAAGAAAGGTGGAAGGTGGAAGACATGAAATATCCTCTATATGGATAAAAAATTCTCATTGAGACGTTTTTCGTCTTCCATTGTCATCATGCCTTCTGGAGGCTTCTAATACTGTTAATCCTATGGTCTCTTTCCCTCGATACCTAATGAGGATTCCATTCTTCAACATCTCCGAATCTGTGGCTTTTGCGGTCTCTTGAAGCTGATATAGAGTGCACCAGCTTCCCTATCATAGTCTATCCACATTCTCCCGGCAGGGAACTTCAAAAGATGCGGTGTTGCTTTAAACACCTCCCTTATCATCTCTTCTTTCACTACTTCCTTTGCCATACTATCACCTCTTTTTCTAACTTTATTTTCAGGAATTTTTTGGCTATCTTAACTCTTTATAGGCAGGAAGACAGAGAAGGTGGTGCCCTTTCCCGGCTCGCTCTCCACTTCGATTGAGCCTAAGTGGGCTTCAATGATACCTTTTACAATGGAGAGTCCCAGTCCTGAACCAACAACTTTCCGTGTCTGTTCAGTCTTTACCCGGTAGAACCTGTCAAATATCTTGGGCAGGTCTTCCCGGGCAATGCCGATGCCGGTATCAGTTACATCAATTTGAACATATCCTCCTTTTACCCTGTTCCTGACCATTACCTTCCCGCCCTGGTTGGTATACTTTACTGCGTTACTGATCAGATTGGTAAAAACCCCTTCCATATTGTTCACATCGGCATCGATGACAGGAAGCGGTTCATGGGGTTGAAACTCGAGGGAAATGCCTTTCTCTATCGCCTGGGGCAGCATCATCTCAATAACCTTGCCTATGGGTACATTGAGATTCATGGGTTCTTTGTATTGAACAATCTCACCCGATTCGATCTTGGAGAGATCGAGGAGATTCTTTACCATATTGATGAGTCCCTTGTTCCTCTCTTTTGCGCGGGTGAGAAGCTCTCTCTGTTTCTCGCTGACCTCTCCGGCTATTCCATCGAGGATTACCCTGAGAGATGGCGGAGTACTGAGGCTCGCCGCTTGAGAAGAAGCCCTCGACCAGCTGATTCAGCCTCTCATCCTTCACACAAAAGGAAAGTGGTTTGCCAATGAGGTCTGTACCTTCTGTCGAAAGTATCAACGAGGCAACTGGATTGGTGAGGACGATTCTATTCTCCCGGTCTGTGACAATTACACCATCAGCCATGCAGTGGATGATGGTTTTTACCCTGCTTTTTTCATTGGCAATGTCCTGGAGACTCTTTTCCCGCTCGCTCCGGAGCAGCGCCATCTCCTGCTCGAGGTTCAACTTATCAATGGCTCTCCTCACGACAATCCGCAACTGATCAGGCGTAAAGGGCTTCGGGATGAAATCGTAAGCTCCGATTTTCATTGCTTCCACTGCATTCCCCACAGTTGCGTATCCGGTAATCACAACCACCAGAAGATCAGGATACTGTTGCTGAACCAATTTCAACACGTCCATTCCCCTCATTCCCGGCATCATGAGATCGAGGATGAGCATGTGGAAAGCAGCGCTTTTCAGGCATTCGAGTCCCTCTTCTCCATCTTTAGCAGTTACAACTTTGTACCCCTCTTTTTTGAGCACGTGCTCAGTTCCGTCCCGGATAATCTTTTCATCATCGACTATCAGAATATGAACTTCATCCATTTTCATCGGGGGCCTCACAATAGCTTTCAGTAATTAGCTTTCGGCTATCAGCTTAAAAAGACCGAAGGCCGCTCCTGCGGTAAGTTCTTAAAAGCTGAATGCTGATCGCTTATTTCTTCTGAATCAGTCTCTCAATTAAACGGACAAGCTCAGCCGGTTCCACTGGCTTGTCAACATAGTCATCAGCCTCTGTTTCCATCCCGTCCCGATACGTGTACGTGGTTGTGGGAATATGAGAAACCACCGCGGTCAGGAGCAGGATAGGGATGTTCCGGTAGGCAGGATCTCCTTTTAATTCCCTGCAGACTTCATAACCGTCTTTGTTCGGCATCATCACATCCAGAATCATGGCATCCGGCTTCACCGTTTTTGCCTTCTCCATGCCCTCCACGCCATCGTATGCGGGTATAACTTCATGCCCTTTCTTTTCCAAGATCATGGTCACCGATTCCACCAAATCCGGATCATCATCTACTACTAATATTCGTGCCATGTGTCCACCTCCTTTCTCAATTGACTGTCTTTATGAGGGCGCCCTTAAAAGGGTATGTCCCCATACGCCCCTGCCGTGCACCCTTTCCTCATGTTATCGGGGGTCGAGGGAGTAAACCCGCTTCTTCCACGATTCTGGGAACCATCTCCTCCCATTCAATTGCCATGATGTGCACGCCGTGCACTCCCTCTATTTCCCTGAGCTGCTTGATGGTTTCCACGCAGATTCTGATGCCCTCTTCAGCCCGCTTCTCTTTATCAACCCCCTTTATCCGGGCAATCAGTTCATCAGGGACATCCATCCCTGGCACCTCCTTCTTCATATAATTTGCCATGCCTATGGATTTCATGGGTGTCACGCCCCCCAGGATGTGAACCTTTTCGTGGAGGCCCCGATCCCGCACCTGCTCCATCCATCTGCGGAAACGATCCAGGTTAAAGATGCACTGGGTCTGGATGAACTGGGCGCCGGCTGCCACCTTCTTTGCCAAACGGACTACCCGGAACTCAAAGGGGTCAGCAAAGGGGTTGGCCGACGCACCAATGAAGAATCTGGGGACTCCCTTCAGTTCCTCACCCCCTAAAAACTTACCCTCGTCCCGCATCCGTTTCACTGTCTGAATGAGCTGGATGGAATCGATATCGTAGACATTCTTGGCAGTAGGGTGATCTCCGAACTTCTGATGGTCCCCGGAGAGGCAGAGGACGTTATTGATCCCCAGGGCTGAAGCTCCCAGGAGATCGCTCTGCAGGGCAATCCTGTTCCGGTCCCTGGTTACCATCTGCAAAACCGGGTCGATACCCATCTGCTTCAGGATGACACAGGAGGAGAAGCTTGACATCCTCACCACCGAGGTCTGGTTATCAGTGACGTTGATTGCATCAACCGCCGCCTGAATGAGCTTCCCCTTTTTCCGGATAACCTCCGGATCAGCACCCCGCGGGGGGCCGCACTCGGAAGTGATGGCAAACTCACCCCGCTCCAGTATTTTTTCTAAGCGACTGTCTGATGTCATAGTTTCAAATCCTCTCGGACAATCTTTCTCGGTCCTCCATCCCGGCTGGTAGACCAGTCATTGATGGGGATAATGACCTCCAGCAGGTCTAACCTTCCCAATTCCTTAAGCCTGTCGTAAATCAACTGCCAGCCGCACAACACCTCCGGATTCACCTCACACTTTCCCTGTGCCGAACCACCGCACGGCCCGTTCAGCAAGCTCTTGGAACAGCGGGCAATCGGGCAGATCCCACCGGTGAGGTGAAGCTTGCAATCTCCGCAGGCCTGGCACCGCTCTGTCCAGACGCCCTGTTCTTCGGTAACGCCGATGAAATTGGTGTTGATTCCCGGGAATACAAGAATCTTTCGATACTTCTCTGCAACAAACTGAACCCCTGCCCCGCAGGCAAGGGAGACAACAGCCTCATACTCATCCACCACGCCTCGAATCTGTTCCAGATATTCGGGGTCACACTGTCGCTCAAGGCTCATCTCCTTGACCTCTATGGGTTTTCCCTCCTGCTCTCTGGCCATGGTGAGGGCTGAGGCGAGAATCCCCACTTCTTTCTCGCCCCCGGCCGAGCAGACAGTAACGCAGCCCCGGCAACCAATGATGAGGATCTTGGTGCAGCCTTCGATCATGGTCAGGATATCCTTGATTGGCTTTCCGCTTCCGATAATCATGGGCAAATCTCCTCGCGTGGCTTCTCTTGCACGAAAAGGCTGCTGAAAAACGCCCATCTGTCCGCCATGGCGGATTCCCTCGTCCTTCGTCGGCCTGCGCGCTGATCCAGCCT
>JAPLJA010000278.1 GCA_026388815.1 Pseudomonadota bacterium
AGAGCTGTCCCGTCACCTCGGGCTCTTCTATCACGATGTGGTAAATGTGGTCTCTCCCCTGGGCATGATTACACCCCTGGGTCTTCAACCCCGTGCGAAGAGATTTCAGGTGGTAGGAATTTTTAATTCAGGAATGTACGAGTATGATTCCACCCTTGCCTATATTGCCCTCAAAGAGGCACAGAACTTCCTCAACATGGGGGATATTGTCACCGGCGTGGAAATCAGGACAGACGATATCTTTCAGGTAAAGGATATCAGCAGGAGGATTCAGGGAAAGCTGGGCTTTGCCTATCAGACCAAGGACTGGATGGAGATGAACCGCAATCTCTTCTCAGCCCTGAAACTGGAAAAGCTTGCCATGTTCGTCATCCTGATCCTCATCATCCTGGTTGCTGCCTTTTCCATCATCGGGACGCTGATCATGCTGGTAACGGAAAAGCGGAAGGATATTGCTATTTTAAAATCGATGGGGGCAACCTCGTCCAGCATCATGAAGACGTTTATCATGGTAGGTCTGGTGATCGGTCTGTTGGGGACGCTGTTCGGCCTCCTGGGAGGATATACCCTCGGCTGGCTTTTAAGCACATACCAGTTTGTCAAGCTGCCGAGCGACGTCTACTACATCTCGACGCTCCCGGTAAAAATGAAGGTCGTGGACTTTTTCCTGGTTTCCCTTTCTGCACTCATAATCAGTTTCCTTGCTACGCTTTACCCGTCGTGGCAGGCATCGAGACTCGAACCTGTTGAGGCGCTCAGGTATGAATAACAATTGCTCTCAGGCCAGAGAATCCCCGGGCAGGATGCAGCCCCTGGTTCAGGTGGAAAATCTCCATAAGTCGTTTGATTCTCAGCACAAGAGGACAGAGGTACTCAAGGGGGTTGAACTCACTATTTATCAGGGGGAAACCCTGGCTATTGTCGGTGCCTCCGGGGTGGGGAAGAGCACGTTCCTTTACCTGCTCGGCACTCTGGACAGGCCAACTGCAGGGAAAATCTTATACCGGGGAGAGGATATCTTTTCCTGGAAGGAGGAGAAACTTGCGCTGTTCAGGAATGAGAAGATCGGGTTCATCTTTCAGTTTCACCATCTCCTCCCCGAGTTCAACGCGCTGGAAAATGCCATGATGCCCGGGCTGATCCGGGGTATGAGCAGGCAAGAGGCAGCGGAGAGGGCCGAACAGATCCTGGTCCGGGTAGGGCTGAAGGACCGGCTCACGCATAAACAGGGGGAATTATCCGGTGGTGAGCAACAGAGGGTGGCAGTGGTCAGGGCCCTTCTCCTCAAGCCAGAGGTGCTCCTGGCTGACGAGCCAACCGGGGATCTGGATACGCAGACAGGCAATGCCATCTTTGAGCTTCTCTGCGAGCTGAATCAGGAGCTGGGTACCACCATGGTGCTGGTAACTCACAACCCTGAATTAGCCAGGAGGGTACCTCGCCGGGTTACCCTGGTAGACGGCAGGGTGGTGCAGGATGAATATAATTAGAATGATTAGAATGAGAATTCAGGAGACAGGAGTCAGAAGATAAAAAATTTCATTCTGAATTCTGTATTCTGGTATTCAGTTAAGCTGAAAGCTGACAGCTGAAAGCTTTTTATAGCTGATTATTTATGGTGAAAAGAGTCCTCATCCTCATACTTTTTATAGTTCTCTGGCGAGCTGCAGGTTGGGCAGAGGATTTGCCCAAGGTAGCGGTTTTCCCCTTCCGGATCAACAGCAAGGAGAATCTCTCCTACCTGAGACAGGGACTGGCGGACATGCTCGCTACCCGCCTGGAAAAAGAAAAGGATATTTCGACCGTAAACAAATTCGCTGTCCAGCACGCCACCTCTTCTCTCAAGGGGGAAGAGTTCGATGAGACTGCTGCCAAGGCTCTCGGCGTGGAGCTCGGTGCAGACATTGTTATCCTGGGCAGCTTTACCAAGATTGGAAGTGCGATCAGCATAGATATTGCCGTCATCGATGTGAAAGGGGGAAAGCCGGTTTACCATCTCTTTAAAACGATACCGGAGATGGAGAATGTGCCTTCAAAAATGGCTGAACTGGCCAGAGAGGCAGACCTCAAGATTTTAAACAAGGTTATCATCACGAAGCTCCAGGTGCGGGGGAACAAGTACATCGAAGAGGCTGCAATCAGGCTCAGCATCAAGAGCAAGGAGGGCGAGGTATTTTCTCCCCAGGCCTTGCAGCAGGACCTGAAAAATGTCTATCAGATGGGATACTTTCGCGACGTCCAGATCGAGAGTGAAGATACGCCGGAGGGGAAAGAGCTCACCTTCGTGGTGATCGAGAAGCCAACGGTCCGGGAACTCAAGATCGTCGGCAACGAGAAGGTGAGGACCGATGAAATCCAGAAGGTCATCGGGATGAAGCCGAAATACATCCTGAATGAGAAGCAGATCAAGGAAGACGTGGATAAGATAAAGAAGGTATACAGCGATAAGGGTTATTATTCCGCCGAGATTACCTCTAAGATAACCGAGCCTTCACCGGACGAGGCAGTGGTGACATACCAGATCAAGGAATATGAGATATCCAAGATCGCAAAACTTGATTTTACCGGAAACAAGGCTCTGCCATCCAAGGAACTCAAGAAGGTGATGGCCACCAAGGAGAAGAACATCCTCTCTTTTATTACTTCAGCAGGTATCTACAAGGAAGACGCCCTGCAGAAGGATATTGATCAACTGACTGCCTTTTACTATAGCCAGGGCTACATCCAGGCCAAGGTCGGGAATCCGGATATCAAGCTCGAGAAAAACAAGCTCTTTATAACGATACCCGTTGATGAAGGGAAACAGTTCAAGGTGGGCGCTGTTGACATTACGGGGAATATTATCGGAGAAAAGAGTTCCCTCTCCCAGGGTCTCAAGACCGAATCCGGTAAGGTCTTCAGCAGCAACTCTCTCCACGACGATATCGTAAAGCTCACTGATCTCTACGCTGACGAGGGGTATGCCTATGCGGATATTTCCCCCCTGACCAAAATCAACCCTGAGAACCAGACCGTGGATGTGACCTTCGATATTGAGCAGGGTGATAAGGTCACGATCGAGAAGATTAACATTGCAGGCAATACCCGCACCCGCGACAATGTGATTCGGAGAGAGATCAGACTAGCAGAAGGAGACCTGTACAGCACCAGCAAGCTCAAGCGAAGCAAGCAGGAGGTGAACAACCTGGGGTATTTCAAAGAGGTGAACTTTACCACGAGCAAGGGGAGTGCCAACGACAAGATTGTCCTCAATGTGGCGGTGGAGGAAAGGCCGACCGGTTCCTTCAGCATCGGAGCGGGATACAGCTCGGCCGATGCCCTGGTAGGCATGTTTCAGATTAGCCAGAACAACCTGTTCGGGAAGGGGCAGCAACTCAGCTTCCAGGCCAACGTGGGGGGACGGTCCAGCCGTTTTAACATCGCTTTCACTGAACCCTGGTTCAGGGGTACCCGGACTTCAGCAGGCTTTGATATATTCAAGGTCAAGCGGTATTACGAGGACTTTGATCGTGACAGCACCGGTGGAGACATACGTTTTGGATTCCCTGTGGCTGATTTCACCCGTCTGTATCTCAGCTATAAATATGAGATTGTGGATATCTCGGGTCTGCAGCATCATGCCCCCAGGACCCTCCGGGATGAAGAGGGGACATCGGATACCAGCAGTGTGATCGGGAATATCATAAAGGACTCCCGTAATGACAAACTTCTTCCTACGGAGGGTGTGGTAAACAGCCTGTATCTCCAGCTTGCCGGACTGGGAGGTTCCAACCGGTTTGCCTCGGTGATCGGGAGTCTTTCCAAGTACTGGCCTCTGCGGTGGGATACCTCGTTCATGGCACGGGGGACCCTCGGCTATTCAATCGGGTTTGCCGGAGAGAATGTGCCTATCTCTGAGCGCTTCTTCCTGGGCGGCATGGACTCTCTGCGGGGCTTTGAGGCACGTTCGGTTGGCCCCGAGGAGCATAATGATGTCATAGGAGGAACAAAGGAGGCGATACTCAATTTCGAGTATCTTTTCCCTGTAATGAAGGAAGCAGGAATTCGGGGAGTTGTATTCTTTGATGCCGGAAACGCGTACCGGCAAAGTGAATACCCCTTTCAGACGGTGCGGAAGAGTGCCGGATTCGGTGTCCGCTGGTATTCTCCCTTTGGCCCGCTTCGAGTGGAATGGGGCATTAACTTAAGTCCCAGGAGCGGTGAGAAGGGGAGCAACTTCGAATTCTCAATGGGGAATCAATTTTAACCAAGAACAAAGGAGAAAGAGGATGAAGAGAGTGTGCTGTATCGTTACCATGGTATTGCTTTTGTGCGGGTTCAATCTCGCACAGGCAGCGGATAATCTAAAGATCGGCTGTGTTGACCTCCAGCGAGTAATTGAAACCAGTGATATCGGGAAAAAGCTGAAAGGAGAGATTCAGCAGGAGATTGAGAGGGCAAAGCAGAAGTTGACTGAAAAGGATCAGGAGCTGAAAAAACTGAGGGAAATGCTGGACCGGCAGAGCTTTGCCATGAACGAAGATGTAAAGCAGGAGAAGCTCAAGGAGTTTCAGACCAAGGCAAGGGAGCTGGAGAGATTGACAACGGATTCCGAGGATGATCTCAAACAGAGATTTACAGTAAAGCAGCAGAAGCTTATCCAGGATGTGATGGACGTCGTCAAGCAGTATGGCAAGGAGAAGGGGTATTCCATAATCCTTGAGAAGGGCATTACCGTCATCTACGCCATTGACAGCTTTGATGTCACTGATGAGGTGGTCCAGGTCTTCAATGAAAAATTTGCCCCCAAAGCCCCTGCTGAGAAACAGCAGCCGAAGGAGAAGGAAAAAGGGGATAAAAAGTAGAATACAGAATACAGAAGTCTGAATTCAGAAGAAAAAATATTCTGGCTCCTGGCTCCTGAATTCGTATAGTTTTTTGTATGCCTAAAACTTTAAAGGAATTAGCAGAGCACGTAGGCGGCACGGTCCTCGGGGATGGGAGCATTCTCATTTCCGGGATTGCAGGGATTGATGAGGCGAGAGAAGGGGAGATCACCTTTCTCTCCAATCTTAGGTATGTGAAGAAGGTGAAAGAGACGAAGGCCTCTGCCCTTATTGCTACACAGGAGGTCGAGGGCTTTGCCCGTCCGATCCTCATCAGTAAAAATCCGTATCTCGCATATGCAAAGATTGTTCGCATCTTCCATGAAGAGGTCCGTCCTGCACCCGGGATAGATGAGCGGGCAATCATCGGGAGAGGGGTTACCATAGGGAAGGATTGTTCCGTTTCCCCCTTTGTCTTCATTGGAGAAGGTGCCGAGATCGGGGACCGGGTTACGGTGTATCCCTTCGTTTTTATCGGGGACGGGGTGAAGGTCGGGGATGACGCCCTGATCCACGCCGGCTGCTCGATCCGCGAGAGGTGCATCATCGGGAAGCGGGTGATCATCCACTGCGGTGCAGTGATCGGGAGCGACGGGTTCGGGTTCGCCAGGGACGAGAAGGCGTATTACAAGATCCCCCAGGTTGGCATTGTCCAGATTGATGATGACGTCGAGATCGGGGCAAATGCTGCAATTGACCGGGCAGCCCTGGGGAGGACCTGGATCAAGCGGGGCGTGAAGATAGACAACCTCGTTCACATAGCCCATAATGTAATGATAGGGGAGGATACCATCCTGGTTGCCCAGGTAGGAATTTCCGGAAGCACCGAGATCGGAAATAATGTCTCACTTGCCGGGCAGGTTGGCGTAATCGGGCACCTGAAGATTGGAGACAATGCGATGGTAGGGGCAAAATCAGGGGTGGCAGCAGACGTGGGTGCAGGGAAGGTAGTTTCCGGGATTCCCGCCTACGACCACCGTGACTGGTTGAAGACCTCCATGACGTTACCTAAGTTGTCAGAGATACGAAAACAGGTGCATCGCCTTCTGAAAGAGGTGGATGAATTGAAAGCGGAGTTAAAGAACTGGTCAAAGAGATAGGGAGAAAAAAGATGCTGGACATAAAAAAGATTATGGAAGTGTTACCTCATCGTTACCCTTTTCTCTTGGTGGATAAGGTTCTTGAAATGGAGCCGGGAAAGAGGATCGTCACGATTAAGAATGTAACCATCAATGAGCCTTTTTTCCAGGGTCATTTCCCCGGCTATCCCATCATGCCTGGAGTCCTCCTCATTGAGGCAATGGCACAGACCTGGGGGATCCTGATCCTGAGTGCAGAACCGGAGAGGGTACAGGAAAAGAGCATCCTCTTCATCGGGATAGACAACGCCCGGTTCAGGAAGCCGGTGGTGCCAGGCGATCAGGTGAGATTTGAAGTTGAGGCGCTGAATCTCAAGCGGTCCATCTGGAAATTCAAAGGGCAGGCTTTTGTAGAGGGGACCTTAGTGGCAGAGGCAGAGCTGATGGCTACGGTGCGGGTAAATTTGGGAGAGAAAGAGCATGATACATCCGACAGCGATAGTAAGTCCTAAGGCGGAACTCGACCCTGATATAGAACTCGGCCCCTATTCAGTCATCGGGGATAAGGTAACGATCGGGAAGCATACCTGGATTGGCCCCCATGTGGTCATTGAGGGCCCAACTGAGATCGGGCAGAACTGTAAGATCTTCCAGTTTGCGTCTATCGGGGAAATCCCGCAGGACCTGAAGTTCAAGGGGGAAGAGTCCAGGCTCGTCATCGGCAGCGGGAATGTCATCCGGGAGTTTGTCACCATTAACCGGGGCACTGCGCCGGGCGGCGGGAAGACGGTGCTCGGAAACGATAATTTTCTCATGGTATACAGCCATGTTGCCCATGACTGCAAAATTGGCAACCGGGTGATCATAGCCAATGCTGTTGCTTTAGCCGGCCACATAGAGATTGAGGACTGCGCCGTCATCGGGGGCATTGTGGGCGTTCACCAGTTTGTCAGGATAGGGAGGTACTCAATCATCGGGGCCTGTTCAGCCGTGTCCAGGGATGTTCCTCCCTATACGATGGCAGCAGGTAATCATGCCGTCCTCCACGGCCTGAACACGGTAGGCCTGAAGAGGCATAATTTCTCCGATGAGGCTATCCATAATATTAAGAAGGCATATCAGATCATCTTTCGTTCGAACCTTTTGCTGAAAGCAGCGCTTAAGAAAGCAGAAGCTGAGATAGCAGGATCACCTGAGGTTATGAACATGATTACCTTCATCCGGGAATCAGAGAGAGGTGTAATCAGGTAGGTGGAGACGATCGGGCTCATAGCGGGCAACGGGCGGTTTCCCCTCCTCTTGGCTCAGACCGTGAAGAAGCAGGGGAGGAACGTAGTTGCTGTCGCCCATGAGGGCCAGACCCTGAGTGAGATCAGCCAGTACGTGGACAAGCTCCTCTGGATCAAGGTGGGACAGCTTTCCAGGATGATCAGCTTCTTCAAGGAACATGCAGTAAAAGAGGTGGTTCTGGCTGGCGGCATCAACAAGAGCATGATGTTCACCCAGTTCAGGCCGGATCTCAAGGCGCTCCTCCTCCTGAGCAAGCTGAAGAGCAAAAACGATGATTCGTTACTCCGGGCATTTGCCCGGGAGATGGAGAAAGAGGGATTCACCGTCGTGAACTCGACGGTCTATCTCTCTTCCATTACTCCGGAACCGGGTTGCCTCACCCGGCGTTCCCCGACAGAAGAAGAACAGAAGGATATAGCGTTCGGCTGGAAGATCGCCAAGGGGATCGGAGAGATGGATATCGGGCAGTGTGTGGTGGTAAAAAACCAAACTGTCCTGGCGGTTGAAGCTATTGAAGGGACAGACGAAACGATCAGGAGGGGCGGATCCCTTGCAGGCAAAGGCGGGATCGTGGTGGTGAAGGTGAGCAAACCCAACCAGGACATCCGCTTCGATGCCCCTGCTATCGGCCCGAAGACCATCAGGACGCTGAAAGAGGCTGGGGCTACCGTGCTGGCTGTTGAGGCAGGCAAGACCATCATCCTGGATCAGGAAGAGATGATTAAGCTCGCAGATGATGAGAATATTTCGATTATTGCCTTATGAATAGCTGTCAGCCATCAGCCGTCAGCGGTCAGCTAAATTCCTTTCTAAGTTTTAGCTGAAAGCTGATAGCTAATAGCTGAGAGCTTTTATAGAATGCTGATCGCTTAAGAGGATACAGAGGTGGATAGGGTAAAGGTTGGCGTGGTAGGTGTCGGGTACCTGGGCAGGTACCATGCGGAGAAGTATGCCAATCTTCCCCAGACAGAACTGGTCGGAGTCGCTGATACCAGCGTTGAGAAGGCACGTGAGGTAGCGGGCGCATGGAACACCAGGGCGTTTGCCGACTACCGGGACCTCATCCCCCACGTTCAGGCGGTGAGCATTGTTGTCCCCACGCCGCTTCACTGTGCAATTGCCTCGGACTTTCTCAAGCACGGTGTTGATGTCCTGGTGGAAAAGCCCATTACTGCCACCCTCGAGGAAGCGGAGGGACTGATCGCCCTTGCCCGTGATAAGGGTCTCATCCTCCAGGTCGGCCACCTGGAGAGGTTTAATGCGGCAATCGTCGCTACCCGCGACAGTATCCGGAATCCCATGTTCATCGAATCCCACCGCCTCTCCTTTTTCCAGGAGCGGGGAACGGACGTGGACGTAATCCTGGACCTCATGATCCATGATATTGATATCATCCTGAATATGGTGAAATCACCGGTCAGAGAGATTCACGCCGTCGGTGTGCCGGTGATTTCCCAGCACATTGATATTGCCAATGCACGGATTGAGTTTCAGAACGGCTGCGTTGCCAACATCACTGCCAGCCGGATCTCTGACAAGACGATGCGCAAGATCCGGGTGTTTGAGCCTGATGCGTACATCTCCATCGATTATGCGGCAAAGGAAGTCCAGGTCTACCGCAAGATCGGCGAGACGTCTTCTGGCACGTACCCTGAGATCGTCAGCGAGCAGATTTCTATTGATGAAAAGGACTCGCTGGAAGAAGAGATCAAGGCTTTTATTAAGTCAGTCAGAACCAGGGAGACACCCGTGGTTCCTGGAGAGGCAGGGAGAGAGGCGCTGAAGGTAGCACTGGAGATTGTCGAGCAGACGAGGGTGAAAATAAAACAGAATCCAGAATCCAGAATCCAGAATCCAGAATAATTTTTTCTTCTGGCTCCTGACTTCTGTCTCCTGTATTCGGTACTCTAAATTTTATGCCAAGGAATATGAAAAAAGTACTGATTGTCGCTGGCGAGGCATCAGGTGACCTGCACGGCTCACGGCTGGTGAACGCCCTCCTGAAGATGGATCCAGACATCCATGTCTACGGGATCGGTGGGGAAAAGATGAAAGAAGAGGGGGTTAAGACCATCTTCAATGCCTCAGAGCTCGCGGTGGTGGGGATTGTTGAGGTGCTCACCCACTTCAGGATCATCCTCGCAGCCTTTCAGAAACTGAAACAATTGATCAGGGAAGAGCCGCCGGATCTGCTCATCCTCATCGATTATCCTGACTTCAACCTCCGTTTGGCCCGGACAGCCAGGAAGAAGGGCGTCCCCATCCTCTACTACATCAGTCCCCAGGTCTGGGCATGGCGGAAGGATCGGGTGAAGCAGATTGCCCGGCTCGTAAACAGGATGGCGGTAGTCTTCCCCTTTGAGGTCCCGATCTACCAGAAGGAAAAAGTACCGGTGGAATTTGTTGGTCACCCTCTCCTGGATGTGGTAAAAGTACACCTATCACCGGAAGAGGCTCGGAAGAAATTTGGACTTGAACTTGCAGCGGTAACCATCGGCCTGCTTCCCGGGAGCAGGAAAGGCGAGATGCAGCGGATCCTCCCCCCCCTGCTCGATGCTGCAAAGATCCTGAAAGAGAAGCTCAGCGCTGTTCAGTTTATCCTCCCCCTTGCCTCCGGGCTGAACGAGGAAGAGGTTCAGGGGATGATTGAGGAGCGGGGGCTTACGGTCAGGGTCGCACACGGGGAGATCTATGAAGTGATCAATGCATGCTCTCTCGCGATCGTGGCTTCAGGTACTGCCACGCTGGAAACGGCCATCGTGGGCACGCCCATGGTGATCGTGTACCGGGTTTCCTTCCTCACCTACCTGATCGGGAGGATGATGATAGGGGTGAAGAATATCGGCATGGTAAACATTGTTGCCGGGAAGGAGATCTGTCCGGAGCTCATCCAGGGGGCAGCCAATCCTCAGAGGATCGTACAGGAAGCGATGAAAATCGTGCAGACACCTGCGGTCTGCCAGCGGATGAAGGAAGAACTGAGGGGGATCAGGGAAAAGCTCGGCCAGCCCGGCGCTTCGCTCCGGGTCGCACAGATAGCCTATGAGATGATGGTTTCTTAACATGAAAGCAGGAATGGAATATTACAAGCGGCTTTATCAGTACGTTCTGCCCTATAAGAGGCGGCTCAGCATAGCGATGGTCTGCATGCTCTTCCTCGCTGCCTGCACTTCTGCCGTAGCGTTCATCGTCAAGCCTGCCCTGGACGAAATCTTCTTCAAGAAAAACCTCAGCATGCTGAAGTTCATCCCCCTTGCCCTCATTATCCTCTATATCGTCAAGGGGTTTTTCGACTACTGGCAGACCTACCTCATGGACTTTGTGGGGCAGCGGGTGGTCACGGACATCCGGGACAGGATCTACCATCACCTCCAGACCCTCTCTCTTTCCTACTTTTCCAGGAATACCACCGGAATCCTCATGTCCCGGATCATCAACGATGTGGGCCTGGTCCAGAGGACGGTGTCTGACGTGATCACAACGGTGCTCAAGGATACGTTCACCATTATCGGCCTGGTCGGGGTGATCTTCTACCGTGACTGGAAGCTCGCTATCATTACCTTTCTCATCTGCCCCTGGGCCATCATCCCGATTTCGCGGTTCGGGCAGAAGAGCAGGAGGGTTACCACGAAAAGCCAGAAGAAGCTCGGGCATATCACCGCTTTCCTCCATGAGACCATTGCCGGAAACCGCATTGTCAAGGCATTCGGCATGGAGGAGTATGAAAACCGGAGGTTCTCTGCAGAAAACCTCCGCCTCTTTAACCTCCGGATGAAAAAGGTGAGGATCAAGGCCCTCTCTGCTCCGGTGGTGGAATTCCTCGGCGGGCTGGCTGTGGGCGCTGTAATCTGGTACGGCGGGAATTCAGTCATCCAAGGATACTCCACGCCGGGGACTTTCTTTTCTTTTATTGCCGCTTTCATGCTTCTCTATGAGCCGATCAAGAGGATGAACAAGACCAACCAGACCATCCAGGAGGGCATGGCAGCAGCCCTGCGGGTGTTTGAGGTTCTCGACAGCGAGCCTGATATTCAGGATAAACCCGGGGCGATTACCCTCTCCGCTCCCCGCGAGCGCATCACCTTCTCCCATGTCTGCTTCAAATATGAGGAGGATCTGGTGCTGAAGGATATCAACCTCGAGGTGAAGGTCGGTGAGATCATAGCCATTGTCGGGATGAGCGGGGCCGGCAAGTCAACCATGGCGAATCTCCTCCCGCGGTTCTACGATGTAACGGCGGGATCCATCTCGATCGACGGCAATGATATCAGAGGCGTTACCGTTAACTCACTCCGGGCGCAGTGCGGTATCGTTACCCAGCAGACGATCCTCTTCAATGATACCGTGCGGAATAACATTGCCTATGGAAACATCGAGCGGTCTGACGAGGAGATCATCCAGGCTGCCAGGGCAGCGTACGCCGAGGACTTCATCAGGAACCTCCCTCTCGGCTACGATACCATCATCGGGGAGCAGGGGCTGAAGCTCTCCGGAGGGGAACGGCAGCGGATGGCCATTGCCCGCGCCCTCCTCAAAAATGCGCCCATCCTTATCCTGGATGAGGCCACCTCTTCCCTGGATGCCAAATCGGAAGAAGAGGTTCAGAAGGCACTGGAGAATCTCATGGAGAAGAGGACGACCTTTATTATTGCCCACCGGCTCTCCACGATTAAAAAGGCACAGAGGATCATCGTGCTTTCTGCCGGGAGGATTGTGGAAGAGGGGACCCATGAGGCGCTCATGAATCTTAACGGCGAGTACCGGAGATTATACGACCTTCAGATGCAGGATAAAAACTCAGCTTCCGCAGATCTCTGGCCTGAAGCCGAGACTGTCCAGTAAGGTAGGAGAGAGGTCTCTGAAAAATATAGGGTTCCTTGTTGCTCAGCAATCCGCCTGCGGCGGAACAATTCAGTAAGGGCAGGTTTAAAACCTGCCCCTACAGGGCTTAGAACCCTGTTCGCGACTTTTTCAGCAATCTATAGGAATCACCTGATCTTTGTCACCTATGTATCCTATCTATAATATCCTGCTCATCGTAACCTCATTGTTCCTTTCTCCCTTTCTGCTCTTCATGCTTGCCCTCCGGCCGAAATATCGAAAAGGTCTCATTCAAAAGCTCGGGTTTCTCCCCGAAGATATCCGTGCTCTCCTCAAGGGCAGGCAGCCCCTATGGATCCATGCGGTTTCGGTGGGGGAGGTCATGGCGGCACTCCCCCTGATTCGGGAATTGAAGAAAAAGTATCCCGGTGAAAAGATCGTTATCTCTACGGTAACTGATACGGGGAACTACACTGCACGGCAGCAGGTGAAAGAGGCGGATGTCGTGGTCTTTTTTCCGCTGGATTACCCTGGCATCGTGGGAAAGATTATCAGCCAGGTTAACCCGCGCCTGTTCATCACTCTTGAGACAGAGATCTGGCCGAATTTTTTACACGAACTGAACCGTCACCGGATCCCGGCCGTCATGGTGAGCGGACGGATTTCCTCAAACTCCTACCGTCAGTACCGCTTCTTCAGCTTTTTCTTCAGGAAGGTCCTGGGGAACATCTCCTTCTTCTGCATGCAGTCCCAGACTGACGCTGAGAGAATCATTGCCATGGGAGCCCAGCCGGACCGGATCAGGGTGACCGGTAACCTCAAGCTCAACCTGAACATCCCTATCCGCATCCCGGAGGACCGGCAAGGAATTTTTTCGAAACTCAATCTGAGCGAGACCCAGAATATCCTTGTTGCAGGGAGCACCCATCGGGGCGAAGAGGAAGTCATCCTCACTGCCTTCAGAGAATTGAAGAAAGAGTTCCCGGATCTTGTCCTCATCCTTGCCCCCCGCCATCCGGAGAGGTTCCCGGAAGTAGCTGCATTGCTTGCGAGCAGGGGATTCAGGTCAGTCAGACGGACTGAAATCACCCCTCCATCAGAAGCGGGTGACGCTGAGGTGATCCTCCTGGATACCATCGGTGAGCTCTTTACCATTTACAGCATCGGGACGGTGATCTTTATCGGAGGGAGTCTCGTCCCCATCGGCGGTCATAATGTGCTTGAGCCGGCAATCTACAAAAAGGCAATACTCTTCGGCCCCCATATGGATAATTTCCTGGAGATATCCCAGATTCTGCTCGAGAAGGGGGCGGGGATCTGCGTAAAGAACGAAAAGGAGTTACGGGCACAGGCGCGCAAACTCCTCCTGGATGGAGATTTACGGGAGTCACTGGGGAAGGCTGCCCTTGAGGTCATCGAAGAAAATCAGGGGGCATTACGGAAGAGCGTTGAGGTCATAGAACAGTTTTTGACACGCTGATGAGTCTGCTTGAACAGTACGCTAACAGAGTTATCCATTCCCGGGACAGAAGGATACTGACGAGAGTTATCCTGTTCCCTCTGTACCTCCTCTCCCTGCTCTATCGCGTTGGGGTGCAGATAAGGTTTTTCCTGTATGACCACGGTATCCTCAAAAAGGAGAGACTTTCCTGCACCGTAATCAGCGTTGGCAACATCACGGTAGGCGGAACGGGCAAAACCCCCGTGGTCCAGTACCTTGCCCGGTTCCTCACCGGGAGAGGGAGAAAACCGGTAATCCTCAGCCGGGGGTATAAAGGAAAGGTGAGGGGTAAGGTGCAGGTGTTGTCGGGAAGCACAGGGCCTCTCCCGGGATGGGAAGAGGCAGGCGATGAGCCGTTCCTCCTCGCCAAAAAACTCAAGACCGTCGCTGTCGTCGTGGGAAAAGACCGGGTGTATGCCGGACGGCATGCCCTCAGGATGTTTTCTCCTGACACCCTGCTCTTAGATGATGGATTCCAGCATCTGAAGATGGAACGGGATATAGACATCGTGGTCATCGATGTACAGAACGGATTCGGGAACGGCTCCCTCCTTCCCCGTGGAACCTTACGGGAACCGCTGAAAAGCCTCGCACGGGCTGACCTCATCCTCCTGAACAAAGGGAGCATCCCGGACGATTACCGCAAACTGGAACAGGAGGTCAGGATGTGGAATGGAACAGCACCGGTCTTTTATTCCAGCTACCGGGCAGAGTCTGTCTGGTGCCTGAAGACAG
>JAPLJA010000229.1 GCA_026388815.1 Pseudomonadota bacterium
AAGCGACTGCTCTTTTCACAGGTGGTAAGCCGGCAGTCCTTCTGCGATGTCTGCCACGACCTCCATTTTATCTATACCTTTGATGAAAACGGCACACTGGTAAACTTTACCCCCATTCACCTCACGAAGTACGGCAATAAAGAGTGGGATGAAGATGATGTGCAGAAGATGAGATCACGGATCGTAGGGAGTTCAGTCCTCAAGAACTACGTGTTCAATCCGGACGTTGATGCCGTATCCACGGCTACGGTGACCAGTCTCATTATTTTTGACCGCCTGAATCACGTCAAGGATACGCTGAAAAAACTGAAGGATGGAGGGTATCTGAAATAAGATACTGGCAATTAAACTTTGAAGACAGAAAAATGTCTAATAGAATAAGGGGATAAAGCTGAAATGGTACATATAAAAAATTCAGTTAACCTTGGAAAAACTGAAGGACGGCGGATACTTAAAATAATCTTGACACCCAAAAAGTGGCGTGCTATGAACGTCCATTCATTGCAAGCAGCGCCCCTTCAGGGGTGAAGAAGAATGAGAGGAAAGGAGGTGAATGACACATGAAGAAAGTTCTTTCTGTAGTGATTTCATTGTGCATTGTAGCAGCCCTGGTTCTTATCGCAGGCAATGGTTTTGCAGCCGAGCATAAGTATGTTGGTGTTGCGAAGTGCAAGGCCTGCCATCTCGCTGAGTTTAAAGCATGTGAAGCAACCAAGCATACCAAATCCATGGCCTCCCTAAAGGAAAATGAAAAGAAGGATGCCAAGTGCTTAGCCTGCCATGCCACTGGTTATGGTAAGGCTGCTGCCGAGGGAGCCCAGCTTGAAGGTGTGCAGTGTGAAGCCTGTCATGGTCCCGGCAGTGGCTATAAGAGCGCTACGATCATGAACAAGGTGAAGTGGAAGGAAAATCCCGAGGCTCAGAAAAAACTGGCTCAGGACGCAGGTTTAATCGTAACTCCGACCAAAGAGATGTGCGAAACCTGTCACAATAAGAAGAGCCCGACCTTTAAAGGGTTCGACTATGCAAAGGATCTGCCTAAGGTAAAACATAAGAAATAAAACAAGGCAGAGAAAGACGTTTTACGCCATGGGCTGGTGGAGCTATCAGGGCATGTTTCCACCAGCCCTCATTTTAAAATAAAACCCATCGAGCCTACAGGAACAACGAGATATCTCCGGTGAGCACACTGAAAAGGCGAGCAGTCATGTGTGAAGACAAAGTATCCAGATTGATTGGAATCTTAGGAATATCGTTATTCTTTACCTTCAGCTCCATAGCCACCTCCCTGGCAATCGAAAATGAGGAATGCTATGGCTGCCATGGGGATGCGGGCATTCTCAAGATGAGCACAGAGGAGCTTAAGGGTATGGTCACACCCCTTGCGCCAAAAAAGGTGGAGATGAAGTATAAGAAACAGTTCGGCGGCCTGTCACTCTATACCAATTCCGAGGCCTACAACTCCTCAGTCCATGGGAGTTTATCCTGCACGGACTGTCACGCCGACATCACGGAACTCCCCCATGCCCAGGTACTCAAGGCAGTGGAATGCAAAAACTGCCATGAGGAAGCAGCAAAAGCTTACGAAAAGGACCTCCATTTCCTGAGCCTGAAAAAGGGGACAACAGATGCGCCCCTCTGCCAGGACTGCCACGGTACCCATGACATCTTCCCGAAGGACAGCGCCAAATCCGCTCTCCATCCGCTCAACCAGGGAAAAACCTGTGCCCGGTGCCATGAAGACGGAGAGCTGGTTAAAAAGTACGGCATCACCATTCCTCACCCCTTTAAGGCGTATGAAAAGAGCGCTCACGCCAAGGGCCTTGCAAAGGGGAAAACCGAAGCAGCTACCTGCAGCAGCTGTCACGGTTATCACACCATGCAACCGAGCAGCGACCCGGCGTCACCAACCAGCAGAACAAACCAGCCCCTCACCTGCGGCACCTGCCATTCAGAGATGTATGAAGCGTACAGCAAGAGCATTCACGGGAAGGCATGCCTGAACGGGAACATGGACTCTCCCGTCTGCTCAGACTGTCATAACGAACACGATATTCTGCCCAGAACCGATCCCGCATCAACCATTTACCCTACGACCATATCCAAGACCACCTGCACCCGCTGCCATGGATCAGACCGGATCAACGAGAAATACGGCATGGCTTCAAGCAAGGTGAAGAGCTACCAGGACAGCTACCATGGCCTGATAGACACCTATGGCGATGCCAGAACTGCCAACTGTGCAAGCTGCCACGGGAGCCATATGATACTCCCCTCCTCTGATCCTCAGTCTTCCACCAATCCTGCCAACCTTGTCAGGACCTGTGCAGCCTGTCACCCGGGAGTCGGCCCCAACTTCGCAAAAGGCAAGGTGCACCTTGACGCTGCCACAATCAGTGGCGTGAAAGAGGCAACCTTCGAAGAAAAGATCTATTTCTACATCAAGATAATTTATATCATCCTCATCATCGCTGTGATCGGCGGGATGGTCATCCACCAGTCGCTGGATTACTTTGCCAAGCTAAGGGTATTCTACAAAAAGCTGAGACAGCAGGACCGTCCTTACATCCGCCTCAATCTGGATGAGCGGATCCAGCACATCGTCCTGATGACGAGCTTTACGGTGCTGGCACTCAGCGGTTTTTGCCTCAGTTTCCACTGGGCACCACCCTTTATCGACGGGACCCAGTGGGAGATCATCCGGAGGCTCATCCACCGGGTTGCTGCGGTGACCTTCATCCTTCTGAGTCTGTATCACCTTTACTACATCACCTTCACTGAGCGGGGCAGAAAAATTTTCATGGCATTCATGCCTGTCTCCCAGGACGTATGGGACATATTCAAACAGGTAAAATTTTACTTCGGTTTTACCGACGAACGGCCGAAATTCGGGAAGTACAACTACGTTGAGAAGGCAGAATACTTAGCCCTGGTCTGGGGTACCGCCATCATGATCGGAACAGGGGCCATGCTGTGGTTTAAGACCGAGGCTACGGTATTTCTCCCGAAATGGAGCCTGGATGTTGCCGATCTGATCCACTTCATGGAGGCGCTCCTCGCCTCTCTCTCCATTATCGTATGGCATTTCTACTATGTGATGATGAACCCCGATATATCCCCCATGAACCTGACCTGGCTCATCGGGAACCTCACTGAAGAAGAAATGGAGCACGAGCATCCACGGGAACTGGAAGAGATCAAGGAGGAGGAGGAAGACCGCAAGATTTTTGAAGACAAATAGTCTGGAGCATACTCTTACGTCCCGGAAAAGGGGTTGACGGAAATCTTTTTTTGATACCCCCCTCGTTCGTCCGGGCCCTCTCCCTTCAGTTCACCTGACCAACCTCCCCTCTCTCCCTGTGCGCTTGACATTGCTCCAAGTCCTGCACTACTATTGAATTATAGTTCTACAAGCAATATGCAGGTAACTATGAAAGGCCTGATGAAAAAGTTAAGGTTTCGCAACTGGTCCTTTTCTGTGCGGATGGTGGTGATGGTTTTAATCCTCACCCTCCTTCCACTCATGCTGCTTACAACCTACTCCTCGCATATCTTCAAGCAATACATCCTGAGCTCTGCTGAAAAAGAGCTCCACTACATGATAAAAGGCTTAGTATGGCTGTGCGAAGCCCAGGAGGCCCTGGACAGGTTGAAAAGAGGAGGATCATCCATAAAGAGGGGCTCAACCGCGGGCTTTACGGTCGACGCCGTCACAGGGGCTTCCCCAAAATGGCAGGACGGGTACGAATATAAATCTCTCCGTTCCATCATGAAGGGACTCAAGATTGCAGAAACCGGCTATGCCTTTGTGGTGGACCGCAAGGGGAATATCGTGATTCACCCTTTCCTTGAGGGGAAGAATGCATTCACATCGCACACAGAATTTTTCAGCAACTTTCCTTCCATATGCGAGAAGGCCGTAAAACTTGCACCGGGAGATATTGAAACGTTCTACTTCAAAGAATTCCTGCCGCCCGCCTTCAGAGCCAAGACAAAGATTATAAAATTCAGCTACTTTAAACCGTATGCCTGGATCATCGGCGTGGAGTGTTATGAATCAGAGGTTATGAAACCCTACTATAAAACCCAGGTTGGGTTTTATTCGCTCATTGCTCTGGTGATCCTCATATTCCCTCTCATGGTCTTCTACTCAGCCAAGCATATGATGCAACCTATTGTCCAGCTTGCAGATGCGGCTTCGAAGATTGCCAAAGGGGAATTTCCATCCGTAAATAAACTTGGCTCAAAGGATGAAATTGGGAAACTGGTAAAATCCTTCGACAACATGGTCGCTGAACTGCATAAGGAAAAAATCCAGCAGCTTGAGGACTGGGCCCGCAAGCTTGAAGCAAAGGTACAGGAACGCACCAAAGAATTGGAAATGGCATACGCCCAGCTCTTAACCATGGAAAAACTTGCATCCCTGGGGAAATTAGCATCCATGGTAGCGCATGAACTCAATAATCCCATGAGCGGCATCTTATCCTATGCACGGTATTGCGAGAAGATGCTGAACAAAGAACAGATAGACCAGACTGTCCTCAAAGAAACAAAAGAAAGCCTGTATTTTATAGCTACCGAAGCGGAGCGGTGCGGCGAGATCGTCAAAAACCTGCTCATGTTTGCCAAACGCTCATGGGGCGATTTCAAACAGATCGACTGCGGCGAGATTATCGAGCGTACCATCAAGGTGCTTGAACACAGTATCAAGGTTAACGAAATAAACCTGAAAAAGGAGTTTGGTCCCGGGAACGGTGAATTCTGGTGTGACCCGAGCGCAATGGAGCAGGTGTTCATTGCCCTCCTGGTCAATGCAATCGAGTCTTTAGGGAAAGGCGGAACCGTAACTGTCCGCACCGACTACAGCTCAGAGGAGTACATTACTTTTAAGGTTGAAGATAATGGGCCCGGCATTCCTCCTGAGATTCTCCCCCATATTTTTGAGCCCTTTGTTACCGCCAAGGAGGGCAAGACGAGCGTGGGACTGGGGCTCTCAGTTGCCTACGGAATTATCCAGGCCCACAACGGTTCGATAACCGTCGAAAACAATGTCGGCAGGGGCACACAATTTACCGTAACGGTCCCGCGGGTACAGCCTGAACACCCGAAAATGGAAGATCAATTTTTGAAGGCGGCAAAGTTCCGCCTGACAACCGAGGAGGAATCTCATGAAGCTTGAAGACATGGCAATACTCATTGTTGATGATGAGTTTTCAGTCCGGGATTCTCTGAGAAGGTGGTTTACGGCTTACGGCTGTAAGGTTGATGTAGCAGAGGATGCAAACCAGGCGCTGAAAAAACTGCAGGAACAGGCGTGGGATATTGTGTTTATTGATATCAAGCTCCCCGGTGTGGACGGCATAGAGCTTAACCGCCGCATCAACGCCATAGATGAGAATATCATCAAAGTGGTTATTACCGCATTCCCGAGCGTGGACTCCGCCATCCAGGCACTGAAAGAGGGAGCCTATGATTACATCACCAAGCCAATCGATCCTGCCAAGCTCGATCACGTTATCCGCAACGCCGTTGAGAAGCGCAGGCTCATCAGGGAGACGCAGGCGCTGAAAAAGCAGGTGGAAGAACTCATCATGCCGGATCTGATCGTCGGTGATTCTGAGCCCATGAAACGGGTCATGCAACTCATCCAGGAGGTTGCCCAGACCGATGTCACCGTCATGATCCGGGGGGAAAGCGGCACAGGGAAAGAGCTGGTTGCCCGCGCAATCCACGCAAACAGCACGCGCCGGTACTTCCCGTTCATAACGATCAATTGCGGCGCATATCCGGAAGGGCTCCTGGAGAGCGAAATGTTCGGTCATGAAAAAGGAGCTTTCACCGGCGCACTCTACCGCAGGCGGGGCAAGCTCGAACTGGCCGACAAGGGGACGATATTCTTCGATGAAATCGGGACCATCAGCTCGAAGATGCAGCTTGACCTGCTCCGCGTCATTGAGACCAAGCAGTTCACGAGGCTCGGCGGCGAAAAAATGACAACCATTGACTTCAGGGTTATCAGCGCGACGAACGAAGATCTGGAACAGGCGGTAAAGACAGGGCGTTTTCGGGAAGACCTCTATTATCGTTTACACGTATTCTCAATCTCCATTCCCCCCTTAAGAGAGCGGAAAGAGGACATCCCGCTCTTAGCCGACTACTTACTGAAGCGGCTGGCACAGTCCATGAACAAGAAGACAGAGGGGTTCACTGAAGAGTGCATGAAAACGATCAACCAGTACGAATGGCCAGGCAACGTGCGCGAATTGAAAAACGTTATCGAGAGAGCGCTCGTCGTAGCCAAGGGCAAGAGGCTGGACAGCGCCGACCTCTCGTTCCCGTTCGTCTTGCAAAAAGAAACCGATCTCTCCCCGGAGCAAAAGGAATGTACGTTAGAGGAGCTTGAAAAACAGCATATCAAGAGAGTCCTGGAAGCAACCAGCGGGAATATCAGTCATGCAGCAAAGATCCTCGGTATCGAACGGGTAACTCTTTACAACAAGCTTAAAAAATACAACCTTGCGTAACCGTAATGCCTTCCAAAATTTACGTCGTTCCTGTATGGCCGGTCAAACATGAGTATCTCAAATTTGTTCAGCGTGCTATCCACCGCGCATTCGGCCTGGAGTCCGTTATTAAAAACCGCGGCATCCACGCGGACGAGGCTCACGACGCTTTTCGGGATCAGTACCTTGCATCAAGCATTCTCATAAAGCTGAACTCGCTGCCGCCACCAAAAGATGCGGTTAAGATAATCGGCATTACCAATGCTGACATCTTTGAACCGGTGTTTGAATACCTCTTTGGCGAGGCACAGCTTGATGGTCTCTGCGTAATTGTCTCAGCGTTCCGGTTACACAACAGGCTGTACGGACTACCCGAAGACAAAGACTTTCTCTTCGACCGGCTCTACAAGGAGGTTGTACACGAACTGGGCCATGCGTTCAGCCTGATTCACTGCTTCGCACCGATGTGCGTCATGAACCCGTCAACATACATTGAGCAGATCGACTCAAAGTCGCGCGAATTCTGCACTTCATGCCAAAGGGAATTAGACCTGGCGCTTGCTCAATACCGGCAATCATGAGCGAGTATTCAGCTACCCTCAACAAACGCCCGGATTAATCGTGCATATCCTTTGTTGCCGAGAGAGTCCCTCAGGCGGTCAAGCCGCGGAAGTCCATCCTGGGCAAGGACGTCCAGCCCGCTCCTGGCACCGATGGCAATGCCTATCTTGCGGTCTAATCGCTGCGTCTGTCCGCTCAACCAGTTCCTGACCTGATCGTGGGGGATTGAAAACTCAATTTCAGCTTTCATGTCAGGTGCCTTCATCTCGACAAGCCATCCATCGCCATAGGGACTCGTTGTGATTATCTCAGGTCTCGCTACCACCCTGAAATTTGCGTTCAGCACGGTTCCCCCGACGGGTGCATGGAGGGTAATGACCTCATCTTCAATAACAAACTTTGCCAGCCAGCCTGCATGCGATACTTTCTGGCCTATCCGGGGTAACAACACACCATCAGCCCCGGAAATCAGGACAGAGAGGAACTGATCAACCCCCATCAGCGCCCGGTCACCTGAGAGTGGTCTGACCCATCCGTGGGAGGGGTAATGATAAAACTCCTTCAGGTCCACTGATTCGTGAGGGGTCAGGTGGCTGGAAGCGGTGCCGTAGAGGTGTCTCATTTCAATATCGAGCGGGCAGGCTTCGCACTGGTACTCCCTGTCGCACAGCTTGTATGAGAGCACGCCCGCAAGCACCCAGACGCAGGACAATTCCCCCCTCGGTATTACTGAGAACCCGTGTGTCTCTTCCGGAGAGAGCTTCTCCTGTTCCTTTTTCTGCTCCATATCCTCTCCTTCACAGTTCCATGAAGTTATTCAACCATCAGGAACTCTTTCACCAGATCATTCCACTTTTCGCCTGCCACCCTCTCTGCAATTCCGGAGACAGCAGGGCCGGCATCAAGCGCAACTGTCCCGAGTGCAGGTGAAAGCCGTGTCATGAGCCTGCCCCTCACTTCATCCAGCCACATCTTTGCAAGTTCGCCGGAGAACAGGCCGCTCCTGTTCGCCCGGAATCGCGGCGTCCTGACCTTGACGAGCCAGCCTTCACCATAGGGATCGCTGTTGATTTTCCCGGGCGTTTCCTGAAGCGCGGGATTCACAGCTATGACCTCTCCATCAACCGGTGCGAGGAGATCGACAGGGATAGAGTTGGCAATCACCGACAGGCCCTTCTCGCCCTGTTTGAGAAGTGTCCCCACAGATGGAACCTTTATACCCTCTATCCTTCCAACCAGCTTTTGAGAGAAATCGTCAAGACCGATGGCAACCACATCTCCTTCTACTGGCTTTACCCAGGTGTGACCCTGGTGGTAAAAATATTCTCTCGGTAACAGGAAGCCGCCGATCAGATTTTCCAACATCCCCGGAACTCTCACCCTCTCCTCTCTCTCAACAGCTACGGTCACCATTTCACCACCCTTGGCAAATTTCCAGAACCATACAAAAACCACCAGGAAACTCACTGCGATGATGTATTCAATACCCTTGGTGTAAGTCAGAAGATCAAAAAGGCTTTGCATAGTGATACCTCCTTTTCCCGGTTATTCATCTTCATGGGTAAATTCGGGATGCTCCCGGTGAACAGGCAGACGGTTCACCACCCAACGGTAAATTAAAATCTCTATCGTGATAATGGTGAGGATAACAAGAAACTCTTTGGGAGCAATGAATTCGCGGTGCGGCAGCTCCCAGTTCAGCGCAAACATGGAGATGGTAAGGCGGTTTAAGATTACACCCGCAACTGCGGCAAAAGCCGCCATCCTTATGAGCTTGACGTCTCCCGTCCTCACACCGAAAACGTACATGAAGCAGGGAAGCAGGACGAACCCGAACACTTCGATGAGGAACTGATACCCGTACGGCCGGGTGAACAGCAAATGCCAGTCGGCGCCGTGGGCAACACCGATAATCTTCAGGAAGAAATAGGTGATCATAACAAAAGAGGCGGCTTTCCCCAGCCCCAAGGTCAGCCTGTCTATCACTTTAAAGTTCTGGGGATCAACCCGGCCCGGAAGAAATTTATAGACGAGCGTGCTTTCGATAATGATCATCGATAAGCCGGCATAGATACTGGAGATGAAGAAATAGGTCGGGATATACGGAGAATACCAGAGCGGATGAAGTTTCGTCGGAGCCAGGAGATACAGGGCACCCAGTGCAGACTGGTGGAGGGTCGAGAGAATCACCCCGAAGATGGTCGCGCCAACGGCGATACCTTCAGCCCATTTTCTGAGCTTTCTTGTATTGATCCATTCAAATACCGCAGGTGAAAATTCGACGAACTGCACGGTAAGATAGAGGGCAACGTGCCAGGCAATGAGGAAAAGGATTGAGGCAGTTCCAAATGATCTCACCATGGGATACGGTAGCCTCCAGGGGCGGCCCAGGTCCACCAGGAGAAACATCACCGCGAAGAAGTATCCGACAAACCCTGTCAAGACCGCAGGCCGCAACAGGGGTTTATAGTCCTTCATCCCGAAGAGATACACCGCAGAAGCCATAATGTAGCCAGTAGCAGCTAAAGGAACACCGCAAAACAACCCCCACCCCAGAAATAAACTGAAGGGCTGATCGTTTGAGCCATGGATGACCGCACCCAATCCTTGCATATACCTGATGATAATAAGCGGTATCCCTATAATCAGTATCCCCGCTGCAACAATATTAAAAGGAGTGATTAGTCGTCTGAGGTATTCTTTGACTTCCAGTCCCAGAAATATATTTTCTGATACCCACTCTTTAATCTCATTCATCACTCTCCCCCCTTCGCATGGACTGAATTCTTTACCTCTTCTTTATGCTCCCCATTGTTATGCTTTTTTATTTCTGAGTTCCTCTTGGTAAACGCATAAAAGCTGCTAAGGAGCGCAGGCCAGATAACTAACACTAAGGGAACTGACGACAGAAATCCCCGCGTGTATTCTACCATGGGATAGGTACCGACGGACGTATTCAATCCGATCTCATGAAAAGGTACGCTCGACAGATACATCCAGCTTGTCCCACCAGCTTCAAGCTCACCGTAAACGTGATCCAGATATCTCTCAGGACTTTTTCTTATTCTCTCCCGGGCAATTCTTATCAGATCGCTCCGCTTGCCGAAGATGAGCGCCTCCATCGGACATGCCTCGACACATCCCGGCAGTTGACCTGTATGGATCCGGTCGTAACACAGCGTACACTTACGAATCCGGGGAACAGGGCTCTCATACTCAAAGGCTGGTACATAAAACGGGCATGCATGCATGCAGTAACGGCAACCTATACATAGTTTTTCATCCCATATCACCGAACCTTCAGGCATTTTCTGGTATGCATGAACTAAACAGGCACTAGCACAGGCTGGTTCCAGGCAGTGGTTGCACTGAATTTTTCTGAAAAGAGTGCCCTTTGATGTCTGGTACTGGTTTACCACAGTAAAGGCCTTGCTCGTTGGTCTGCGTTTCTCCTCGAATACTGCATAATCATCAAACGGCTTATCCGGAGCCGGCAACCGGTTAACGGTATTACACGCCTCCTCGCAACTTCGACAGCCTACACACCGGGTTACATCACAAAGAACACCATAGCTGTCAGGACGGTTTATCTTGGTATCATCGATCGAGGCCAATGTGTTCCCAGGCTGCATCCCCAGCGCAACTGTTCCAAACCCCAAAAGCTTTAAAAATCTTCTCCGGTCTCTGTTCATTTTTTACTCCCCTTCTTTTTTCACTTTTGCATCGGTTTGTTTCTGTGCGTGACAAAAGGTACACCGTGAAAGTTCCACATCCTGCTGCCTATGACATTCAATACACTGCAGGTGGTAGGCCGCCTTGAGCGAAGGAACATCGTCTTTTTTTATGTCAGGCTTTATGCTGTGACAGCTCTTACATGCTAAGGTTTCACCTCCCGGACTGTGGTGATGACAGGTTACACAATCACCTGACATCTCAGCATGGGATTGGTGGGGGAAAAGAACAGGAACATATTTCTGGGAAAGCACATTCATCGTGACCGTCTCGGGGACCCCTGCATCCTGTTTTTGCGATACACCCCACGCTTGGGCCCACAATGCCATGAGAGAAAATGCAACAATCAAAACTGGTAATATGAAGAGATTCACCCTTGCCGGTTTCACTTCAACCTCCCTTCTGTTAATAAACCCTGCTTTGAATAATAAAACCCAAACTATGCTTTGGTCACAGAGCGCGCATTCCGGTATAGCCCGGGATGTTCAATGTCTTGCTCTTTTTTACTCATTGCATCGAGCGCAACACTCATGCCGATGAACACGACAAATGTTAGACAAACACCAATGACCGCCATGATACACCTCCTTTAATCCTCGCCAGGATCGCTATTAAAAAGCTCTGTTGAGATTTCTTCCCATTTCTTCTCCTCGATCTGTCGAGCCGCTCCTGTTACAAGAGCGCCAGAATCGGTGTAGACTGCGCCCAGAGCGGGCTTGAGCTGACCTAACAGTTTTGAGAGTGCCCGGTCGGCAATCTGCATGAAGCTCTCTTTCCCAAACAGTTTTGCTGATTCGGTGCAGAGTGATTCAGGCAGCATCTTCACGATCCACCTGTCCCCATAAGGAGATTCCGAGAGCCCGTCGGGATTCTTTAAAACCTTCTGGTTCACGACAACAATACGCCCGCTGACAGGTGCTCTCTGCACGATCCATCTGTCACCGAAGAGTACCCGCCAGATAGGCTGCCCTCTCTTCACCTCCACGCCAACCGGGAGGGTTTCAATCCGGTCTATCCTGCCTACAAACTTGCAGGTGAAATCATCCGCACCAATTGGCACCAGGGCGTTATGTAAATTGACCCACGTATGACCGGGGTGGTACTGGACATCACTTGCAAATGCAAGGCCAGCCACCCGGCTTGGCTTGAGACCATCGGCCTTGACCATAGTTCCGTCAAACCTTTCCTTTGCAACCTTCTCAGCCTGCTTCCTGGTAACTCTCTGGACCACAAGGGTATTTACCAGCATCGCTATCACAAAGGTCATAAGAACTAATATGATAACCATTTCTCTCACCCCCATTCTTTCAATCGCCTTCACCAATTGCTTGTTCACAGAATATGCCAAATACAGAAAGTATTAAGGGGGCAGGAAAATAAGACTTGAATTTCAATGGTTTAATAATTAAAAATAAAATTCTTTTACATACACCACTTCTGTCATAAGGGAAAAAACTGCTCAAGAACTATACACAGCTACGGAGATTTTTAAGGCTCGTGATTTAACTGATTGAAATTACAGGTATAGTTTTGGTTCTGCTATTGTCTAATAATTGAACAGTAATGGTGTAAACAAACTGAACAATAAGATTTGATATGAAATATCAAGGAGTAGAGCTAACGGGATGGATTCCTGTTTATACTACAGGAGGGCAAAATTCCAGGTAAGACCAAAATCAATGCTGTGTGCTGTTCCATCTAACCTCCCCGCTTCATGATCATCATAATCCCTGAAGGTGTAGCGGCCATAGAGAGACAGATTCTTCCCCAAGAATTGTAAGTAAAAATCGAAAAACTGCAAGTGTAATTTATAGCCAAGAGATAGGCATTCTTTTTCAGCACCCTGTTAGCACCTGAAGAGATAAGACGAATCAAGAGAGAGATTCGGGGATCACGGCTGGTATGCATAAAAGGGTGCGGCCTGTATCCCGTAAGAAAGTCCTCAAGAACTTGCAAAACTATAGGAAATTTATTAAGCTAAGAGGTAGCGTAATACTTTTATTTTTGTTTTTACTATTTTCATGAAAGACACTTCCTTATCTACCCTTCTCTGCATCCTTTTTGTTGCAACTTCTGCTTCTTCCGGATGTAACAGCACCCCTCCTGTGCTCACAGAAGAAATAGCGCCCGGCATCTACCGGATAAAAGTCTCCCGTTCAAACGTGTACCTTCTCGCCGGTGAGAACCTCGTCCTCATTGACACCGGTATGAAAGGTGAAGGCAAGGCAATTCTGCAAGCTATCAAATCAATCGGCCGTAAACCCGGTGAGGTTTCCCATATCCTCATCACCCACGCCCACATTGACCACACCGGATCGCTTGCGTTCTTGAAGCAGGCAACCGGGGCAAAGGTTGTGGCAAGCGTCAAGGAGATTGACTATGTCTCAGGGCTGAAAAAGACCTGGACCATGGGGAGGGAAGGTTTTGGCGGCAAGGTTTTTAAAATCATGCTCTGGTTCATGGAAACATTTCCTTTTAAATATGAGCCTGCCTCTGTTGATTTTCCCTGCAAAGATGGTGATGTGCTGGAATGCTTTGGCAAAGTCAATGTTATTGAAACCCCCGGCCATTCCATCGGCAGTGTCAGTTATTACCTTCCGGACAGAAAAATTATTTTTATCGGCGATGCCCTGAGCGGAGTTCCTGAACCAAAGTTCCCACCCAGAGCAGGCTGTTCTGACTACCAGCAGGCACTCCGATCAGTGAAAATAATTGCCGCCCTCAATTTTTCAACATGCTGTTTTGGACACGGTAATCCCATTAAAGACCGGGCAGATACTGTTATACGCAAATTGATACTCGCCGCGGGTGCACCTTCTGTAAGATAGCGGTGGGGAGTCATGGAGGGACGATCGCGGTTGAAAGCACAATCGGCAAAGGCTTCCGGTTCTATTTCACATTACCCTAAGGGGTATCCAGCCAGAGACAGAAGTCAGAAATGGCTCCTGCTTTTTTTGTACAGTCGTTATAACCATCAACAAGTTTTGTTAACTGCCTGTTCATAACTCATATCGGATGAGACTGCGAACCCTTGTAATTCTATAGTCCACAGCAGATTGATCAAATTTTGAGCACATGATATCTAATGAGATTTCAAATAGTTACTTAAATTGGCTTTTTTTGATGATTGGAACGGGAGCGCGTTTTTAAAGAGAGAAAAAATGAATTAACAGCAACAAATTCCCATAAGGGATGTAGCGAGTGGCTGAACCGGCAGGCATGAAAATAGAATTGACATCATCTCATTGTTCCATTAAATCATATAGCCATATAACACCAAGAGTGTATGAGACATATTTTAAAACAACGGGGGGTATCATGAAAAAATGCATCAAACTCCTGATTCGCTGTATCTTGGATGTGTTTGCAACATATCAGGCCTTTATAAATGGTCAGGCAGACGGGCGGGATGTGTTCTCCTGTTATCAGGAGTACAGGTCGCACAAGTAACTTGTTGCTTCTACCGGGAAGCCTGTGATCAGTGAAGACGCCGTGCAAGATGCTCTGAAACAGTGTGATGACGGATGACAAGGAGGTTGTGAAATGGAAAATCATAAGTTAACGGAAGAAGAAAGAGAACAAAAACGAAAGGAGATGATTGATCAGGCCTTCAAGAAGATGAACATCGAGAGGAAGAATCTATCCGGGAAAGAACTTGAGCAAGAGATTATTGACTACCTCAGCAAGAGACAGCCCTGCTCCCTGGCAACCTGCGGAAAGGATTGCATACCAAGGATTTCCGTTGTCGATTACTTTAATGAAGGCCTTACCATCTATATCTTCAGCGAGGGTGGCGGTAAATTTAAAAATCTTCAGGAGAACAACAGGGTTGCCATCGGGATCGGAACCGGCTCCCGGGCTGTAACCACGAGGGGCGTTAACATCTGGGGCATAGCTGAGGTCTTCACCGATGACACTCCGGAGTTTGCCCACGGAATGGAGATCTTCAGACCCATTTTCAAGGAAATGGAAAAGGCTATAGGTGTTCCCGTCCAGCTGCCGAAGGGATTGCTGAGGATGATCCGGGTTACCCCGACGAAGATTGTCTATCACCACACTGCGAAAGGGATCAAATATGCCACGTGGGAAACCAAGTAATGAAAATGGTGCATAGGTATTTTCAAGGGTATTGCTGACTGCGCTTACCTAACATCTAACGTGAATCGGAGGTTCAGGATGAAAGCTATTCCGTACTTCGAAAAAATCCTTGAAACGTTAACACCCCTTAACCCCCGGCCGATGAAGACATACCGGGGAGAAGATATTAGCCGGTTTGAAAAAATCGAGACTGATATGATGACTCAAGATCTGCGATGTTTTAAAGCTGACAAGGTGGATAAGATCATCACCCTGAAGGCCGACATTATGGGTGGGAAAATTATCGTCTGGGGTACAACAATCGTGCCGGCTGATGAATACCCGCTTCCTCTGTTCACATCGGAGATTGTCCAGGCAGTAAACCATCTCAGCTTGAGGGCAGACCTCATTCCGCTGGCAGACTGCGGACGTGACATGCAGTATCTGGAAAAATATATGGTGCCCATGGAGGAAATCTGGAAGAAGTATAAGGACATTGCAGGAATGGGAACGGAGCGCTACCTCTGGCAAAGGGTGATGCTCTCTCCCTTTTACGCCTACGGTAAATGTAAATATGATATAGAAAACATCGAGGAAAAGGCCCTCGAAATCACCATTGACTATCTGAAGCTCTATACAAAATTCTGGGCAGAGGCCCAAAAGGCCGATCCTGCCTATATGGAACTCCTGAACGGGAGAAAAAGGGCAATGCTCAAAACCATGATGGAGAATGACCCCGGTGAAGGCCCGCTCAAAAAGGCCTTTGGAGAAGAGACAGCCAGTAAGATTCTTGGACTTCTTTTTTAAATACTCATAACCTTTTGACCTGCTCCCAATCATTGTACCACTCGTAAAGTAGTTCTTTTAGGTTGAAAAAGAACAGCTGAAGACGCTGGTGGTTTGTAACCTGAAGCACTATGAGGCCTGATTTCTTCTTTTAAATGCTCCAAGAATGAACAAGACGGACTTATAAGCAACTTTTTTAGGAGCAATAAGGAAGGGGAAATGGATGACCAGAAACAGATTTTGAATTTTTTGACTCTGAAGTTATTACTGTTTTGATGAGAGCTATTCTTAGGGGGCTACTTCAGATGATTTCCTTCATAAGATAACACAGGAAAAAATACTATTGTAGATCGCAAGGAGAGTACCATCAGAAGATTTCAGTCAAGATAGGCTGTAAAGGAGTGGGTATTCTGATAAGAGAAATAACCAAAGGGTAGAACTTATTATGGTAGTGATGGATCGAAGAGACGGAGAAGAACTGTAACCAAAATGTAACCGTCATAACCTAAGACTCCCCAGATAACCCAACATAATCCAATATGCCCTTTGTAACTGCTTAATATTTAATTACTTGAAAATGATGGTGAAATCTCCTTTGAGAAGTTCTTGACTGAAAATCCGTGTGTCCGCAGTTCGATTCTGCCCCGGCACCATTTCTGTTCCCTGCTTTTTGTCACTTATCGGCTGTTGTTTTTCAACCCAAAAGTACTACTCAATGTGTGATACAATAATTGGGGCAGGTAATAAAGAACTCTCTGAGTACCTTATCTTCTATAATACCCAAAAACCTCATAAGTCACTGGGTCTAAAGAGCCCTCTCGAGTATCTCATCTCTCAAGGAGGAATGTCGAAAATGTCCTTGACTTATACAATCAATGGTTATAGTTATCAGAATTGATATTACAAATGACAAAAATCCTTTGGTATTTTGTTGAGGAGGTTACCTATGAAAAGCAAGGTATTTATCACCACAACCACCTTTTTCCTTTTTCTGTCTTTTTTCATCTTCATACCGTCACAATCCAGCGCAGATGAGGTAACAATCTACCGGGATAACTTCGGTGTTCCGCATATCTACTCCGGTACTTCGAGGGGACTGTTTTACGGTCTTGGTTACGCAATGGCACAAGATCGCCTTTTCCAGTTAGAATCTTTCAAGAGGGCCTTTTCGAGCAGGCTTTCTGAAGTTTTTGGTTCATTCTGCTTGTACCCAGACTACATGTTCACATTGTGCGGATATACCCATGATGAGTTACAGGGTCTGTACGATAGTCTTGATGAAGAATATAAAACTGTTTACTCTTCTTTTACTGATGGAATAAATGCCTACATAGATGAAGCATTGGCTGATCGGGAGAATAAGCTTCCCATTGAGTTCCAGACATATGGGTTTGATCCGGAATCATGGACGGTTCTCGATACCGCACTCCTTACCGTTCAAATAATGAAAAAACCCTTCGGTGGATACGAAACGACGGCCGCTTCAATTCTTTCGGATCTCATTGAGACCCATGGTGAGGAAGAAGGGAATGCTATCTTTGATGATCTCATTTGGATTGATGACCCAGGCTCACCCACGTCCATCCCATCATCGTCAAAAGCACAATCTCAGGGAAATCCTAAAAAGACTAAAACGTGGGTTAATCGTAAACCTATGAGAGGCATAGAAAAAGTAGCACGAGAACTCAGAGATAAACAGGATGAATTCAACAGTGCGCTGAAATTGCTTGGCATACCGATAAATTTCGACTGTATGGCCTTGGCGATCTCTCCTTCCCGCTCCGTTCCAGGGAATGCCCTCTTATTCGGGGGACCGCAGGAAGAACTCTCAATTCCTTCAATTTTCTATGAAGTTGGACTGCACGGGGCTGGATTCGATATTATTGGGATTGCCGGTGTAGGGATGCCTGCTATGTTCTATGGTGTATCCAGAGACTGTGCATACTTATGGACCGGAGGAATGGGCAATTCAGAAGATATCTTCGTTGAAACACTCAACCCGGAGAATACAAATCAGTATTGGTATAACGGTGAATGGAAGGATATGGAGGTGAGAACGTTCACCATAAACGTAAAGGATTCTGCTCCTGTTACCAAGACCATATATTATACAGTCCATGGTCCGATAACAACAAAGGATACTGAAAACCTCGTAGCATATTCAGTAAAGTGGGCTAACTGGGATAATCCTTTTGGAATCTTTACTTCATACTATGAAGCGATGAAAGCAAAGAACGTTTGGCAACTCGAGAGGGCTGCGAAACTCTTTTCTCCCACTGGTACCTTTACCGGTGTAGATAGAGAAGGGAACATTGGGTTCTTCTATGTTGGGATGTATCAGATTGAGGCTGAAGGGGTAGATAATCGCCTCCCTGTACCAGGTACAGGAGAATATGAATGGCAGGGATTTCTGCCAAAAAGTGAACTCCCTTCCATAATTAATCCTGAACAGGGTTACCTGACAACCTGGAACAGTAAACCCATTGCTGGCTGGGAACAGGGTGACTGTCAACTTATGATACCCTGGGGTCCAGATCAGAGAGTATACCGCTTCAATGAGATTATGAAAGAGAGGAAACATCTCTCCTTTGATGACTTAAAGGAGATCAACAGAGATATCGCCATGAAGGATCTCAGGTTTTCATGGTTTAAACCCTACCTCCTCAGTGCAGAATCAAAGAAGGTGAAGGACTCGAGGATTAAGAAGGCAAAATCCTATGTGAAGTCTTGGAACGGTTACCGTGAAGACCTTGATGGTGATGGATACTATGACAATGTTGGCCTCACGATCTTCGATGCCTGGATGAATCGGGCCCTTCAGAATACTTTTGAAGATGAACTGGGAGAATACTGGACGTATGTGAGCCCAAGCAGTGATGGAATTTACGAACATGGTGCTGCCTTATTTTTGAGAGCACTCCAGGGTAAAAAAGCAGCCCTTCCCCCCTCGCGGGATTACTTCAACGGAGAGAAAAATGAGGTATTGCTCAAGAGTCTGGTCGAAGCATTAGATGAGCTTGAAACAGAATTTGGAACTTCGGACATGAGTGCCTGGAAGAGGGAGATTACCAAAATGCATTACGAACCATCCTTTATGGGTCTCCCCACCAGTGATAGTTCATGCGAGATTACCCCTATCTATATGGAACGGCCACTTGCTGATTACTGTATAGAGATGACCAATCCATTCCCCACGGGTGTTAATACTTGTACCCCTGGCGAAAGTGGTTTTACAAAGATGGATGGAACGATGAGTGAGCACATCTGCGACCAGATAGAGTTGCAAGAGAACTGGGAGTATAAAGATCTCCTGTTGCGCTTCAGCGATGTAAAGAAGAATGCTACGGAGGTGATCAACCTCACCTATTAACGGTGAACTTCTGAACCCTTAAATGGTTAAATTCAGTAACTCTTTTACTTTTAAATACCTTAAGCCTTAGAAGGAGGGATTTATGCAGCAACAAGACTTTTTCAGGAACTTTTTCTCTCTCATCTTTCTTGTAATCACCTTCTTACCAATTGAATGGATTCAGCAAAACAACCTATCTGCAGGGATTATCTCTGATCACGTACAGAGCGCAGCAGAAATCGGTATGCCTACCGGTCCAGTCTCCTCCCCTGCTCCATCACAAAAACTTATTCCTCATCCCTCGGATTCTCATATCGGTGTCATTTACGTTATCCACGGGGGCATGGATACGAATGCACCGCAATACATGTTTGACGCAGCAGTGCAGCAGTTCTCTTATGACCCGAACCACTCCGTTTACAAGTTCGTCATCTGGAACCCTGCAAACTGGCCGATGGTTCTGGATACAGACGCTACGGAGTTCACAGCCAAATTTCTCAAAATGTATGATTTTTCATACGAACGGATCGGCGGTACTGATCCATACCAGAGCATCTCAGACAAACAGCTTGCAGAAATGAAGGCCCAACTGGACAAAAATCCTTACGGTATCACCTTCGAGGTAGAATGGGCAGGGTATATGGCTGCAGACCATGTAGATCATTATGCATACCCCCGCTTTATCTATTATGGTCCTGACGGACCTGATGTGGGATACAACTGTAACTACTGCGGAGAAGCTGAACCGGATGGGCCATGGCCTGACTGTGATCCTAACCGACACAATGTAGATGGACCTGTGGAAAGATTGCTGAAGAAAGGGGTTTCCCGTATTATCATGGTAGACCTTACCGTCGGAGGGCCGCGCTTTTCAAAAACCTATGATGTCGTGAAAATGACCAGGCGGGCCCTTGATCTGTGGAATGCAGACTACGGGACTTCCATTCCTCTCCTCTGGGTTAATGATTACAGCAATCTGATGGGGAGATCATACCCTACGGAACCTGAAGGGTGGACAAGCAGCCTGGGACTGCCTGCAATTGACCAACATATTTCTCTCAATGGCAGCCCAAACACTGTTGCAGAAGATTCTGAGATTGCACAATTACACGCGGAAGGCATTGAAGCCAGCTTTTCTCCTGCAGTTTCCGATGCTAACACCGGCGTAATCCTTTTTAACCACGGCCTTTTTAACAACAAAGAGGTTTTTGACCCGAAGATCAATGATACACTCATCATTAACAAAAACATCAAGGCTCAACTCCTAAGGCGCCACCCGAGAATGAATCCGGACAACATCATCGGGGGCTATGGCGGCATCGAAGAGGAAGGATCTGATGAAGGATGTTCAAGTTTAGAACGGACCCGGAAAATGCGGGGAGAAACGTACGGCTATGCCTGGCTTTATGAGACCGCCAAGCAAATGCCCGGTGATGAGTGGGGATTTCGAATCTGGGATGGCCTGGAATACCTGAAGAGCCGCGGGGTGAAGCACATTGTTATCGCCTTTCCTCAGGTTGTAACTGATTCCGCCTTAAGCTTGGTAGAGATCTACAATCAGATCGGCAGGGAGATCGGTGTAAAGACCTGGCTGAAATACGGGGAAGGAGACTTTTTGACCTACCCCGAAACTGGCAATCCCTTTGCGGATTACTGGGGTATCTGGGTGGAGACAGATTGCGGCGGTGTACCCTGCTGCTTTGTTATGGGAGGATGCGATGATGGGAGGCCCTATCCGCCACCCCGGCTGAATTGCCCCAGAAACGATCTGGATCCCTCTCTTGCCTTTGATCTCAGCAGTTATGGGAACCTTGGATACGACCCAACCCTGGGAGCACCTGATGAGAACAAGCCGGTGCAGGACCAATATACGGGAACCTGGGCACTGTGGAGTCCCCCGAATGATGATCCCCGCTTGGGGAAACTGCTTGCCAAACATGTAATGAATGCAGCCCTAAAACCCATGGTCTATATAACCAACGGTGAGATTGAAGGCATACAGGCTGGTCAGAGCGTGACCTGGGAAGCACACGTCACAGGCGGTAAGCCAGGATACACCTATCAATGGTCTATCAAGAAAGAAAAGAGTTGTTGGTCCTCTGTTGGTAAAAACAGCCCCACCTGGACCTGGACCCCAAGGAACAGGAAGGGAGACACTTATTCCATCCGATGCAAGGTCAAGGATGCGCGGAAACGGAGCGGACAGGTAACCTGGGAAGGGTTTGTGGTATCACCGAAATTGTAATAGCATGTAACCTGCATTAGCCGAAGAGGATTCAGTATGAAACTGTTGGAACCGGGTCGTATCGGTAACGTGGAGATTAAAAACCGTATCGTGATGGCGGCGATGGGCGCCCACGGGATGCATGAGCCTGACGGGGACTGGAGTGAACGCTTCCTTGCCTATTATGCAGCCAGGGCTGCCGGCGGAGTTGGCCTGATTACGACCGAGATGACTTTCGTTTCCCAGGCTTTGGAGCCCTTTGCAAAAAGTTTGTTTAACGTGGCCTCTGACAAGCATCTAACTTCGATGCACCGCCTCGCAGAGAAACTTCATTCCTATGACTGCAGGCTGAGCATTCAGCTGACCGCCGGTTTCGGCCGCGTTGTCCCGTTCCCCGTAGTACCCGAAGGCGTAAAGCCGGTTTCGGCCTCAGAAAACAGGTATTTTTATTTTCCTGATGATCCTGCATGGACAACCAGGGCGATAACCACTGAGGAAGCAGAGGCGCTTGCCCGCGCCTTCGGCTACGCTGCGATGCGCTGCCGCGAAGCCGGAGCGGACTGTATTGAGTTTCACGGCCACGAGGGATATCTGCTGGACCAGTTTATGACCGGCCTCTGGAACCGGCGCAATGACCGCTACGGCGGCTCCCGGGAGAAGCGGCTCACCTTTGCCCGTGAAGCAATTGAGGCAATTCAGCGCGATGCCGGCGCTGACTTCCCCATTATCTACCGCTTCGGCATTACCCACTACCTTGAAGGCGGGAGAGAAGAGGAAGAAGGGCTCTGGATCGCCCAAGAACTGGAAAAGATGGGGGCCAGCGCACTTCATATTGACGCCGGCTGCTACGAGACGCACTGGTGGCCGCATCCGCCTCAGTATTCACCTCCGGGTTGTATGGTGGACCTGGCCGGGAAAGTCAAAAAGGTCAGCACGCTTCCGGTTATTGCCGTGGGGCGGTTACACTACCCGGACGTAGCTGAAAAGGCATTGGCTGAGGGCAAGGCCGACTTTATTGCCATCGGCAGAGGCCTGCTCTCTGAGCCGGAATGGGTAAATAAGGTTCAGAGCGGCAGGACCGCTGAGATCCTTCCCTGCTTAGGCTGTCATGAGGGCTGCAAGTGGCAGATGATTGTCGGGGAGCCAACCAGTTGCGCGCTGAACCCTACCTGCGGGCATGAAATTGATCGGGCGCTCAATCGGCTGAAAGAGAAACGATCTCTCCTAATAATCGGCGGCGGGCCGGCCGGTATTGAAGCAGCCCGGGTTGGTGCAGAGCGGGGTTTTGCCGTTACCCTCTGGGAAGCCTCTGACCGGCTGGGCGGAAATCTCTGGCCGGCTGCAAAGCCTGATTTCAAGCATGATATTGCAGACTATATTAAGTATCTCAATGGACTTGTAAGGCGTTTGCCAATCAAGATTGTGCTGAATAAGCGGGCTACGGCCGGGGATATTAAGAGCTTCGGTGCAGATTATCTCATCCTTGCTACGGGAGCGAGCATGGAGTCTCCCCCGTTTGACGCTGCGGAAAATGTGCTGACAGCGATCCAGGTGTTCAGCGGCATAGAGCCGCAAGGGGAAAGAATACTGGTCATGGGCGGCGGCGTTATCGGCTGTGAAACCGCGGTTTACCTGGCGCGCCGGGGCAAGCAGGTCACCATCAGCACCAGGCGGGATGCCGATGCACTGGCTGCAGATCTCTTTGACCACAATAACCGCGAAATGCTTCTGCTGATGATAAAGGCTGCCAATATCAATGTGCTGTCAGGCACGGTGCCGGTAAAGGTCGAAAAAGACAGTGTTGTGGCCGACCAAAGCGGTGCTGAGAAGAAGATTTCGGTTGACAGTCTTGTTTTTGCAGGTCGTTTCATGCCAGAAAACGGTCTGAGCAAGGCCCTCGGCAATACCGGCAATATTTTCAGCATTGGTGACTGCGTGGAACCCGGCCGGATTATGGATGCCGTGTGGGGAGGGTTTAATACCGTAAGAGAAATTGAAAAATAGTTTGCCGAGCAGGAATGGAACGCTACCACTGGCAGAGGATCATACTATCCTCCTTTTACGCCCATACTAAGTCTCGGCAGAATTTCTGAGGTGTTCGTTATGAAACGAAACAAAAAGATATTCATAGGAACCACAATAAGCGTAGTAACCATTTATCTTATCCTGGTTGTCATCGCCTACCTGCCCTATCAGATTACACCCATTAAGGAACTGGCGGGGAAAGAAGATAAATTCATCCAGGTAAATGGTCAAACCGTTCACTACGTACAACAGGGAAACGGTAAACCACTCATTCTGATACATGGCTTTGCCGGTTCAACCTACACCTGGAGGCACCTCATCCCTCTCCTAACTGACCGTTATACGGTATATGCCCTTGACCTGCCTGGCTTCGGGCTTTCTGACAAACCTCCCCGGGGAAACTATGACATGGCATCTCACTCAAATGTCATCGTCAGTTTCATGGACGCCCTCAAGTTAACCTCTGCGACCCTTATCGGCCACTCAATGGGCGGTGTCGTGGTGTCCTATGCTGCAATTGCTGCACCTTCCAAGGTGGATAGACTGGTCCTCATCGAACCCGGGTTCTATGCCAAGGGCGCCCCTGCCTTCATGAAATATCTCTTTTTCCCTCTGGACAGGATTATGGCCAGACAGTTCTACACCAGGGGTTTTATACAAAAGTTCCTGCTCAATTCCTACTATAATAAGTCGCTCGTGACTGATGCAGTGGTTGACGCCTACATGGTTCCAACCAGAACCCCCGATGCTCTAAATGCCATGGCGCACATGATGAAGAGCGTCGGTCCGCAGAGGTATGAAGGCATAACAATAAAGATCTCCCGGCCAACCCTGATCGTATGGGGAGAAAACGCTTTGAGAAAGGACATGGCCTTCAAGCTCGAAGAGGCAAAACAGTTCAACCGGGAGATTCGGAGATCACGGCTAGTATTGATACAAGAGTGCGGTCACTATATCCAGGAAGAAAAACCCCAGGAACTCGCAAACACGATAAGGGATTTTGCAGGATAAAAATTGAGGGTTATCGTAAAATCAAAAATGAAAAGGCAGGAGTTCGAGCACGTTTCCTGACTTTTTAGACACCAGGGATTTTTATCGCCCGATCGTGTTTCGCATCCTCATGGTGCATTGACTATCACCCCGGCACATGCGGGTGGACTCGGTAAGCTCTGCCAGGCCCCTGCTGACCTCTTCAACCTGAACGTCCTCAATCACATTACAGAACTCCATGTCCAGCCCTCTCCGCCTGCTCTCTTCAAGATAAGGGCAACTCGGTGATCGAGTAGTGCAGTTCGTCGGGTTCTGAGTAGTCCTGCCTCTTGTCAGGGATGATTGGGAAACCATTTGTAATGTTTCAATCCACGCCCCCGCGCGGGGGGCGACGGTACGAATACGGTTCTCTCTCTTGCCACGGATGGTTTCAATCCACGCCCCCGCGCGGGGGGCGACTTATTGTTTTCGCGTTTATTATCTGGTGTGCCAGTTTCAATCCACGCCCCCGCGCGGGGGGCGACGCACCGAAAGAATAAAGGAGGGACAGAAAGGTGGGTTTCAATCCACGCCCCCGCGCGGGGGGCGACGCCGATACCGGAGTACCAGGACACCAGAGATATTATAGTATGCACT
>JAPLJA010000043.1 GCA_026388815.1 Pseudomonadota bacterium
TGGGCAGCGTCTTGCCCAACACCCTCATCCCACAGCGGACGATGTGCCCAGGCTGAAAAGCTTAAGAGCAGGAGGAACACCATCAGGCTCACGATCAGGGATCGTCTTCCTCTCCATTTTCTGAAGCACATAAAGACTACCGTTCCTTTCAAGCGGAGAAAAACAAAATAGCTTATCATTGCCTTGAAAGGGGAGGATCCTTCGAGAGGACCCTCCCCACGCTCCTGCTTTAGCAGGAGACTTTGCACTTACAGGTCCCTCTCATCTTTTTCTCTACTTTCTTGATGCTCATTAATATCCCTCCTTTCTGTTTTTCCCTTCACAGGGATTAATGTGCATATACTTTTAAACAAATCGCGTAGTTAAAAACAATTCGCACAAATACCTATTTTGTTGTCAGTAAAACTACCTATGAAATAAGAGAGAATATACATGCATTGAGAGCTTAACCTATGACTAACACTGCAATAAATCAAAAAGATATTTCTAATGCTCATGTGGTGCTATGTGCGTTCCCGCTATGATGTAGCGACAATCCGTTAATGCCTGAAATGTGAAGGCTTCATCTGGTCTCATATATACAGCTTGTTCTTTCGTGAGCGGTTCCTTTCCACTGCTGTTTTCAAGTCGTGCTTCTCCGGATATGAGGAACAAGATTTCATCGTGACCATCCGGTGACATGACCCGTGATTCGCCTGTAACAACCTCTCCATAGACGAGATACACGCTGTGTTTTGCGAGCTCCCGGGAGCCAATGATAAACTCTCTGTATTTCTCATAGTAACAATCCCTGATGTTGAAAACCTTCATACACCCTCCTTGGGCCGTGCCCGAAAATTGAGAAAAACAGGATTCTCCAGGTTTTTCCCTGCAGGAGAAAAATCAAGCTGATGAGAAAAATCAATGTGAGTGAACCCGGAACGGCTTGCGATGCCGTAGATCTCATCCAGGGAATAACCCCAGACATCAAAATGTTCGGTAATGCCAAAATCGAGGAAGATACCATCCATGCTGATCCTGCCTGTTTTTTCTTCAAGTTTTCTCTTCCAGACAATCCTGAGGTCATCCTGCTTGAACTCTTCCTGAAACGGCTGGCCGTTCATAAGGAAATCAAAGAGGAATATGCCCCTTTCGTGAAGGCAATCCCTGATGTTCCTAAAAACCTCATAGATACGTTCTTTACGGATGTGGGACAACACGTTACCGATGCTGTAAATGAAATCAAAGATCCCTAAAACTCTCATGTCATCATGCTCAATATCAAAAACCCGGAATTCGACATTCACCATCTCCCCCCTGCTTTTGGATTCCGCTCGCTCGATGGCTGATGGTTCAATATCTAACCCTACCACAGAGAAACCTCTCCTTGCGAACTCAAGGGCATGGAGTCCACCGCTGCATCCGATATCCAGCACCTTTGTGTTCCTGGGAAGATACCAGGTGAGTATTTGCTCCACTTCCCGGATATGCTCCCCGTGTGCATAGTGTACTTTTTCATAAATATCCAGTCCCGAGTCGCGGTAGAGTTTCACCATGGCTGCTCTTTGAGATTCTTACATCCAGCTTCGAACCCCGCGATATTGATCAATAGATCGTTTCCTTGTCGGGAATGAAATATTAATAGCCTTGAAGGGGGGGGATCCTTCGAGAGGACCCTCCCCCCGCTCCTGCTTTAGCAGGAGACTTTGCACTTACAGGTCCCTCTCATCTTCTTTTCTACTTTCTTGATGCTCATCACTATCCCTCCTTTCTGTTTTTCCCTTCACAGGGATTAATAAATACTTACGGTGTAAAACCCCGGGCAAAGCACTGAACGGGATCCTTCGCATATATATCCTGGTAGAGGAGGGCGCGATACCTGCATCCTCCCCTGCATTCCATGAGCTCTTCACAATCACACCGGAGTTCATTCAAGCCCAGACGTGGAATCTGAGACCAGCATTTCCTCAATCCCTCTTTCTGCGCCATTCCGGCCGGCTCTTCTGCAAAGAAAGCACACTTGCAGACCCTGCCGTCAGGGAGGACTGCACAGAGGTGAGCCCCGCAGACATGGTTTCCGCTCGAGGCATGAGAGCCTCCGCTGAATCCATACTTCAGATACTGACCTGCTTTCTCCGGAGGGAGAGAAATATCTGGATGCTCTGCCATCCTGCCGGCAATGCAGGGGACATCCACATTCCACTCGGAGACACCGATCCCCTGGAAGAATTTCCCAAGCCTCTCAAAATCATTGAGGTTGAAGGCATGGACCATGGTGGCTATTGATACTCTTATTCCCTGTGACATGATATTCTCGATACCCTTCACTGCCTTCCTGAAGCTGCCATTCCCCCTCAATCGGTCGTGGGATGCCTCCCATCCATCGAGGCTCACCTGCACTTCTTGAACTTGGAGTCTCTTCGCCACCTCACTGGTAATCAATGTTCCGTTGGTGAGGAGGATGGACCTGAAAGGATACGCCCTGAGCTGTTCATTGATTGCCCAGAACTCTCTATGGAGCAGAGGTTCACCTCCGGTGATGAGGAGTCTTAAGCCCTGCAAAAGAGAAAATTCTTCCATGGTCCGGGTGATAAGTGAGAGGGGCATATCTCCTGATCGAGATGCACCAAGGTAGCAATGCGAACAGGTGAGGTTACAGCGGTCAGTGATGCTCAACTCAAGATACCGAAGCGAAGGGACTGGTGAAGCCTGGATGGAAGGAACTCGCACTGGAGGATTCTCTGTGAAGGAGACAATCCCTTCCTGCAGGCAATAATCAAGGAACTCCTTGTCTATGGAATCTCCCGCTTTTGCAGGAAGGCGCTGAAGGAAGGCGAACGCCTCTTCACTCAGCTCATAGAGCTCGTCATTCTCCACATCATAAACACTGGGCACCTCAAGAGATTTGAGGAAACAATGGGGAGTGAGAGATAAATATTTGTTGTTGTTGTCACGCAATATAAATGTCACGTTCTCAACAAAAAGATAGTTTTAAATATGAGTTTTTATCTTAAAGGGTAAATTTACAGGTGGAAAAAGTCCGAATCTACAAGCAACTTTTATAGCACATTCCATCTTTGAGAGCCACACAAAAAATCGTTTTCTCATTTCAACGATCTGCTTTCAATAATGGCTCACATTACAGCAGTTACTATATTATTATGGAGGCGTTATATTAATGGTGGAATTTATTCTTGTCAAGTTTTTTTTAATTGAAAAAGAGGCCTCTCGGTAGATAGGTATAGCTACACTAACCAGGTATGTTTTTAATCAGGTGATCATGGGTTCGATTACCGCACGGCTCACCACGGCAAAAAGAAAGGGATCATGAGACAGGCAGTTCGTCTCATGATCCCTCTTAGTTTATACAACAGTTTCCGGGGCTTACAGCAACTGGCACACTCTCTAAAGCTTTTTCATCTCCTCACTCGGGTGGATGGGCTTACTTTACCGTACAGTATTTCCCGAGGTGGTCAGAGATTGCCTTCTTTTCTGCGGGAGATATGTCAGACT
>JAPLJA010000152.1 GCA_026388815.1 Pseudomonadota bacterium
CCTCCCGGCATCCCTTTATATTTATTGGAATCTCACTAAAATCTACTTGACAGTAAGAATGGTATTCTATTTAATTTTATTGATGATAATTTCAAGTCAGTTGAGTCGATTGGCACTGTCCACCCAGATAGAAAACTATTCATCTGGAAATAGTGCAGGATGAACATCACCGTTGCACAATTAAATCCCACGGTTGGGGATATCCGCGGGAACCTCGCGAAGATCCTCGGTGTCCTCTCCCGCTCCAGCACCTCCCCTCCTGACCTGATAATCTTTCCGGAGCTCTTCCTTGTGGGATATCCGCCCAAAGACCTCCTGGAGAGGACATGGTTCATCGAGAAGACCCGGCAAGCCATCCAGGAGCTGACGCAGGCCTCGGTCCAGTACCCGGAGACTGGTATCATCGTTGGCGCCCCTGTCCCAACCGGCAGGCGCATCGGTAAAAGCCTCTACAACTCTGCCCTGCTGATTTACGGGGGAGAAATTATTCTCAGTCAGAACAAGTCCCTCCTTCCTACCTATGATGTTTTTGATGAGACCAGGCATTTTGAGCCAGCTCCAGAAATCCATATCGTATCGTTCAAGAATGAAAAGCTCGGCATCTCGATCTGCGAAGACTTCTGGAACGACCCGGAAACATTACCGCGGGGCGTGGTGTATACTTTTGACCCCATAGAAGTCCTGGCAAAGAAAGGTGCAACCCTGTTCATCAATATTTCAGCCTCTCCGTTTTATGTGGGGAAGGAAACATTGCGGTTCCGTCTCATCCGCAATCACTGCCGGAAACACCGGGCACCGTTTATTTTTGTCAACCAGGTGGGCGGCAACGATGACCTCATCTATGACGGACGAAGCATGTTCCTCGACCGTGAAGGAGAACCTGTTTTTGTATGTGACTCCTTCAAGGAACATATTCACACCATCGACACCGGTTCCCCGGGCAGACCGGAACTCTACCGTCCTCAGGACAACATTGAATCGGTGTATGAAGCACTTGTTCTGGGCATTAAAGATTACATGAGAAAATGCGGTTTTTCAAAAGCAGTAGTCGGTCTCTCCGGCGGCATTGACTCGGCGGTGACGTGCTGCCTGGCCAGAGAAGCCATCGGGAGCGAAAATGTTCTGAGCATTTCCATGCCATCACCTTACTCTTCAGAAGGGAGCATTGAGGACTCCAAGAAACTGGCTGCACAGATTGGCATTGAGTTCAAGGTTATTTCCATCTCCGAGATCTATTCCGTTTACCTTAAAACGCTCAAGGATCAGTTCGCAGGGAGGGAAGCCGATACTGCCGAGGAGAACATCCAGGCGAGAATCCGCGGCAACATCCTCATGGCCTTTTCCAACAAGTTCGGGCACCTCCTGCTCTCAACCGGTAACAAGAGTGAGCTTGCCACGGGCTACTGCACCCTCTATGGAGACATGAGCGGCGGGCTGGCAGTCCTCGCCGATGTCCCAAAAACCATGGTTTACGAGCTTGCCCGCTACATCAACCGGCGATCAGAGATCCTTCCCCGCGAAATCATTGAAAAACCGCCATCAGCGGAATTGCGGCTCCATCAACGCGACCAGGACACGCTCCCCCCGTATCCCGTCCTTGATCAGGTTCTCTCCTACTATATTGAGGAGCTTGCTTCAGTAGAAGAGATCATAAAACTTGGGTATGATCCTGAGACCGTACGGTGGATAGCCAGAACCGTTGACAGCAATGAATATAAGCGAAACCAGGCAGCTCCCAGTTTAAAGGTTACATCGAAGGCATTCGGCGTAGGGAGGAGGATGCCTTTAGCGGCAAAGTATGAGGTATAAAAATAACAGTTTGTAGTTTATAGTTTGCGGTTGCCCGAATATGATGAAGAGGAAAGGGCATGAATAAGATCAAGGAAATTTTACAGGACGAGAAGTGGATCGGGCAGTGGAGCATTGGTTGAGAGGAATACAGGAGACAGAATTCAGAATTCAGCATAAAAACTTCTGGCTCCTGGCTCCTGACTTCTGAATTCCTTCTTTACACGTATTTTATTCCAGGCAGCAGGCACTTCCCATTCAGATTCAGATGGCAGACCCCCCGTGACCGGTAGCCTGGTTTGTCCTCGATCGGATTCGGCTTAAGACTCCGTATTTCCCCTTCTTCGGATTCAGAGAGAGAATCAGGGCGAGAGTGGCGGAAACCATAGAGTTCGATGAGTTTCTGTAGGATTGCCGTTCCCACCTCCTCCTTGCTCATATCAGTGAATGCACTCATGCAACCGAGTACCTTTCTTACATCTTCTCTGTAAGGCTCAAGGGAAAACCCGTTTATCGTGAGAGTCCCAACTATCCTCGCAAGGTTCTCCTCAGACAGGCTGTATCGCACGCTCCCGTGGATCGCAACAGCATGTTGCTTCACGATCTGGGCGGCATTCCCAAGGGTCTGAACTGCAGGGTTGCGGATAATGACATAGTCAGGCGCATGGTATTCTGCCGGAACCCCCATCTCACGAAGCGCTGATACAATAGCCTCAGAGAACTTCTTCCTCAGGAGCGTCAGGTCCTGCGGGAAATATTCCCTCCTCCCGATTACCGAGAAAACGATATAGTTCTCGTCCAATAAAACGCTCTCACCGCCGGACCTCCTGCGTATCAAATCAAGACCATATTTTCTGACAGCATTCAGATTAATGTCAGCAGCAACGCTCTGTGAATTGCCCACAGAAACCGTTGGCCGCCAATGAGTAAAAAGGATTACAAAGTCTAAATCCTTGCTGCTGAGAAAATATTCATCAATGAGGGTATTGAACACCCCGTCACGCTTTGGAAGGTCTATGACCCGGCAGGCTGGCATGTCTTAAGTGAAAAAGGGGGAAGGTAGGGTTAAGCCCTACAAATCTCTGTACGTTTTCTCTGTGCGTCTTTCTACTTTGGTTATCACGATAGTCTTATTTCTGTCGTCAATCCAGTAAATAACTCTAAAATCACCAATACGAATCCGATATAAGGATTTCAATAGCTTCTTACAACCCACCGGCCTGGCAGTTGTTTTAAGATTTTGAATCGCTCTTGAAACGGAAGGATAATCTTTGTTTGGTATTTTATCGAGCTGCTTTATGACCTTTTGGGGGAGGTCAATCTTATACACGTCTTGCCTTCCTGCGGGCATCATAACGGTCAAAGGAGATACACTTCCCTGCCTGATATTCTTTCAGAACCTCTAAAGAGTCATGGATGTCTTTCAGGACCTCAAGCTTTTCAAGCAAGGCTTCATATTCAACCCGGGGAAGGACAACGAGTTCAAGGTTTCCGGTTTTTAATTGAGTTTGAATACTCTTTTTAATCGTATTTAAATTCGCAACAGTTACCATAAGTCAGTCTCCCAACAGATTAATGACTAATACTATACTAATTTTATAAACAGATTGTGTCAAGGAGAACGATTATTTGCCCTTCTCCCTCATGATTCCTGAATTCTGAATTCTGACTCCTGACTTCTGTATTTTACTCCGCATCCCGCATTTCTATTGCCTTCTTCATTCTGACTCCTGAATTCTGAATTCTGTATTCTCACTCCCCCCCCCACCCCCTAAAATTCCCGTTGACTTCAAGCAGCGAATTTAATAGGTTTAAGGTACAATCGAAGTCTCCAATTACAATGAGCGTTCTTATGGTGATTCTATGGCAAAAGAGGTAATGAAAGAGGAAGTAATCAGAGAGGTTCTAAAATCAACTCCCCACCTCTTGAAATTTCCAGCGGGGAGGATGTGGATAGACTATGATAAAGAGGCGGATGTCCTTTACATCAGCTTCAAAAGACCACAGAAAGCCACTGATTCAGAGATGCTCAAGAACGGTGTCCTGGTCAGATATAAGGGTGATCAGATCGTAGGTCTGACGATATTGGAAGCATCGAAGAGAGAGGATGGTTACAAGAAACGGCAGATACCTCATTGAGGATAGCTAAACGATGCTCACTGCCTTCTGAATTCTGCATTCTGACTCCTGACTTCTGTATTTTACTCCGCAATCCGCATTTGACTAACCCCCTAACCCCCAGTCCCCATCCCCTGTCTTTCCCCACTCCACACTCTACACTCCGCACTCCGCATTTGATATGTCTCCTGAATTCTCCCTCCCCCCCTTTACTTTTCCTGAAGAATGGACTATTGAAGAGACTATCAAGGGTCATGGTTCCGTGTCATTAGCATTTTTGTTAAGAAGATAATTGACAGTTGAGGATGTGACCCTGTTTCGCCCCCAGTACGAAATTCGGGAGAAGTAAGACTTACGAGTAAGTCATAGTCATGATTAAAAAAATTAATAAAATTAAAAATTTCGGCATTTTTAAAGATTTTAAGTGGGATGCAAGTATCCCCGAATTTAAAAGATATAACTTACTTTATGGTTGGAATAAAAGCGGTAAGACTACTTCTTCTAGAATATTTTCCGCATGTGAAAAAAAATCAACGGAGTTTAAACAATACCCCAAGGACGGAGAATTTGAAGTCGAAACAGACAGCATTAGCATTAAGCATTTTGACTGTCAAAATTGCACTCTACAAGTAAAAGTTTTCAATAGGGATTTTATTGATGACAACGTATCATTTGACCCATCGAATCCTTGTAATCCAATTGTATATGTTAGTGAAGAAGACATTGATAGCAGTAGAAAGCTGAAGGAGTTAAGGGATAAAGTTCAGCCGTTGGCCGAAAAATTTGGCACTACTCAAAAAGAAAGACAAGGGTGTGAAGCAGCGGAGGATAAATTTCGTAAAGCTACCGCCCTTAATATAAAAACAACTGTTAGCAATCCGAAAGTTAGGGATAAGTATTACGACTACAATAAAAGCGCCGTAAAAACGGCAATAGAAAATATAGGCATTGACAATTTTAAAAAACTTTCAAACGGTGACTTTGATAAATACAAGAAGATTATCAATAGCGAGGCAAAACGAAAACAAGGCTCTCTCCCAAAATACGATATTAAAATTACTTTTAACGAAAAAGAGATCACTAATTTTAAAGACGTTTACAAAGAGATAAAACAACTACTTGATAAAAAGGTTGTCGCGGAAACTATCGAACGGCTAAAAGATGATCCTGAACTAAATACTTGGGTGCAACATGGCTTTGAATTACACAAAAAGAAAAAGGAGAAAGAAAAATGTTTATTCTGCCAAAGTAGTCTTGCTAAAGATTTGTTGACTACACTTTCAAAGCATTTCAGTAATGATTATGAAAACTTACAAAGAGACATTACGACATTTATGGATAGCTTGGCAGATTTGAAAAAAGAGAAAATTGCTGAAAAGAATGTTGATCTATATTCGGACTTACATAGCGATTATAAGCAAAAAAGTAAGACCCTAAACGAGGTTATTGAGAAACTGAATAAATGGATAGATGAAATAACAGCAAAACTAAAAGAAAAATTTAGTAATCCGCTTTCTGTTGTGAAAGCCCCTGAAGAGATAGAGGATTTCATGGCTTCATATAACGAAGCTGTTGGTGATTTGGAAACGATTATCACGAGTCACAATGAAAGAGTTAGTAATCATGACCAAGAGGTAAAAACTGCGAAAGAGACGATAGAACAACACCTTATTGCCGTCGCCATAGAAGAACAGAATTACACAAAAATCAAAGAAGATTTTGAGAATAGCAAAAGTGCAGAAATAAAAGCAAAGGACGAGTTAGAAGAGAATGAACGAAATATAAAAACACTTGAAAAGGAAACATCGAATATAGGTAGGGCAATAAAAAAAATTAATAAGCATCTGGAAGAATTTTTTGGAAGGAAAGAAATACAGCTGGAGTTAGACAATAGTAAAAAGGGTTATTTAATTAAGAGAGATGGCGAAGTTGCTGACAATTTAAGTGAGAGTGAGAAGAATGCTATAGCTTTTTCATATTTCATAGTTAAAACACAAGAAAGAGGATTTAAAATTAAAGATGGGATAATTTTTATTGACGACCCTGTTTCTAGTTTTGACTCAAACTTTATCTATCATTGCTTCTCTTTAATTAAAAATCATTTTAAGGTTGCAGCACAGCTTTTTATTTCGACTCACAACTTTGAACTCTTCAATCATCTTAAAGATTGGTTTAATCAAAAAAACAGAAAAGTAGAGAGCGATAATAATAAAATAACAAAAATAGCGGATAAGAAGCCGATGCCTTGCGATTTTTTTATGATTGAAAATATCATTTTAAATGATAAGAGGTGTGCGTTAATAAAACCACTCGAGGAAACTTTGCGAAAATTCAGATCGGAATACCATTTTCTTTTTGCAAGATTAAATCAATTCATAAACGACGCATCGCCTAAATATGCCGATTTTTATATCATAGGAAATATAGCAAGGAGATTTCTGGAGATTTATGCAAACTTCAAAATCCCGACAACGGGAGATTTGGCAAGTAAAGTTGCACAATTGGATACTCCTTCTATAAGCGATATAGAGAAGGACAAGGTTTACAGGTTGATTCAAGAGTTTTCTCACAGCCTTGATCCCGTAAGCACAATTGAGCATAAAGACAGAAGCGAGAGCCAAGAGGCAATAAAAGTTTTGATGAAAATAGTTGAGGAGTCGGATCCAAAACATTTTGAATCTTTAAAGAGTACTTTATGATCAACTTGAGATCCTCCGATAGTGACAATGAGCTCGAGCAATAATAAAAAGACATTGGGGGTCATGGGGTCAGGTCTTGTTTCTTGCATCTCTACCCCCGGTTAACCATCCTCCTCGCTGGGCAAGGTAAAGGGGTCAATTCTTTATCTTTGAATAATTTTAGTGTGACGATCTTCGCTATCGTCTCGATCCCAAGAAGAGGAAACGGAAATGGGGTCCGGTTTAAATAATTAAACATCAATTATCACCTTCCTTTGCTCCTCCCCGGACACAATTCTATTTCTATCCAGCCACAACAAATCAGAAGTCAGAATTTAGGAGACAGAAGGAAGAAGGCAACAGGCAATAGAGGTAAAAAGAAAGAGGGAAATTGGGGACGGTGGGGCTGTTATCGCTATGTTAATCCTGTCTATGTAACAGATAAGGTTGCTGGTAAAAAGGAGGATGATCAGATTGAGGCGTTTGGGCATCTTTTGGACTTTCTCGTCTTACTTCTCCTCTAATGGTTCCAGGTGGACCACCACATCAGTCACCCCCTGAAAGTTCTTCTTTATTTTGTTCTCGATCGCATAGGAGAGGTGGTGGGCTTTGTGGACATCCATGGATGGCTCAACCAGGACATGGAGGTCAATATAAATATCGTATGAACACCCCCGACTGCGGATCTTATGGCACTCCTTCACGCCTTTAATGGAAAGCACGATCTGTTTAATCTCGTCCACCGGGATTGCCGCAGCATCGCTCAGGACCATGGAGCTCTCCCTCAGGATGGTGATCGCTGCGTACCCGATGAAGAATGAAATGAGGATGGAGACTGCCGGGTCGAGAACGGGGTAGCCCATCCTGATGCCAACGAGAGCAATGATTACCGAAATAGAGGTGAGGACATCCGTCAGGGTGTGCATGGAATCAGAGACGAGGATATCGCTCTTCAGGGCCTTCCCTTTCCTGTATTCGTAGGCCATCACCATCACGTTGACAGCTAAGGTCACTCCCATGACCCAGAAACTGCCGGCGCCCACCTGCGGAACCACAGGGTGGAGGAAGCGCATGATGCCCTCTCTCAGCACATTAAAACACACGAGGAAGAGAAGTACCGCAATTCCTGTCGAAGCAAGGGTCTCATATTTCTTGTGACCGTAGGGGTGGTTGGCGTCAACTGGACGGGAGGCGATCAGAATCCCCACGATGCCGATGACGTTTGAAGCCCCATCTGAGAACGAATGGAACCCGTCAGCCATCATGCTGGCAGAGTGGATAAGCCTGCCGTAGAGGAGCTTGGCCAGGGCCACGCCCCAGTTAAGGAAGAGGACATAGATCAGAACCTGCTGAATTTTTCTGGCTCGCTCTCTTACATCCATCATGTTCAATGAATTGTATCACCACGAAATGTTAAAATCATCATGGTAATGTCGTCTGACTGCGGCATTCCTTCAGAGAATACCATAACACTTTCCTTTACGGTACAGATGATCTCTTTTATGGGTTTCCCCCTCAAGGCAGTCAGTTCACCTATCAATCTCTGCTCTCCAAAGAGTTCTTCCTTGCTATTCATTGCCTCGGTTACACCGTCAGTGTACAGAAAGAGAGATTCACCGGGCTGGAGAACAAGCCTTTCCATCGTATAGACCATGTCATCCAGAGCCCCGACGACAACCCCCTGGGCAGTTTCAACAAATGTTATCTCACCGGTATTGCGGAGCAGGAGTGGCGGATTGTGCCCTCCGTTTGCATAGAGGACTTCTCCGGTCTTCGTATGCATGACCCCGCAGAAGACTGTGACAAACATTGCTGAATCATTGTCCCTGCTGAGTTCATTGTTGACCCTCGCCAGGGTTTCATTGGGGGGAAAGCCCTGGCAGGCATTCGCCTTGATGAGCGTCTTTGCAACGGCCATGAAGAGAGAGGCAGGGACGCCCTTTCCTGACACATCTGCCATGACAAAGCAGAGGTGGTCATCATCCACCTCGTAGAAATCATAGAAATCACCCCCCACCTCTCGTGCCGGTTCGATGATAGCGTAAATGTCAAACTCGGGCCTGTGAGGAAAAGGAGGAAATATCTTCGGGAGGATGCTCATCTGGATTTCATGGGCAATGTTCAGCTCGCTTTCAATCCTCTCCTTGGCAGCGGTGGTTTCTGTGAGCTGCTGTATGTATACCTTTAAAGATTGTTTCATATATTCGAATGCCTCGGTCAATCTCCCGACTTCATCACCGGATTTTACCGGCGGCAATTCAGCATCAAGATTGCCGGTTGCAATTGTCTCGGTGGCTGCTGCCATTGCTCGGAGAGGTTTTGTTATTGAACGGGCGATGAGAACCACTGCTATTGCAAGCAAGAACACACCAGTTACGCCAAGACCAACCACGATCCGGTTGAGCCGGGTAACATCTGCCATGAGCTCGTCCTGGGGAAAGAGCACAGCGAGGGACCAGCCGGTAGACGGGATCGGGGCATAATATACAAAGCACAGCTTCCCCGTGACAATACTGTGGAAAGGACTAAAACCTGATTCACCTTTAATCATCTTTCTCCCGATTTCCCTCAGGGTGGGATTGCCCTGTGCCTCAGCTACGCTGAAAATGGTCTCATTCATGATAAGCTCTTTTTGGGGATGAGTAACAAACATCCCGTTTTTCGAAATCAGGTAACCATACCCTGTCTTCAGGATCTTTATCGAAGAAACGATATCCCTGAGCCACTCAAGTGAGACATCCGCAGTTACGACACCCATGAACTGCTTCTTCCCTGCTACCGTCTTGTAAAAGGGGACGGCATAAGTTGCCATGAGTATATTGCCTGCTCCTTCATCAAAGAACGGCTCGGTCCAATAAGGCCGGTTGAGCTCCTTGGGAATCTGATACCAGTCCCAGTACAAGTACTGGTATGATACTCCATCCAGATAGCACAACCGCAGGTTACCCTTGTCCTTGTAATAATAGGGGGCAAAATACTTAATCTTTTTATCGAAGGCATACGGCTCATATGAGGGTGTTGAACCGTAGATCTCGGAGTTTTTTTCAACTACAGCTTTCAGCGTCCGCAACAGCTCTTCTTTATTATATGAATTGTGTTCCATGAAGTACGCAAGGAGCTCTGGAACCTTCTGCACTGACCGGGTAATGGTTTCAATCCTGTTGACGGTACTCAGGGTAAGATTCCGGGCAATCTCCTCTGCATTTTTTTCTATCATCCTGCGGGAGGAATAGTAATTGAAGCCGAAAACAAGCAAAAAGATAAGAGAACTGCTCACGGTAAATAGGGCTATGAGTTTAAACGCAATACCCCTATTTTTCATCATAATCTATACAGTTCTTAAAAAATAACTTGAAGTCCAGTATTTCTTTAATGAGACCGTTTTTTCTGAGTTCCTTTGCAACCCGCTCAAAATCGGATTCCTTGAGTATTCCCATATCACCTTGGCTCTGCGGCGGGATGATCAAATCCTTCATCCTCTCAATCATCCACTTCTGATGCACCCTGTTTGCCGGGATCTTGGCCTCCTTCATGTATTTCAACACAATATCGAGGGCCTCATCCGGATGGGAAAAGGCATAGCGCCAGCCCTCTATGGATGCCTTCACAAAGGCGCAGGACAGTGCCGGGTCTTTTCTAATGGTTTCTTCAAGGGTATAAATTCCGTCTTCCGGGAAATTTAAACCATGTTCATCAAAGAAAAAGGTCGTCAGCTCTTCGGGATTAACTCCTGAGTTGATGATGGTATGGTATTCGTTGTACCACATGGCAGAAGCGACATCGATGCCGCCCCGCAGGAAGAGATTAACCGAATAGCTCTGGGGAATGACGGTAACGTGAAGGTTATATTTTTTGAAAAAGGCCCTGGGCTGAAGCTGAAAATCTCCACTCCACAACCCTACCTTTTTGCCCTGTATGTCCTGCGGTCTTGTGATACCGCTCGCCTTCTTCGCAACCAGCATCAGGGCAGAACGCTGCATGAGTTGCCCGATATTGATGAGTTTTACCCCGTGTGAACGCATCTGTATGGCGCTCGACAGCCACAGGGTTACAAAATCGGCCTTCCTGTTTTTGAGGAAATCAGAGGGGATACGGTAAGGCCCGCCCTGGACGATGGTTACGTCAATTCCGTGCTTTCTGTATATCCCCTTCTCATAGGCAACATAATACCCTGCAAACTGGGCCTGGGGGCTCCACTGGGGGAGGAAGGTCGCCTTCTTCAGTTTACCATCGGAGGCAAAGGTTGAAGAGACCCAGGTAAGAAATGCTAACAGTAAAATAAATCGTAGTTTCATCATCATGAATGTTCTTTTTTCATGACAAGAGTGAGGATATTCTTATTATTTTCCCTGCGATACCGGACATCATCCATCAACTTCTTTATAAAAAAGATTCCGAGCCCGCCTATCTTCCGGTCAGAAATATCCGCGTTAATATCAGGGTCCGGCACGGATGTGACATCAAACGGTATCCCCGAGTCAATGATGTCGACCATCAAGGTGCTGCCTTCGAGTGTACAGACAACCTCAACGTCACCCGTTCCCTCAGGGTAGGAATACTTGAAAACGTTCACCAGGGCTTCCTCGGTGGCAAGTTCTATCTCTTGTACCTTTTTCGTGCTGAACCCCTGCTTTTTTGCACAGGATGATACTGCTTGAATAAACTCCTGGAGGAACTCAAGCTGTGCGGGTAAGGTTACGTGGGAAAGAACCGTCATATCGGCTATAGAGCTATGAGGGCTTCCGCTTCAGACTCGAATATCTTGAAGATGGAATAGAAGCCGGACATTTGAAAAACGTCCCGGACAGAACCCTGCAAGCCGGAGATGCGCAGCTCACCGCTCTTTGCCTTCAACTGCTTTGCGGCAGATAGGATGCTTCTCAACCCTGCGCTGCTGATATAGTCGAGTTCCTGAAGATTGAGGAGCAACGCTGTCTCTCCCTGGGCGATGAGATCGAAGAAATTCTTCTCAAGCCCCGGTGCAGTAACTGCATCTATCCTTCCCTTTACGCTGATGATCGTGGTTTTACTTTCTTTCCTTGTCTGTATCTCCATACGATCTCCTTTAAGAAACTATTTTACTCGACAAATCTTATGAGAAGAAGTAATAAAAGTAAATTGTAATTTTGACTGATCATGAAGGAGAGAAAAACAGATGTCTGACTTCATCATCTCTGAGGATTTAGGGCTTACCTGGGTTACGCTTAAAGGACGGATCGACAGCATGAGCTCACCTGAAATCCAGAAGCGCATGAATGACCTTATCCTCAGCGGCAAACGGACACTGGTGGTAAACCTGGAAGAGGTCATCTATGTGAGCAGTGCCGGCTTGCGAATCTTCCTGGATGCACAGAAGAAGCTCAAGAAAGCAGACGGCGAAATTATTCTCTACAAAATTTCTGACGGTGTCATGAATCTGTTTAAAATGAGCGGCTTCTTACAGGTTTTCCCTGTTGCTTCATCCCGGGAAGATGTTGCATCTGCTCTCGAGGGAAAGAAAGCCGCTTCTCCGATGATGTCGCGGGAAATTGAGGGGATTACCATCCACTTCATAGCAAAACCAACTGGTGCAGGGTCACTGGTCATCGTCGGCTCCCAAGAAAATCTTGCCCCTGCCCAGTATTCAGAGCGCGACGTAGTTTCCGTGAAACCGGAAGAGTTCCAGTTTGGCACAGGGCTGGCTACCCTCGGAGAACACTATCAGGATTATAAACAGTACTTTGGCGAGGCGCTCATCATCAACAGGAATTTCTTCTTTTACCCGGCCATCAAACAGCCCGCAGTCGATTTCCTCTTATCTACCCAGCAGGAACAAAATCTTGCATACAGGTTCCTACACGGTTTTGGGTTCAAGGGGGCATACCGATACCTCGTCTCGTTTGAGCCCGCCGACGGACAGACCGACCTCACTTCTCTTGTCAATGTTCTGTTGACCGTCTCCGAGGCAAACATGATAGGCATTGTGCTGCTAACAGAGAGTAAAGGGCTTTTCGGGATGAACTTGAGGAAGGTCCCGATCATCGAAAATAAACCGCAGAACGGAAAGGAAATTTTCGACACTGAGAATTTCCCTGAATGGATGAATTTCCCCGTGGAGCCAGGCGACATCAACAATATCGTTGTGGGAACCGGCATTGCGATAAAGGATAAAGGCAGGGAACGGCCGGAACTGCAGGGAGCTGTAGGGAAAGGAAATAACTTTCATATCCACGGAGGGGTTTTTGAAAAAGAGCCTTTCAACAGGAATATGGACCAGTTTGAAGATGAACTGACGCGCATCATGACTGAACTCGAAGTCTCCAAGGTACAGCACCTCCTCGGTCAGACCAGGTTCAGCAACGGCATAGCAGGAATTATCGAGCTCAAGGGGTAGCGTATGGAACTCTGGGTCGGCGCACTCAACCTCGGTTTCTTATATGCATTCATGACGATGGGCGTCTTCTTCACCTTTCGCATCCATGACTTCCCCGATATCACCGTAGACGGCAGTTTTACCTCAGGCGCGGCAGCAGTGGCAGTACTTATCGCTGCCGGCGTCAACCCGTTCCTGGCACTGGGAGCATCCTTTCTTGTCGGCGCTGCTGCCGGTAGCGCTACCGCCCTGATTACTACCCGCTTCAATATCAACGGACTGCTTGCCGGCATCCTGGTCATGACCGGTCTGTATTCAATCAATCTCCATATTATGGGGAGGTCTAACATCCCCCTGCTCAACCAAGTAACCTTCATCTCCTACCTGGAAAAGGTCAATCCCCGCCTACCCCTGGAGGTCTGGATCTTCCTTACGCTCTGTATCGTGATGGCTTTTTTCTGGCTCATCATTGCACTCTTTCTCAAGACGGATCTGGGGATTGCCATGAGAATCACGGGAAACAACCCGATCATGGCAGCAGCGAGCGGCGTCAATGTGAACACCATGAAGATCTTCGGCGTGGCTCTGGCAAACGGATTGGTCGGGATTTCGGGAGGACTCGTTGCCCAGTACCAGGGGTTTGCTGATATCGGCATGGGAATAGGAACGATCGTCATAGGGCTGGCCGCTGTTATCATCGGCGAGTCCATCCTGAAAACCCGCTCTATTTACATTAAGGTTTTCAGCGTCATCCTCGGCTCGGTGATTTTCAGGTTCATGATTGCCGGTGCCCTCTACGTCGGCATGAACCCGATCGACCTGAAACTCCTTACCGCCCTCTTTGTCCTCATCACTCTGATTGCGTCGAAGGTATTCGCAGGCAAAAAGATATTGAAACCGGGCTTTCTGAAACGTGCCGCCGGAATCTTCACGAGCAGAAAATTACCGTACGGCCTGGCAGGTATCCTGGTTGCTGTAGTAATCGCGCTGCTCGTTTCCCAGCGTTTTTCCTCCAAGCTATTTGCTCCTGCAAAGGTATGGAAAATCGGCATCGTGCAATTTGCCATGGAGCCGAACGTAGAACTCTGCAAGCACGGTATCCTCAAGGCGCTTGCGGAGAACGGGTATGAAGACAGGAAAAACATCGAAATCATTTACAAGAATGCCCAGGCTGACTTCTCCATGATCAACTCGATCATCCAGGACTTTATCAGGCGAAAAGTTGATATCATTGTTCCTCTCTCGACACCCTGTGTGCAATCGGCAGTACAGTTTACACGCGGCCGGGAGGATACGAAGGTCGTCTTTACCTATATCTACGACCCCTACAAGATCGGAGCAGCGACGTCTCCCACTAACCACCTCCCGAACATGACCGGGATATCCTGCTTCCCCCCGGTTGAGAAGATCCTCGACCTGATCAGAGAGATGTTTCCGGAAAGGAAAAATATCGGCATCGTCTGGAACAGCTCGGAATCGAACTCTGAAGCTGTACTGATCAAGGTGCGTGAACACGCTGCAAATACAGGCTTTAAGATCATCGAAGCAACAGCGGCATCGCCCGCAGAGGTCCTCGAGGCATCCAGGTCACTTGCAGCAAAAGGTGCCCAGGTGTTCTTGAACGGCGGGGACAACACCCTCAATGTGAGCTTCAGCAGTTTTACCAAGGTTGCTCGAGAACACAACATCCCTGTCTTTTCTGTAGACTCTGAGCTGATAGAACAGGGCGCTTGCGTTGCCCTCGGACCGGACTACTACCAGACCGGTTATGAAGGCGGCAGGTATTTAGCACAGGTTCTCAAGGGAAAAGATCCGAAAGACCTGCCCATCTACCAGACCAGAGCAACGCTCTTCTACCTGAACCTGGATGTTGCAAAAAGGGACGGGGTTACCGTAGCTGAGACGATCGTAAAACGGGCAAACAAGGTAATTGACAGTAGCAAACGTCCTTCCACCCGGGTTCAGGGAACGGGCAAGAGGCTTGCCTTATTCCTCTTCAGCGATAATTACCTCCTCCGTGAGTGTGCAAAGGGGGTTGCCGATGAGCTCGAGCGGAGCGGAACCTTACGCAGTCACAACATCACCGTAGATATGAAAAATGCCCAGAACGAATTCAGCCTGGCCCAGTCAATTGCCCAGGATATTGTGCGGCAACAATATGATTACATCATTACCATATCTACGCCTGCCCTCCAGGTGATGGCGAATGCGAATAAAATAATCCCCCATATTTTCGGCGCGGTGACCGACCCCTACCGCATGGGCGTGGCGAAAAACAGTCATGACCACCTGCCGAATGTAACCGGTGTTGCAACCTTCCAGCCGGTTGCCACCACTATCAGGGTTATGCGGGAACTGTTCCCCGATGCAAAACGGATCGGCATCGTTTGGAACCCTTCAGAAGCCTGCTCTGAGGCGTGTACGTACAAGGCGCGTGTAGCTGCAAATAACTATAACTTTGAGCTGGTTGAGATAACCGTCAGCAGCACCGGTGAGGTGATCGATGCAGTACAGACCGCCATCAGCAAAAAGGTCGACCTGTTTCTCACCTCCGGAGACAACACGGTGATTACCGCCCTCCAGTCTGTTGCCGGCGTCCTGAAGCGCCACCGTATCCCCTATTTCACCAATACCCCCATGGATGTCGAAGTCGGTTCGCTGGTATCGATCGGCGCTGACTACGCTGAAGTCGGCAAAGCAATAGCACAGATGGCAGAACGGGTGATAAACGGTGAAAACCCGAAAAACATCCCCATCAACGATTACGTCCCGGAAAAGATGTATGTCAACCGCGCACTGGCAAAAGAGTACGGGATCAGCCTGCCCGATGCGTTTCTCAAAAGAGCAACCTGGGTCAAGAGGTAATGATGCTCAAGATCAGCAGTGTCCACAAAATATTCAATCCCGGAACCCCCAACGAAGTGTATGCCCTGAGGGAAATAAACCTTGAAATAAGAGAAGGGGAGTTTGTTACGGTGATTGGCACAAATGGTTCCGGCAAGTCAACACTGCTCAACGCAATAGCAGGGGCGTTCCTGCCTGATTCCGGGATTATAGAAATCGCAGGCGTTGATGTCACCCGGAAGAAGGACTTTAAGCGGGCAAAATACATCTCCCGGGTTTTTCAGAACCCATTCATGGGGACTGCGCCTGATATGACCATCGCTGAAAACCTCCACATGGCATATATGAGGGGCAAAAGGAGTTATCCCAGGAAGGGACTGCATACCGGGCGCCTTCATGCATACAGGGAAGAAGTAAAACAGTTAGAAATGCAGCTTGAGGACAGGCTCGATTCTCTTATCGGCACCCTCTCCGGCGGTCAGCGGCAGGCCCTGACACTCCTCATGGCTGTCATCACCCAGCCCAGGCTCCTCCTCCTCGACGAACACACGGCTGCCCTTGATCCCAAATCTGCAACGCAGGTGATCAGCCTGACGAAGAAATTCATCCAGCGGTGGGAGCTTACTACCCTCATGATTACCCACAGCATGCAGCAGGCACTTGAAGTTGGGGACCGGACGATTATGCTCCACAAGGGGCAGATCATCGACGACATTCCCCAGAAGGAAAAACAGCGGCTGCGGGTTGATGATCTGCTGGAAAAATTTGCCGAGCTCCGGAAAACAGAACGGCTGACCGACGAAATGCTGGAAGATCTGCGAAGAGATTATTTATAAAGCTGTAGGGGCGATTCATGAATCGCCCCTACTTTTTCAGAGATCACAGGTTTTTTTCTTGAACAGTATGCATACCCTGTATATACTTGCCCTCGAAAGATGAAAAGAAAAGCCTTTATCTCTACCGTCATTTTTATCTCTCTTCTTACCATTCCTTATACTTCATACGCCTTCTTCCCCTGGTGGGCAGGGGCTGCTGAAAAACTGGTCTATAAGCTCCTGTTGTCCTCGGCCACCCCCGAAAAGCTCCTCGAAAGGGCCCTCACCAGTGATGACCCTGAAAAGGTTGAGATATGCCTGGATAAGCTGATCGAACAGAAAAACTATATCTATATTTCGCGGGTAAAAATGCGGGTGGAAAACAAGATTAGAGACTTAAGGAAAGAAATCTTAGTGAGTCAAACGCCCATCAATCCGGAGAAGGTTCAGAAACAGATGAAACCCTGGATACGGGTCAGGGAAAAGGCTCAGTATTTCTTCACTCGCAAGCAGTCACCTCAGACTGATATGAAATGAGGGAATAGCGTATAAAGAATTCAGAATACAGAAGTCAGAATTCAGAAGAAAAGAATATACTGTATTCTGGCTCCTGACTCCTGGATTCCTTAAAATTATCCTTGCCCTTATACCCTTCGCCCCCGCAATTCATCCTCCCACTTCCTCCTCCACCCAATCACTCCTCACCGCCATGAACTCTTCATACCTGATGGCATAGTGTTCTTTCTGCTGGGCGAGGAGGAGCGAAGAGATCTCCCGGTCCAAGGGGATTATCTTGTCCTTGATCTCCCTCCATGTTTCGAGAGGCAGTGCCTCCGCCCCTTTCACCAGGGTCTGGAAGAAGTGAGAAGAGGACGTGTTAGTACGGGCATTGACGTACCAGGGGAAAATCTTCTGGAGTTTCTCAATCCATGTATTATGTTCAGGTCCGAAGTCGAGGCAGGACTCTTCCGTAAAACCGGAGAGCCGCTCCATCTTTTCGAAATCGATGAATCCCCCTTTTCTGCTGATCTCGTAAGCCGCCGTGTTCACGTACGGGAAAAAGAACGCCCACCGGAATCTCCCCGGCTTGATGCGCGCCAGCAGGTCAATCGTCATCATGAGGTCTTCTCTCGTCTCGTGGGGAAGGCCAATCATCGCAAAGGCAGAGGTATGAATGCCCGCCTCTTCAACGGTATGAAAGGCACGAACAATGTCTTCATCCTTCATGGGCCGGTTGAGGATTTCCCGCCGTATCCTCTCGCTTCCGCTCTCCAGCCCAAACTTGACAATCCGGCATCCTGCATCTTTCAGCGCCGAAGCCATCTCTCCGTCTATCATGTTCACATGAGCATTCACCACGAAGGGCAATTCTACCCGTTCCCGGTACTTTTTACAAAATTCCATGAGGTAGAATTTATTGAAGGTAAAGAGGTCATCATCAAAGATGAACATCCTGATATTCCGGTAGTGGGAGAGGAGATACTCAAGCTCTTTCAATACCTCCTCTGCGGGGTGATGCCGGATGTAGTTCAATGCCTTGCCCGAAATATCCAGATCATCCTGGTAGAGTTTGACCATTTGATGATTAAAACAGTAGGTGCAATTGAAGGGGCAACCGCGGGAGGCCATTACTCCGACCCACCCGTCCTTTGCATCGATCATCTTTTGAAAATCAAAGATTTCGTAGTCTTTCCTGGGGAGGTCTTCAAGCCTCACAAAGGGACGGACCGGATTCCTGACTATGTCCCCCTTTTTTATAAGCCAGATGTTCTCGATGGAGGAAACGTCTCCGCCCTTTTCCAGCCTGTCTGCCAGTTCCAGGAGGGCATATTCACCCTCGCCCCGGCAGACAAAGTCGAAGTACCCTGACTTAAGGACTTCATCCGGTGCAAGCGTTGCATGGATGCCGCCGCATATCTGAGGAACGTGGAAATGCTGTTTGAGGAACCCTGCTATCTGGAGGACATACTGATACTGGTTCGTAACTGCCGAGAACCCGATTAAATCAGGGCCGAACTCCTCTGCCTCCCTGCGGATCCGTTCAAGGTCCAGAGGGTATCCGAGCTTCTCGTTGACGTTGATGAGAGCCGTCTCATGTCCGTGCTGCTTCAGGACTGAGGAAAGAGAGGCTACGCCGTAGTTGAAGCCTACCTGGGCATAGAGGTTAGGGTAGACAAAGAGGACTTTCATGTGTCATGACCCGTGATGAAATCTTTAAAGAAAATAGGGCTCTATTTTCAGCACACGTAAGGTTAGAATTTGGGAGGGACGTAGAGGTAGCCGAAGGTAAATTCCTTCTTCTTCAGCTCATCAGCCACGCGGGAGATGGCCTCCTGAATAAAAAAATCCAGGAGCGAGGGCTTCTTCTTTTCTGCGTAGATAATCGAAGGCTCTCCCTTTATTCCCGCCAGTCGAGCGGCAAGAGCAACTGCGTCCTGGAAATTACCGAGGGAATCAATCAGTCCTAAATCCCTTGCCTGCTGTCCCGAGAAGATTCTTCCATCTGCGATCTCGACAACCTTCTCCCGGTCCAACTTCCTCCCGTCAGCTACGGCATCGATAAATTGATTGTGGATGTTGTCAATCACCTCCTGGAGGATTTTCTTATCCTCTTCAGTCGGTTCGCGGGTGGGTGACATGATGTCCTTATGCTTTCCGCTTTTTACCACAAAGCTCTTAAGACCGATCTTCTGGAGCAACTGCTCGACGTTCACAAACTCTGTAATCACCCCGATACTGCCGGTAATGGTGCCAGGGTTGGCTACAATCCTGTCTGCTGCACAGGCTATGTAGTAGCCCCCTGAAGCGCCTACCGACTCTATGGAGGCTACCACTTTTTTCTCCCTTTTTATTTTCCCCACCTCTTCATAGATCTCCTGGGCAGGAGCCACTCCTCCTCCCGGAGAATCAATACGGAGGACGATACCCCTGATGCTCCTGCTCTTCTTAAATTTGATGAGCTGGTCAACGATAGGCCTGGATTCCATAATGACGCCTTTTATTTCGACTACGCCAATCTTCTCTGTCCCGGGCAGGTCAATCCCGCCGCCGCCCAGAGAGGAAAGAGTATAGGTCAAAAGGAAAAAACCCAGAAAGATTCCAACCAAAATGAGCAGCCCGAAGAGAACAGGATGTTTTCTCAAATCTCTTCCTCGCCTTCCTTGACGGAGTCTTCACTACGCTCAGAGGTTTTTTCTTCCTTCTGTGACGCTGCCTGCACTCCCCTTTCAGAACCCTCCTGTCCATTCTTCATAATATCGCCCAGGGTTGTGGTACCACTCTCCTGTTGAGCAAGGTATTCCTCCACTTCTGCCTTTTCCATGTGCTTCTTGTACTCCTTGATGCTCAGGCCTACCTTTTTTTCTTTCCTGTCAATATTGGTAATGACGGCCGCAAGCTGATCGCCCACTTTGGCAATCGCAGGGAGT
>JAPLJA010000136.1 GCA_026388815.1 Pseudomonadota bacterium
AGTGCCCTCAAATATTCCACAGGGATCAGGTCTATTGTGAACCTTAAGGGGGTTACGCCTGAAGGGGATATCTTAGAAACGGGGTCGGCCTGTCTTCCCAAGGCAAATAACTTCTGGTGGTACGGGCCTGGCCCTGACCTGAAAGGCCTGCTTGAATCAGCCACCGTGGGAAGCCTCTGGTTTATCACTGAGGCAACCCTCAAGCTGTACCCCTGGGCCGGAGGTGAATGGCCAAACGAAGAAGTGATTGATCGCCCCCCGCTCCCCTCCAATCATCGTATCTATTTCGTAGAGTTCAAGAAGTATGAGGACATGTACCAATTTTTCTACGAAGTCTCCCACAATGCGATCGGCTCCCACCTGAACCTCATTAATGACACCTTTAACTCTTTCAATACGCAACCTACGCTTGAGGAGAGTGAAAAGAAATTTAAAGAAGGATACTTCCCGAAACTCTTAATCTATATCATCCTCGCTGGTATATCTTCACAAAAACAGCTCGAATTTGAAGAACGGGTGCTCATGGACATCATCAAAGATACTCACGGAATCCTGATAACTGATGAGCTCAAGGAGGTTCTCTCCACCTGGCATGGTGATGCCTTCCGTTCAGCCACCTCCATGCGCATGGGGAGACGCGGCTCCTACCATTTAGTCAAGATGAGCGAGCTGCCATTAAACTGTGTTGAAGAAGTATATAAGGATCATATGTTACTGGTTGATGGAACTGAACACTACATGATGGATGATGAAATCCCCTTTGTTTATATCCATGACCGTGGATACTGGCAGTTGAGTGAGACAGACTCCTACTTTGACCAGAATGATCCCAAGGAGTGTGAGAGATCGATGAACAGGGTTGCCACAGGTGAATTCAAGATGGTTACCGATGAAAATAGCAGAATTGGATGGTACCTCTGTGGGTTTGAACCTTTTACATCAATCTATGGTCCCAAGATAGGACCCAACTTCCACCTCCTGGTGAAAAAAGTAAAAAACATCTTCGATCCCGGCGACATGATGAACCCGGGGAAACTCGTCAATATGTAAAACAGGGTCAAGGAGTCAAAGAGTCTAATGACAATGTCAAATGTCAAAGCTCAAATGTCAAATGAATGTCAAATGACTAACTCCAATATCATTTTGGCATTTGGATTTGATTTGAACTTTGGACTTTGACATTTGGATTTTTCACTTGAACCCTGTCCGCCGAAGGCGGATTGAATCCTTGAACCCTCCCTTATTAGCAGAAGAACTTTAACCATGAGAATCCTCCTGGTCCAATCATTCACCCCGGCACTTGCCCCTGTCTTCCCTCTCGGTCTTGCCAGTATTACCTCGTCCCTTTTACCGGATCATCAGGTAGAGATATGCGACCCGAACATTGAAGAAAAAGGGCTTGAATCTCTTAAGGCATCTGTCAGGGAATTTCAGCCGGACATCATCGGCCTCTCGCTCCGCAATTTTGACACCGGGCAGTCCACTGTTCCTATCTCTTTCATCAATGACTTTGCTGCAACTTTACGGATGATTAAATCGCTTGCCCCAGATGTGCTCATTATTGCAGGCGGCGCTGGGTTCTCCATATTCGGGAGAGAACTCATGGAACGATTCCAGGAGCTTGACGCAGGAGTTTTCCTGGAAGGTGAAACCACGGTGAGGGAAATTCTCTCGCACCGTGATCAACTGGATAAGGTAAAGGGGATATTTTTACGCAGTGGCGGGGATGTCATTTTTACCGGCAAAATTCCTTTCGTTGATACCGATGCATTACCCTTCCCGGACAGAGGATACCGTCTGCTTAGCTATATAAAAAAATGCGGTGAATATGCGGACAGCCTCTACGCTGTGGGCGTTCAGAGTAAGAGGGGTTGTCTATATCGATGCGCCCACTGTACCTACCCGTACCTCGAAGGAAATTCCCTACGGCTCCGGGCACCCTCTAAAGTAGTTGATGAGATAGAATATCTAACTACTCAGAATATCGATAAATTATTTATTGCTGATTCTGTCTTCAACCAGCCCTATGACCATGCCCTGAGCATCTGCGAGGAGATCATCAGGAGAAAGCTGGACGTAGCCTGGTCAGCCTATTTCCGTGATGACCTGCTGGATGACAGGCTGATCAAAAAGGCAGAAGAGGCAGGGTGCACACTCTTTGAGCTCTCCCCCGACGGATTAACTGACTGGGCAATGTCGGTCTTGAAAAAGGGCCTTTCCATTGAGCAGGTTCTGAAAACAGCCAGACTGCTTGCACAGAGCGAAAGATCATCAGTCGTCTATAATTTCTTAAGAAATCTTCCGGATGAAGATTTACAAGAAAAAGTAAGGGGTAGGGAAACGATCAAGTGGATCGTAGAAATCTGTGGTGAAAAAATGGATGGCTATTACCCCAACTTAAGCCGTATCAGGATTTATCCCCATACAGCCATCTATGAATTGGCACTACAGAAAAAAATAATTTCCGAATCTACCGATCTTCTCTATCCAGTGTTCCTTTAAAATTCTTGCAAACCTACCCCTAAAGTCTATAATTCTAGATAAAGCTTCCTCCAACAGAAATGCTTTACTTATTGACCCACCAGATAACCTGCGGTATTATGAAACTAAATTAGCAATACTTCTCGATTTACCTATAGGTTAATGAGTGGACATTGAGGAAATTAAATCACTTGTACGCAACAATCAATACATCTATACTCATCACGCTGAGATAGAACGCAAGGCCGATGGGCTAACTTTCGCACAGGTAGAAGAAGCATTATTGAATAGAGAAATTCTTGAGCAATATCCCGATACTGGACGCGGAGAAAGCTGTCTGGTTCTCGGATTTTCAAGCGAGACGCCTATTCATGCTGCCTGTGGCTGGCGTGGGGAGAAAATCGCACTCATAACAGTTTATATCCCCCGCCCACCAAAATTTCTTGATCCATGGACACGAGGAGGAACACCATGAAAGAAAAACACTGTAACTTTTGTGGCAGTGAACGCTATGAAGAGCGGAAAATCGAGTATCTTTATACCCATGAAGGAAAGCATTTACTCGTCTCTAATACCCCTGTTGAGATTTGTTTGAACTGTGGGATGATTTATTATGATGCAGCCGTCCTCAAGAATATCGAACAGAGGTTTTTTGACATCTACCAGAACAAGCAAGAGCCAGACCGCTATATCAGCATTCCAGAAGAAGTCTACGCATAAACTCTTATTCCCTATTTCGCAATCCGCATTCCCCTAATCCCGAACCCCGATTCCCTAATCCCTACCGAGTCTTCTCGGCGTTGCACTCACCGGTCCGTGTATTGTTCTGTTTCCGTATATATCAACATCCTCTAGCTCATAATAATAGGTAGTTCTATTTTTAACATCTCTATCTACATACTGGTAGGTAGCACCGCTCGTGGTTGTACCTTGGGCTGGAATCGCTGAAGGATTAATCTTTACATACACTTCATCCTCACTTTCAGCACGGTAAAGGTTGAACTCTTCATTGTCTATTTCTGTTTCAGTTTCCCACTCTAATAGTACATAACCGTTGTAGTCTGTAGCAACGAAAGAAGAAAGTTCTATTACTGTTGGTATTACGCTCGGTGCGCGATTGAAGGTATAGAGGCATGTGTAATTACCGAGAAATTGCCATGTAATCGTAACATTCTCCACAGCTTTTCCGTCCACCTTAAGTGTCTGGTAAAAATGTTCAGTACATCCTGCGTAAGGGATGCTCAACGGTGGACAGCAAAGCCAATAATCATCATAGCAATCGCATTTGTTTCCAGTTCCAATTGGACAATACAAACCTGTAACAAATATACCTTTGCATTTACTACATCCATTATCTCTCCAAACTGACTCGGTAATCACCAAACCACTGCATTTATCATTAGGTGCTTTTGCTGTTGTAACACCAGTAATATGATAGTGAGCGAGCCCTCCGCAGTCATAATCATGATCACAAACGGTATATTCGGAATTATCGTAAAACATACTTAATGAGTAATTGATCCCATCTACGTCACAATAAGCAAACAAACTATCAGCACTACTAATTACAAAAGCAAAGCATACGAGAGGAATGGTAATCTTTAACCACATATTGTTAACAATACCTTTCATATTTTTACCTCCTTTGATTTGCCCTTCTATAATAAAGACGGCTATGGGCGATTTTCATGGTGTCACCGGACACGGGCTTGGTGCACAGGCTTGTGCCGGACCCAACTCCTCCAAAATGTCCTCCTTGGAGTAGGTCACAATTGCGGGTGGTTCATAGTTATTTAGTCTTTCTTTTTCCATAATTTACCCCCCATTTTAAAATAATTTGTTAAGTCCTCTTCCGTAAATCAAGCCAGGCAAAGAGGCACTACCTTTTGGCACATACCCTCCCCTCGAAGAGTACAACCTCAGATCAGCCAAAAGAGGCAATTACATCTTTTCTTACAAGTGTTACCGAGGGCTCAGTTGGTAAGGGAGATGATGAAGAACCACCAAAACGAGAAGGTGTAACTTTAAGCAAATATGAGCATTTTTCTATATTTGCCTAAGCAACACATCTTAAAAAACAATAAGTCAAGGGAAATATTTAAGGAAAATATTTATGATGAATTTTTATGGAAAATCTCTTTTTTCACCTTCTAAAATCTAAACCGGGGCGCCTCTATAATCCGCACTCCGCACCTGTGCGCCGAAGCGCGCTCCGATGCGCAGGCGCAATTCGATTTCCGCATTAAGGAAACCTTCACCTTCGTACGGGCGAATCCGCCTACGGCGGAGCTCGCCCGTTCAATAATTTGGTGGCGGACCTTAGCGTACGTCCTTTTTATTTCCTTCTCTTTGAATCATAAATACCGCCTTTGCTGTTAATACAACAATTGGCATATTTATTATCTGAATCTTCTGTGTTTGCAAGATCAAATTGTTATGTGATAGTATTAAATCAATGAAAGAAATCAAATATACAAGGCATGCAAAGAACAGACTTCGGTGGCGCAAGATTACAGAGGCCGAGATAGAATCTGCAATAAATCAACCGGATTTCGTCGAGCCTACTTTAGAGGGCAGATTGAACGCATGTTTAAAACTCTCTGATAAATATCTAAGGGTTACCTATAGGGAAGTATCAGGTAAAATTATGGTCATCAGTGCAGTAAAAAAGAAAAAGGGATGGAGGTGATCTCACTTGAAGATTGAGTACGATAAAGAAGCAGACGCTCTCTATATCCAGTTAAGAGAGTCATATGTAGATGACAATATAGATATCGAAGAGGGAGTTACAGTTGACCTCGATGAGAAAAGACATATCGTAGGCATAGAAATTCTTGATGCGAGCAAGCGACTATCACTTAAGGATATCATCAATATAAGTATCGAAAACCTTCCTGTTGAGAAGATTGAAACTGCAAATATTTAAAAATCCCTTTCCCTTTTTATCTGGGCGCAATAAATTGCGCCCCTACATAAAACCGCAGGCCGTAAGGCCGGAGGCCGCTCATGCGGTAATTCATTTGTCATTTTATTCCGCATCCCGCAATCTGCATTTCGCATACCTTTTACCTTCGTACGGGCAATTCATGAATTGCCCCTACACCTTCAACCTTCTCAGAGCACCTCTTCATCCTGTGGTCGCCAGGCAGGATCAACGATGCAGAGGAATTTCAGATCTGATATCCCGGAATTCTGAACGAACTGTTTCGCATGGGGAGGGATGTAAATCACCTGGCCCACGTGAACCTTCTCAGATTCATCATTGATATGCATGATGCCTTCTCCCTCAAGGATGTAATATACCTCAGAGGTCTTCAATCTGTGAGTTTGAGAGGCCTTGCCGGGATGCAGCACTGCATGAGCCAGGCTGTAACGGATATCCAGTGTCGCCTTGTCCGGGTGGAGAATCTGCCGGAGAACAGTATTATCTCCTGCAATAAATTCTTCACAATCCTTTAAATCCTTAATAAACATGATAGCGAGACCTCGCTCTGTTCCACATGCTTCGTTCTCCCTATTCCCTGATCCCCAATCCCTTCAAGGGCGAACACACAGGTTCGCCCCTACATAAAACCGCAGGCCGTCAGGCCGCAGGGCCTCCTATGGTAATTCATTTGTTATTTTATTCCTCACTCCGCACTCCGCAATCTAAAATTTCCAGTATCTCTGCTGCATCTCTGACAAACTTCGGACAGCGTGTGGGAATGATTTTTTCATCCATGGCACGTTTAAATCCTTCGGGTGTGCTGATATCGCAGCCCAGCAATTCCCGGCAGCGAATCGTGTTATTGCGGGATTTAAACTTTTCAGCAAACTTCCCCACGAGCGACTGGGTTTTTTGCTTCGCCTCCTTGTCTTCAGCCCACACGCTGCCGTGCTTAAGCCCGATAACCATGATCGCACCGCATACCGCCCCGCATGTCTCACCCATGCGGCCGATACCTCCTCCGAAACCTCCCGAAATCATCAATGCAGTCTCTCGATTCAGGCCATAGTGTTCAGCATAGGCTGCACATACTGCCTGGGAACAGCTGAAACCTTCCTTAAAAAGCGAAACTGCTTTCTCCACCGTACATTCACGTTCTATAGCCATATAAACCTCCGCTCATAGCATTCAGCCGTCAGCCGTCAGCCTTCATAAAGCAACTAAAACAAACACACTAATTGCTATTACATTGTCATTGCGAGCGACCAACGGGAACGTGGCAATCTCATCACATAAACAAGAGATTGCTTCGTCGTTGTCACTCCTCGCAATGACGACAAAAAGGACTTTTCAGCAACTGCTAACAGCTAACTTTCTACTAAACTACCTTAAAAATTTCAATAGGAAGGCTTTTTACAGGATAGCTTGACCTTACCCTATAGATACTTTATAGTATAAATGAACGAATGCGTTTTTACTTACAAATACGAGGTGAAGATAAAAAATGGCTGAATCGCAGGAAAAGGACCAGTTAATCATACCAGACGTCCTCCCACTCTTACCGGTCAGGGACATCGTTATTTATTCCTACATGTTTCTGCCCCTGTTCGTGGGAAGGGACGCCTCTCTCAAGGCAGTTGACGAAGCGATATCTAAAGACCGGCTCATCTTCCTGATTACCCAAAAAGAGGCAACCGAGGATGAACCTGCAAAAGAGGGGCTGTACAACATCGGGACAGTGGCAATGATTATGAAGAAGTTCAAACTTCCTGATGGCCGCGTCAAGATCCTTGTCCAGGGAATCACGAAAGGGAAGATTGAGAAATACATCCAGGAAAAGCCCTTCTTCCTGGCGAATATCCAGAAGCTCGAAGACGAGGTCGTCACTGAGATTAGCCTGGAAACTGAAGCCCTGATGAGGAACGTAAAAGAAGAGTGCGAAAAGATCCTCTCATTAAAGGGGCTTATCTCTGCCGAGATCCCCGAGATATTGAATAATATCTCTGAGCCGGGGAGGTTAGCTGACCTGGTGGCATCGAACCTGAGGCTCAAGATAGAAGAGTCCCAGTCAGTACTCGAAATTTTAGACCCCATTGTGAGGCTGAAAAAGGTTAATGAACTCCTGGTAAAAGAGCTCGAGGTCTCCACCATGCAGGCCAAGATCCAGTCTCAGGCCAAGGAGGAGATGTCCAAAACGCAGAGGGAATACTTTCTCCGCGAGCAGCTCAGGGCGATCAAGGCAGATCTGGGAGAGATGGACGAGAAGTCCGCAGAGATCGCTGATTTCTCGGAAAAGATCAAAGCGGCTAACATGCCGCCGGAAGTTGAAAAGGAAGCGAGAAAGCAACTCAACCGGCTGGAACAGATGCACCCCGATGCTGCTGAAGCATCCATCGTACGAACGTACCTGGAGTGTGTTGTTGAGCTTCCCTGGAGCAAGGGCACAAAGGATAACCTCGACATAAAGAAGGCCAAGGAAGTCCTGGACGAGGACCATTACGACCTGCAGAAAGTGAAGGAGAGGATCCTCGATTACCTGTCGGTCCGGAAGCTGAAGAAAAAGATGAAAGGGCCGATCCTCTGTTTCGTAGGCCCGCCAGGGGTCGGCAAGACCTCGCTTGGAAAATCGATTGCCCGCGCCCTCGGGAGGAACTATATCAGGATATCCCTGGGCGGGATCCGGGACGAGGCCGAAATCAGGGGACACCGGAGAACTTATATCGGTGCACTGCCCGGCAGGATCGTCCAGGGAATAAAGCAGGCTGGTTCGAACAATCCGGTATTCATGATGGACGAAATTGACAAGGTCGGAGCTGATTTCCGAGGCGATCCCTCGGCTGCGCTGCTCGAAGCGTTAGACCCTGAGCAGAACTATGCCTTCAGTGATCATTACCTCAATTTACCTTTTGACCTTTCGAATGTAATGTTTATTACGACTGCCAACCTGGTTGATCCGATCCTCCCGGCGCTGAAAGACCGGATGGAGATTATCGAACTCAGCGGCTATACAGACGAGGAGAAGTTACGGATCACCAGGCAGTTCCTCATCCGCCGGCAGATGGAAGAAAATGGGATCACCCCGGAACACCTTGAGATAAGCGATGAAGCGATCATGGCCATCATCGCTCAATATACCCGAGAAGCGGGCTTAAGAAACCTGGAGAGGGAAATTGCCAACCTCTGCAGGAAAGCAGCGCGGGCTATTGCTGAAGGGAAAACAGGGAAGACCCACGTTACCAGAAACAACCTCTACAAGTTCCTCGGCGTACCCAAATACATCCCCGATGAAGAGCAGAAGACGAACGAAACCGGGTTGGCCACCGGCCTCGCCTGGACCCAGGTAGGAGGAGAAGTACTGTACATTGAGGCATCCACCATGAAGGGCAAGGGGAATCTCACCCTTACCGGAAGCCTCGGTGACGTGATGAAGGAATCAGCCCAGGCTGCTCTGAGCTATGCCCGCTCAAAGGCTAAAGAACTGAATATTGACGAGCACTTTTATGAAAAACAGGACATCCATATCCATGTTCCTGCCGGGGCTATCCCCAAGGACGGCCCGTCTGCCGGCGTAACCATGGCTACGGCACTCATCTCTGCGCTCACCAAATACCCGACCAATAAAGACATTGCGATGACGGGAGAAATTACCCTGCGGGGAAGGGTTCTCCCGATCGGGGGACTGAAAGAAAAGGTTCTCGCTGCACTGAGGGCACATATCAAGACTGTCATCATTCCAGAGCAGAACCGGAAGGATCTCGATGATGTTCCTAAAAATGTCAAGAACAAGCTCAACTTCGTATTTGTAAAAGATATGGATGAGATCCTGACGGTGGCCTTGGTGAAGAAGGGGAAGGCCAAGCTTGCAGATCAAAAAAATAGGCGAATTCGGGCTTCTAAATAGGCTGCAACAGAGAACAAAGATCTCTGACCCCTCGATAGTACAAGGTATTGGCGATGATTGCGCAGTAATCAACTTCGGCAATGGCCGGTTTCTCCTCGCAACCTGCGATGTCTTGCTGGAAGGGGTCCACTTCAATCTCAGATATACAGACAGCAACCATCTTGGGAAAAAGGCACTTGCGGTAAATTTGAGTGATATCGCTGCCATGGGCGGGGCTCCCCGGTTTTACCTGGCGTCCCTGGGACTTCCCCCTCACCTCCGCCTCTCATGGGTTGATAACCTCTATAAAGGCATGGAGACAACAGCGAAAGAGAACGGCGTTTCTCTCATTGGAGGCAACATCAGTTCCTCCCGGACCATCTTCATTGATCTCACCGTGCTCGGCGAGATAACGCCACAGGAGATCGTTTACCGTCACGGTGCCAGTACAGGCGACGCAATCTTTGTGACAGGCACCCTCGGAGATTCTGCCTTAGGTCTCATGGCACTCAGATCCAGAAAAAAAATAAAAAACACTTCAGCGCTCCGGAGACTGACGGAAAAGCACCTTTCCCCTTCCCCGCGCATAAGGGAAGGAAGGTTCATAGCAGCCAACCGGATTGCCACAGCGATGATCGACATCAGTGACGGCCTGATTGCAGACCTCAAGCACATCCTTAAAAACAGCAACCGGGGTGCTGAAATCTGGGTTGACGCCATTCCGTTTTCTTCTGAAGTTATCAGATACTCACCACTCTACAGAATGAACCCGACAGATCTTGCCCTCGCCGGCGGTGAGGACTATGAACTCCTCTTCACGGTACCCCGGAAGAAGCTGAAGCAACTCCAGCGCCTTTCACAAGAATTCTCTCTTTCTGTGACCATGATCGGAAAGATAACCGGGGAAAAGGGCAAGATCCATCTCATCAAAAATGACGGGAACCCATACCTTCTCAGAAGAGAAGGCTTCCGCCACTTTTAGCTTACACTCATGGAACCATTCATTCTCATAAAACTGTCCCTCATTATTCTCTTTCTCTTCCTCTGCGCTTTTTTTTCAGGATCCGAAGTAGCACTGTTTTCTCTCGGGCCTTTACGACTCCAGAAAATGAAGGAAGAAAAAGATGCTTCAGCCACAGTCATTGCAAGGCTTCTGAACAATCCCCGTCGCCTCCTCATCTCAATTCTCATTGCAAATGAGATCGGGAACATTGCTGCTTCATCAATTGCCGCACCTATCTTCATATTCTACTTTGGGAAACGGGGGGAATGGATTGCTATTATGACGATGACACTGGCTATCATCTTTGTGTGTGACATCGTACCGAAATCGCTCTGCATCAGCTACCCTGACAAGGTATCCCGGCTCATTGCCCGTCCCATGATGAAATTCGTACAATTCATCACCCCGCTTCGCTGGACCATTAACCACCTTGTGGATGGCGTGATGTCTCTTCTCAACGTCAAACGGGATCCGAGGGAAAATATCTATATGGAGGCTGAATTCAAAGACCTGGTGGATCTGGGGCATCGGGAAGGATCTGTTGAGGGAACGGAAAGAGATCTCATCCACCGGGTATTTCGACTGGGCGATACCAGGGTTTTCAGGATCATGACTCCCAGAAAAGAGATGTTCACGCTCCCCTTAGAATTGGGGTTTGAAAAGCTCATCTCTCTGGTGAAAGAGGGACACTATTCCCGCATCCCCATCTATTCGGGAGATAAAAATAATATCGTCGGGGTCCTCAACGCTAAAGACCTCCTCCCTTCCGTAAAAGGGACACGGGAACTGACGTTCAACGTATCAAAAATCCTCCACAAACCGTTATTTATTTCTCAGAATAAAAGGATTGACGAGATACTCAAGGAACTCCAGCTGAAAAAGATCCACATGGCAATCGTAATCGATGAGCAGAGCAAGGTGGCCGGCCTGGTAACCATGGAAGATATCCTCGAAGAGATTTTCGGAGAGATCTATGATGAATACGATAGGTAATCTGCTAATTTTCATCATTCCTCTTCTCCTCCTTGAGGGTTTTTTCTCCGGCTCAGAGATTGCCCTGGTCGCAGCAAACCATAAGAAAATAAGAAGTCGGGCGGAATATGGCTCACGAAAAGCGAAGATGGCTATCAACATTTTAAGAAAGCCTGAGCGGTTTCTCGCCACAACACTCTGCGGTGCCAATCTTGCCGAGGCAACCAATGTCATTCTTACCTCTGCAATCTTCTATCAGGCCTGGGGGGAAAAAGGTGGTCTCTTTGCGATACTTCTTCTGTCACCCCTCATCCTCATCTTCGGCGAGATCATCCCGAAAAGCATTTTTCAGGCCCATGCCACCACGTTCGCTACGTGGGTTGCTTATCCAATCTGGTTCCTTTCATATCTCTTTTATCCTGTCGTCTTTGTGATTCAGAGAATATTTCGGTCTCTCAAGCAAAAAGGCGGCGAGGAAAGTCCTTTTATCACAAAGGAAGAGCTGAAAATGATCCTCAGGGCGAACCAGGGGGGGGGCGACCTGAATATAGGCGAGGTTGTTATGATAAACCGCATATTCGATTTTACCAAGACCAAGGTCAAAGAAGGAATGGTGCCCCTCATTGAAGTAAAAGCCCTGGATGAAAAAGATACCAGAAGTGATGCTATCGATCTCATAGCTGCGCAGGGGCACTCCCGCATCCCGGTCTACCGAGAAAGAATTGATAATATCATTGGCGTCGTGAACAGCTTTGATCTGTTGTCTGCCAAAAATGCTGATGAAAAACTTGAAAAACTGGCCCGCAATTGCCCCTATGTGCCTGAATCAAAGCCTATTGATGAACTCCTCCTGGAATTCCAGCGGAGTGGTAACCATATAGCAGTGGTCATCGATGAATACGGAGGTGCTGTAGGGATCATCACCATTGACGATATCCTGGAAGAGATTGTAGGAGAGATCAGGGATGAATATGATGCTGATGAAGAGATGATCGTACGGCTCAAAAACGATCAGTTCCTCATCAATGGCAGAATGGAGATCGACCAGATCAATGAGCAGTTGAACCTGAGCCTTCCCAGGGGAAACTATGAAACCTTAGGGGGATTTCTCCTTGAGTTGTTCGGCCACATACCTTCTCAGGGTGAGAAAGTCCAGTACCAAAATCTTACCTTTACCGTTTTGCGTGCCAGTGATAGACTTATCAATGAGGTAAAGGTGAGAAGAGAACCCGTTCAAGAGTAGAGGAGACTATGGAGCTGAAAAAACTTACTGCCATCCTTCAGGGAGTCAAATCAGGGAAAATCACCCCTGATCAGGCTTTGAAAAGTCTTAAAACGCTCCCTTTTGAAGATATCGGCTTTGCCACCCTCGACCACCATCGCTCATTACGTCAGGGATTCCCGGAGGTAATCTGGGGAGAAGGGAAAACAGCTCAACAGATCATAGCCATCATCAGGAAGATGGAGGAAAAGGGACACAACATTTTGGCAACCAGGGTGGATAAGAAAAAAGCTGCTCTCATCAAGAGAGCCATCCCGAAAGTCGCCTATTACCCTCATTCCCGGGTAGTAGTCCGTTTGCAGCATAAAGTCAGGGATGCAGGGAGAGGCACCATCCTTGTTGTCTCTGCCGGGACCTCAGATCTTCCGGTGGCTGAAGAAGCCCTGGTAACCGCTGAAATTATGGGAAACAGGGTAGACCACCTCTATGATGTCGGTGTGGCAGGTATTCACCGTTTAGTAAGCCAGAAAGAAAAGTTGCTGAAGGCGGGCGTGCTCATTGTGGTGGCAGGCATGGAAGGAGCGCTTCCCAGCGTTGTTGCCGGTCTCGTATCGAAACCCGTCATTGCCGTTCCAACCAGCACCGGTTATGGAACGAGCTTTGGCGGAGTTACCGCCCTCCTTGGCATGCTCAATTCCTGCGCCTCCGGAGTGGCTGTCGTAAATATTGACAATGGATTCGGGGCAGGCTATATCGCAAGCCTGATCAATAGGAAAGAATAATACTATAAAGGATTCAAGGGGCCGAGGGATCAAGGAGCCAAAGAGTCTAATGACAATGCCAAATGTCAAAGCTCAAATGTCAAATGAATGTCAAATGACTAACTCCAATATCATTTTGGCATTTGGATTTGATTTGAACTTTGGATTTTGACATTTGGATTTTTCACTTGAACCCTGTCCGCCGAAGGCGGATCGAATCCTTTCCGCCGAAGGCGGATCGAACCCTGCAATGTAAAGTGGGCACATATGAAAATAGCATATTTCGACTGTTTCGCAGGAATAAGCGGTGATATGGTCCTTGGTGCTCTGATTGACCTGGGATTCCCCGTCGAAAAGCTGAGAGGAGAATTGCAGAAAATCCCCCTGCCCCCTTACACGATTGAAACCTCGAAAGAAAAACGTCATGAATTGAGCGGAATCAAGGTCAATATTGCTCTACAGAACAGTAAGGGACTTTCTCTCAGCTTCAAGGAAATTGAGGAACTCATAGAACATTCCTCCCTTTCCCCTAAAGTAAAGGAAATGAGTCGTTGTATCTTCCAGAGGGTCGCTGAGGCAGAAGCTCAGGTTCACGGGCAAGCCATTGCAGATATACACTTTCATGAAATAGGGGCAATTGATTCCATTGCTGATATCGTAGGAGCTTCCATAGGCATTGACTACCTGAGGATAGATGAAATCTTCTCCTCCCCCCTGCCCTTCACCCGGGGTTTTATCCAGTGTCAGCACGGAACCCTTCCCTGCCCTGGCCCAGCAACCCTTGAACTCCTCAAGGGCGTCCCGATGTATGGGATGGATATCGAGAAAGAGATTGTCACCCCTACCGGTGCAGCCATAATCTCAACCTTGAGCAAGGGGTATTCACCCATGCCTGCCCTTCGCTTGGAAAAGATTGGATATGGTGCGGGGAGTTTTAAACTTGGGAAAATCCCTAACCTCCTGAGAATCGTCCTGGGAGAGGGGGAAAACACCGCATATGAAGAAGACAGAGCTGTGGTGATTGAAGCGCATATTGATGACATGAACCCGGAATACTTTGATTACCTCATGGAGCGCCTCTTTGAGAAAGGAGCGCTTGACGTCTCTCTATCGTCCCTGCAGATGAAAAAAAACCGCCCGGGTGTATTGCTCAGGGTAATCTCATCCCCTGATAAATTCCATGAACACAAAGAAATACTCTTCCATCACTCAACAACTACCGCTATTCGATACCATGAGGTCAAGAGGATAAAACTCAAGAGAAGAGTAACAAAGGTTGAAACCCCCTTCGGTACGATAAGGGTAAAAATAATCGAAGGTCTTAACCGGAAAACCTTTTTCCACCCTGAGTACGACGACCTCAAAAAAATAGCCCGAAAAAAAAATATCAGCTTGAGGGAGGCAGACCAGTTCTTGCAGAATATCTTCATAAAATCTAAACGTTAGAAATACATAATATTTCTTGAAAGATTGCAATTTCCCATTTTTTAAATACAATATATATTTAGGTTAGTTATATTCCAAGAGGACTTACACCAAATGCCTATATTCGAATTTCGATGCCGTAAGTGCGGAAAGGAATTTGAGGAGTTGATCCTCTCTTCCGATCCCGATCCGTGCTGTCCCCAGTGCCAGGGTAACGAGGTCGATAAACTGCTCTCGGCTTTCAGTTTCTCCAGTAAGGGTGGCTCATCTGATGCTGTCAGTACATCTGCATCAAGATCGGGTGGCTGCAGCTCGTGCAGCAGCAAAAGCTGCAGTACCTGTCGTTAAAGCTAAGGAATTGTCTGCACGTCACTTTTTTTCTGAGGAGGTTCTGTATGAAAATAAAATGGTGTGGGCACGCATGTTTTCTCATCACCACGGATGACGGGATAAAGATTTTAACTGACCCGTATGAACCAGGGGGATACGGCGGCGCACTGGCTTACGGGAAGGTAGAGGATGAGGCTGATGTGGTCCTCGTAAGTCACGATCATGCTGATCATAATTATACTCAGAACTTAAAGGGCAAACCGAGCGTGGTAAAGGGTGCAGGAAAGCATCACGTCAGGGGATTGGAGATTAAGGGAATTGCGACATACCATGATGCCTCTCAGGGCAAGGAAAGAGGAAACAACGTAATATTTTGTTTTACTGCTGACGGGTTCAATCTCTGCCACCTCGGAGACCTCGGGCATATGGTCAGCAAAAAGGAAATAGCTGAAATCGGCAGCGTGGATATCCTCTTCATACCGGTCGGCGGGTTCTATACTATCGATGCCAAGACGGCTGGCGAAGTGGTAAACACGCTAAAGCCCAGGATTAGCATCCCCATGCATTTCAAGACTGAAAAGTGCAGTTTCCCTATCACCGGCGTGGAAGAATTCATAAAAGATAAATCCAATTACAAGAAGAGAGGGAAAAGTGAGGTGGATATAACAAAGGCATCCCTTCCCCAAAGTGAGATCTGGGTGCTCAGTCATGCCTTATAAAAATAGGGGTCAAGGGGCAAAGGTTCAAGTTATTGCGGAATGCAGATTGTCGAATGCGGAATAAAATTAGTGAACTATCGTTATTAGATTGGAATTCAGAATACAGAAATCAGAATGCAGAATAATCCGCCTTTGGTCCGCCAGTGGCGGATCTCCTGACTCCTGAATTCTTGTTTTTCTACTCACCATTCATTTTCCCCCTGCGCAGGCCTGAAGCAAACACGGCCAGTCCTGCTAAAGCAACAGTTACTCCAAAAAGGTAGATGGGAAGCTTGAGTGACGGCTGCAGGGGGATAAAATTATCCAAGCGGGCAAAGAATACCCCGATAAAGGCAATACAGACTCCAAGGAATTTTTTCTTCCGCTTTCCCAACAGGCTGGCTCTCTTCTGGTAAGATTGTGCAGAACTAGTTGCTTATCGACCCGCTCCGCCTTCGGCGGACTAACGGCTATTCACTGTCTTTTTACGGCAGCTTGGAAATGATGCTGCAATAACAGGCAGCGATGATTGCAGTCGTTATGACTCCTGCAACGTTAGGTCCCATGGCATAGGGAAGGATGAAGCATTTTTTATTCACTTCGTGGGCACATTTGTGCGCAACCTTTGCCGTAGTCGGGACACAGGAAACAGCGGCAATGCCGATTAAGGGGTTAATCTTTCCTCCGCTGATCTTATAGGCGATAAGCCCGCCGATCAGTCCGCCCAGGCCGGAGAGAAAGAGGGCAATAAACCCGAGCAGAATGAGTTTAAACATCTTCGGGTCAACGACGACATCCACGCTTAGAAGACAACCGAGGGTAAAACCAAGGAAAAGGGTTGCACCGTTCAGTATTACCTCATCTGAAACTTTGATCAGACGAGGGACATTACCTTCCTTGAGAGCCACTCCCAAAAAAAAGCACACAAACAGAGGTGCAGCCACAGGGAACAGGAGACAAAGGACTGTTCCAGCCAGGACGCAAAAGGCCAGTTTTTCTCCCCGCGGAACCTTGGCAATCTTGAGGGGATCCATCTCAACAGCACGCATGTGCTTGGGTATGAGAAGCTTGATCATGAATGGATAGCCTGCATAAACCAGGCTTAAATAAAGATAGGCTACAATGGTAATCGGCACAAAAAGGTTCTTTGCCAGATACAGAGAGGTAAAGAGAACCATCGGCCCGTCAGCCCCACCTATCACGGCAACAGCAGCAGCCTCACGGTAGTTGAACCCCATGCCCACCGCAATAGGAAAAGTGAGTATGGACCCAAGCTCGGCTGCGACTGCAAGGAGCATGCTCAACGCCGGACTTGCAATGAGGAAATCCAGATCGGTGATAACACCGATACCCAGAAAAACCAGACAGGCGATAAGACCATTGGAAAAGGTCAGTGCATACACCGGCTGAAGAAAATAGATTTGAATGGCATTAATATGTTCCTCAGCCGTCTGTACCATAGGATCAAGGAACATGCTGGACATCTTGGTTGTCCCTTCAACAAGTCCCGGCATCCACATGATTCCCGCATTCACCATGCAGAGACCAATCCCCATAGGCAGGATGATTAACGGGTCCAGAATATCTTTGTACGCCAGATAGATAAAGAGAAAGCCCAGAAGGATGAGAAACAGCCTTATCAGGGCATGGGTAGGATCCATGCTGAGAAACGTGTCAATTCCGGGAAAATAATCCAACAGGCGATAATTCATTTTCCAATACCTCTTTCAGTTCAGTTTTTCTGAGTCCCCAATCTCGATGCCTTCCTGATGAGGACTATTATTCCGACAACCATCAGGGAGATGAGAAAGGCGAGCAGGTAAATAAGAAGGCCGATTTTCAATGCAAATCCCATACTGTACATGTTCTGCACCTCTTAAAACTTCATTTAATCAATATTTTTTAACATGATCATGGATGAAAATCAATTTTTAATTTATTTTTGACAGAAATGGATAATGAGATATAATCCGTCATAGTTAATGACATGATGGCTATTTTTAGGGGGAGGAGTAGCTATGAAATGTCCTAACTGCGGAAATAAGAGGATAAGAGAATCCATGCGGACACGAGGGGAGAAATCGGTTCCATTTTTCCGGCCCTATCGCTGTGAAGACTGACGGTACCGTTTCTGGTGGGTGAAGTCGAAAACCAGGGATAAATTAATTCCGGAAGAATCGAAATAAGTATTCCTGATGGCTGAAGACCGCAAAATCTTAATGAAATGCTACTTTACCGTAGGGATACTTCGCCCTTCAGGTATTCAGGACCCCCTGCGGTGCATGTACTACCGGAATGGATACTGCCTGAGCAATCCGGGTGATCTCTGGATTCACACAGAGATCAACGACGAGGGGAGTACTCTCTTCTGCTACGGTTTTAAGGATAAAGACCTGCCGGATAACGAAATGGGACACTCTACCCTGAAGAAATGTATTATAGAGAACTGCCGTTACCCCCGTTACCGGGTTTTCGGGAAGAAACCCTACCTGTCCTCTTTCTGCGAGGAACACTTCAACGAAAAAAAGAAGGTCGCCCATCTGAAGCAGAAACCTGCCGGCGGGGAAAAAATCAAATCCAACCTTTCATAGAAACAATAGTGTTAAAGTTTGTTCTCTTTATTATAGTTATCAATATCGGGTTTATTGTACTGGTAGATATTATGGTAGAGGTAAGGGATTTTATGCTAAAAATGACCTGGGGAAGGGAAAAGTTTGAAGCATACCGCCAATGGGAAAAAGCTCGATTCCACAATCTCCGTCAGGCTCAACGTGTCAGCCTTCAAAATGAATCGTCCGGAAATTCTTCTCACCAATCTGTTAATGTAAAGCCAGAATCAGTAAAGCCTCCCCTCATCTCAATATTAATCGTTACCATCTGCATGATCATCCTGCAAGCTTACCTCATGGCCCGCTTTACCCTCTTCTATCATGTGCTCTCGGGCTCTCAGTTTCTCCTGCTGACTATTATCGCCTCCGTAATATCCCTCATCATTCACTTATCATCCAGGCATGGGCTCTTCATGGCCTTCATTCTCATCAGTTCTTATTTCGTGTTCGGGGCATTTCTTTATAGGTAAACAAACAATTTCAAGAATTCAGGAGTCAGGAGACAGGAGTCAGAATATTTCTTATTCTGGATTCTGACTTCTGTATTCTGAATTCTCACTCCACTATTCACTAAAGACTATTCACTTTCTTTATTCCCCCTTCGCCATTCCAAAATCGCTCTCATCCGCAATTCGGTTTCCGTAATAACTTCATCCCACAGCCCTTCTTTCTCAAGAGGTCTCCCGTGCGCCGGGTAGAGATTTCTGACCTTAAGAGCCTTCAACTTCGCAAATGAGTCGCATAAAGCATCACGGTCATTGTGGAAGGGATTCAATTCTCCCCTGCCGGTAATATTTAAGACGGTATCTCCGCTCAGGAGAACTTCGGAATTCTCATGGTAAAAACAGACGCTGTCCTCCACATGGCCCGGGGTGTAGATCACCCTCCACACAGGATTCACAGGCAGTGAAGACTCATCTTCGAGCCAGATATCAACACGATGATCTATCCGGTTCCTTAAAAGTGGGTAGCCGGCAATGGGTGCCCTCAAAACGTCTCGTATAGAAGGAAGGGAGAATGCCTGGGATCTCCATACAGGTATTAACCCCTTAATCCATTTCTTTAAGGGAGGAAATTTTATTTTTCTGCCGGCAAGATATTCCTTTACCAGCGGATGGAAGGCGAGCTGAGCCGAGGTCATTCTTTTCAGGACATCTATCCCGCCAATGTGGTCAATATGAAAATGGGTGGCGGTAATAAGCGCAACGTCCGTTCTCTCCCGCTTTAATTCGTTTTCTATGAAGGCAATAATCGCTTCTGCGGCAGAAGGCACACCCACATCCACCACCACCATCTTTTCTCCGGTTATCAGGTAGGAGTTGGAGACAAAACCGTTGAAAAGGAATACGCCTGCCTTTAGTTCCTCAACCTCTTTCGTGTATCGCCTTATTGGACGCATGGTAAAGGTAATTATTATATCAACAGCGGTTAGTCAAGGAAAGAACATGGAGCAAGGATGGAAAAATCTACCGCGCGAAGCGCGGCGCAAAGAACGGATTACCGGCAAGAGCCGGCCTACGGTTTTATGTAGGGGCAGACCCCCGTATCCGCCCTGAGCAAAGAATGCTTGACTTAATTTTTCAACATTCTATATTTACCCACAAGGGGGACATGATTATGAAAAAAATGTTCTTGATCTTCGGCATAGTCTCTATCTTCTTTTTTGTTCCAACCTTATCTCATTCAGGTGAATGGGAATGGCAGAATCCTTTCCCGCAGGGAAACCGCCTCCATGCCGTCTGGGGGAGCTCAGGTTCTGACGTCTTTGCTGTTGGTGTCTCCGGCACCATCATCCACTATGACGGCTCAACCTGGTCTCCTATGGAGAGCGGCGTGGTGAAAGACCTCAACGCTGTCTGGGGAAGCTCAGGCACCGACGTCTACGCTGCAGGGGATGGAGGCACGGTCATCCATTATGACGGTTCAGGCTGGTCATTAGAAGCGAGCAAAGCAGGGAGCAATCTCAATGGTGTCCGGGGCAGTTCAAGCAGTGACGTATACGCTGTGGGTGACAGTGGCACGATCATCCATTTCGACGGGATAGGCTGGTATTCCGTGAAGAGCGGAACCTCAAAGGACCTCGCCGCCATATCAGGGCCATCAGGGACACCTTTGAGTTTTATCGTCGCAGGCGATGACGGCATCATCCTCCAGAGTACCGGTTCAAGCTGGTCTTCGATCACCAGCGGTTCTGCTAACAATAATCTCCATGGATTATGGAGCAGTTCAGGCACTTCTGCTTATGCTTATGCAGTAGGTGACGACGGTGCAATCGTTCTCATCTCCGGGACAAGTCAGTCTTCCATGACCAGCGGCACAACAACTACACTCACAGGAGTATGGGGCAGTCCAGATTCTGATGTCTTTGCTGTCGGCCAGGAAGGCACTATTCTCCACTACAATGGCTCGAACTGGTCTCCCATGAAAAGCCGGACAAATAACGACCTGAATGGAATCTGGGGGAGTTCAGGGTCGGACATCTTTGCTGTAGGTGACAGCGGAACCATCCTCCATTATGACGGGTCAAGCTGGTCATCCATGAGCAGCGGTGAGGAATATAATCTCAACAGCATCTGGGGAAGTTCAGGCTCGGATGTGTATGCCGTGGGTGAGACAGGCACTATCCTCTACTTCGATGGATTGCCACCCTGGTCTCCCGTAGTCAGCGGGGCAAAGAAGAACCTCTTTGCTGTCTGGGGCAGCTCCGGCACAAACATATATGCTATGGGTACTGACGGAACCATTCTCTACTCTGATGGCTCAATCTGGACTCCCTGGCCCACTGGCGTAAAAAAGTCACTCTACTCAATCTGGGGCAGCTCCGGCTCCGATATCTTTGCGGTAGGCAATAAAGGCAGCATTCTCCATTCGAGCGGCCCAACCTGGTCACTCATGAGCAGCGGAACAAAAAAATCCCTCTATGCGGTCTGGGGCAGCTCGAATGCTAATGTCTTTGCTGCAGGTGCTTCCGGGACAATAACCCGATTTAACGGTTCGACCTGGTCCCTCATGAGCAGCGGGACGAAAAAGTCCATCTACTCGGTCTGGGGCAGCTCCGGCTCCGATGTCTTTGCTGTCGGGCAGGATAGTACGATTATCCATTTCAATGGCACATCCTGGTCGGCTATGACCAGTGGGACAAAATATTCACTCAATGGTGTCTGGGGCAGTTCAAGCACAGATGTCTTTGCCGTTGGGGATGAAGGTACGATACTCCATTACGACGGCGCGACCTGGTTTCCCATGAACAGCGGAACAAAAAAATCCCTCAATAGTGTCTGGGGAACGTCAGATTCCGATGTATTTGCGGTTGGGAATAGCGGAACCATCCTCCACTACGATGGCTTACCTTAGGTAAAACAAAAGGCAGAGGGAAATTCCTCTGCCTTTTTCTAAAATCAGTTATCAGGGCCGCTTTTTTAGTCCGGTTGGCCTCTGTTTTCAGTTCGAGATTCTTTTCTTACTACTCATCTGTATAATCTCCTCGGTGTTGCTGAGACAGGCCCATGAAGTCTCGTAATACCATAGAGGTCCATATCTTCAAGGAGATAATAATAAGTCTGGTGATTGTCCAGCTCCTCATCAATATACATATATTCTTCACCCGCCATAGCTGATCCCTCGCTCGGAATCAGGTCAGCATTGAGCTTTATATACTCTCCGTCTTCAGATTCAGCACGGTAGAGATTGAAACCTGCATTGTCGATTTCTGATTCCGTTACCCATTCGATGACAACCTTTCTGTCAGCTGGTACAGCTGTAAAGGAAGAGAGAGAAATTAACGTCGGCGCAGAACATGCGACAGTTCCGCTTATTCCACAATAAGTCACTGAACTCGTATCGTATGCCTGATAGCACGCTATAACATCACTCCAGTTGATTATACCAGATACATACTGGTTATACGTTGAGATTACATCAGCCCAGGTTGAACAACTGCTGCTACTCGCTCCATGTTCTAAGTCATCAATGAGGAGAAGAAGTTCAGAACCTTCTGCAATATTGGAAAGCAAGGTAAATTTGAACTTAAAGATAGTCCCTGAGGTAGCTCCATCATCCTCGAACATAACTATGGGTTGGACCTTACCTGCAGCGTTGATGTCAGCAACTGATGCTTTTAAAATCGACGCGCCCATGGTCCCTGATGATGTTTCCGTATACTGAAGTTTGGTCTTATCAAAGGATACAGAGAAGGACGTATCATGTCTCCCTGCTGTATCACTGATTGTAACTGGCACCTCTATCTGGGCACCTGAATTGCAAGCGTTAACTGTCCCAACGGTAATATCCGGACGGCCGCTGCATTCTATTACGATATTGACCGCTGTATGCGGTGCATTGGCTTGCTTCGAGGTTATGGTCGGCGTGGTCGCCGTATCTGCGGAGTTGACAAACTGCTGATTCGTCGTTGTGGTCTGAATGATTGAGGTATTATCCGTCCTAATTGCTCCTGTATAGATAGTCACATTCACTTTGGTGGGATCAGAACCATCAATAGCAGCAGTGGCATTTGTTACAGTAGTGACAGCATTGCCAATGTAGAGGCCATAAATACTTGCTGCAGTGCTGTAATCCTTTCCACTACCCAAAGCGGTGGAATGACCGGTCGCAGTACTCGAGTCTATGTTGCAGTTGAATTGAATGGTAAAGTGGGTAGAATCAGCAAATCGTGCTGAAAGAATCGTTGGTACCTTCAAAATATTGATTGTACCAATCGTAGTAGTAACGGGTGATGCTGTATCACCATTGGTCACCACGGAAAATTGAAGACTGGTTGAGTCAATGCTCGTATCATTCCTGTTGGAAGGTAACACACCAAGATCACTGTTCGACCCCATGTTTGAACGGAACTTCACTGTGCCGGTGCCGGTTGAAGGAGCTGAGTCAACATTCAACTTGATCGTTTTCCCATCGCTGCTGTAACCAGCCGTGTAGCCGCTCCCGGTATAAAGTGAAACAGCGAAACCATTCATGCTGACATTCATGCTGTTACTGGTTCCAAGCTGAAGAGCTACATTGGTATCAAATTTTAACCCCGATGGGCATGTGAGCGAAATCGTGCTCCCTACTACCATGTCAGAAGCTGTGCCGGTGACCGTGATGTCACCGCCAAACTTCTGTGAGGTAGTAGCATTGTTGGCTATGGTTATGGACACACCGGGAGCAGCTATGATTAGACCAGATGGTGGGGATACAATAAAAATTGTGCTTCTGATTGCCGTATTCCCTGCCAGGTCTGCCACATTCAAGGTGATATTGTAGATTCCAGCCGCAAAGGGAATTGTAGGCGTGAAGATGGACGCTACATTGACCACATCATTTGTTATCGTCCCGCTAATCGGCACACCATCCTTTGTCACCGAGGTAATCTTTGTATTGGAAGCAGCTACATTACTGCTGATATCTACCGCAGCAGAACCAGAGTTATCCGTGAGGTACACGGTAACCTTGGTGTTTCCTGGTGCCACGACCGTACTGCTGATGGTCGGGGCCTGGGTATCCGCACCGGTGGTGGTAAAGGTCGCATAGTTGGCTGTCACTACGCCGTTGACAGTGGTCTCGTTTTTCACGCTGGAGCTTGCCACTACTGTGTAGGTGATACCGGTTGAAGCAGTACCGGTGATAGTAATATCACCGCCGAACTTCTGCGAGGTTGTTGCTCTGTTGGCTATGGTTATCGACACGCCCGGTGCGGCTACGATTACTGCATCTGCCGTGGCGGCCAAACCACAAAGGAGCATAATCGCCAACATCAGTATGGTCATAAGGTTTTTTATGTTCGTTTTCATTGTCTCTCCTCTTAAGGAATAATTAAATCCTCGAAAAGATAGGTATTGCAACCTATCGAAAAGACTTTCTTACGCAAAAATATCTTGGCAGGGTACTGCTATTTCTCAGACCTTTCATCACTCAAAATAACCCTGAAAGGTCTATTAGTTAGCACTACTGATATGTGGGAATAACTTTTACTGTTTTTTACTACCTTTAGATACATTCTGTCAAGTAAAAAAGCTCTTAATATCTTGACCGAATTACGCCAATACATGTATCATTAAACCCAATATTGAACTTCTTCTTAATATCGGAGGGTTTTTATGAAAAAAATCGGCATACTGACTGGCGGCGGGGATTGCCCGGGACTGAATGCGGTAATCAGGGCAGTTGTGAGGAGGGCAATCGGCGCGTACAATCTTGAAGTTCTTGGTATCAGGGAAGGCTGGGGCGGGCTCATCTACGGATACGTGGAGCCCCTCACCCACTATTCCATCACCGGCATCCTGCCGAGGGGCGGGACCATCCTGGGTACATCACGGAAAAACCCTTTAAAATCCCAGGACGACCATCAGAGGCTTCGCGATAACCTCAAACGGTATGGAATCGATGCGCTGATCGCCGTAGGCGGTGAAGACACTCTGGGTGTTGCCTACAAACTGCATAAAGAGGGAGTACCTCTCGTAGGAGTCCCCAAGACCATCGACAACGACCTCTCGGGGACTGATTATACGTTCGGCTTTGATACTGCCGTAAGCATTGCGACTGAAGCCATTGACCGCCTCCATACGACTGCAGAATCCCACCACCGGGTTATCGTAGTCGAAGTAATGGGGAGACACACCGGCTGGATTGCCACTGTTTCCGGAATAGCAGGAGGCGCCGACTGCATCCTCATACCGGAGAAACCATTCAAGGTCTCAGATGTCTCACAGTTGATTAAAACGAGGCATAAACGCGGTAAAAATTTCAGTATTGTCGTTGTGGCTGAAGGAGCAAAACCTGAAGATACCGGTGACCTCATCGTTCAGGATGAGAAGGTTGATGAGTTCGGTCACGTGCGGCTGGGCGGCATTGGAAGCGTTATTGCCAGACAGATAGAAGAACAGACCGGCATTGAAACGAGGGTAACTTCTCTGGGGTATGTCCAGCGCGGGGGGACTCCTACAGCATACGACCGGGTGCTGGCAACCAGATTCGGGGTCAAGGCAGTGGATATGATTATTGCCGGTGAATTCGGGAAAATGTCAAGCCTCAGGGGGAATAAAATCGTTGCAGTAGACCTGGAGGAGGCGACCTCCGGCCTCAAGAAAGTTGACCCTGAGTTGTTCAAGGTCGCAGAGGTCTTCTTTGGGTAGAAAAGACCGTAGGCCGCGCTTCGCGGTAAATCTTTTCCGAAGACGGACCAAACGTCTTTTTGCAGTGGGGCGAGATTTAGTATTGTCGAAAAAATCGTTTTGAGCAAGGAAGAACCCTATCTTTTGAGGTTCTATTAGTAGAATTGCCTTGACTTTTCAGCGGTTTTTTGTAATATTCCACTGCATCTCGTGCAGTGAAAAGGAGGAACTTCTATGACGGTTAAAATTGGAATTAATGGCTTCGGAAGGATTGGAAGATGTGTCTTACGGCTGGCAGTTGACAGCCCTAATATGGAGTTTGTGGCAGTAAACGATATTACCGATGCCAAGACCCTTGCCCACCTCATGAAATACGATTCGGTCCACGGGAATTACACAGGCCAAGTGGAGGTGAAGGACGACAGCATGGTGGTCAATGGGAAATCTATCAAGGTTATTGCCAAGACAAACCCGAATGAACTTCCCTGGAAGGATATGGGCGTGCAGGTAGTCATTGAAAGTACTGGGAGATTCACGGACAAAGCCGGTGCTTCAAAGCACCTTGAGGCTGGCGCCAAGAAGGTGATTATTTCTGCTCCAGCCAAGAATGAGGACATCACCATTGTCATGGGTGTCAATGACAGAAATTACGATCCCGCCAAACATCATATTATTTCCAATGCATCGTGTACGACGAACTGTCTTGCACCTGTTGCCAAAGTTCTCCTGGAAAACTTCGGGATAAAAAAGGGCCTTATGACTACTATCCACTCCTATACCAATGACCAGAAGATTCTGGACCTGCCCCATAAGGACCTGCGCCGGGCACGGGCAGCAGCACTCTCCATGATTCCTACAACCACCGGCGCAGCCCGCGCTATTTCTCTCGTGCTCCCTTCGCTGAAGGGTAAGCTGGACGGACTTGCAATCAGGGTTCCCACCCCTAACGTATCTCTGGTTGATCTGGTGGCTGAACTGGAAAAGGAGACAACCGTTGAAGCGGTAAATGGCGCTCTGAAAAAGGCATCAGAAACCGATCTCAAAGGTTACCTGAAATTCAGTGAAGAAGAGCTGGTTTCCTGTGATTTCAACAACAGCCTCTTCTCTTCCATTGTAGACGGCCCCACTACTGCCCTGATTGGCGGCAATCTGGTAAAGGTTCTTGCCTGGTATGATAACGAGATGGGTTATTCAGCGAGAATCATTGATCTCATCAAGCTCATTGGTAAGAATTTGTAGAGGGGAGACGCCATGGGTCGGTTGAAATATATTGACGAGCTTGACCTGAAGGACAAAAAGGTATTCGTCCGGGTAGATTATAACTGTCCAATGGACAGTGCAGGCAATATCACGAATGATTTCCGTATTCAGGAATCCCTGCCCACGCTGAATTACGTTTTAGAGAAGGGGGGCGCTCTCATCCTTGCTTCCCATCTCGGGAAGCCAAAAGGGAAACCGGATAAAAAATATTCCCTGCTCCCCGAAGCGAAGAGGCTTTCTGAGCTGATCAGGCGCGAGGTGCTGTTCGCTTCAGACTGCATCGGGCAGGAAGCCCAGGAAAAGGCAAAGGCTCTGAAACCCGGCCAGGTCCTGATGCTGGAAAATCTCCGCTTTTATCAGGAAGAGGAAAAGAACGATGATGCCTTTGCCCTGAAACTTGCAAATCTTGCAGACTGTTACATCAATGATGCCTTCGGCGTTTCCCACCGTGCCCATGCCTCCGTAGACGCGATCACCCGTCATGTCAGTGCGTGCGCAGCCGGTTTCCTGATGAAGAAGGAGATCACCTACTTTGAGAAGGCGATGAAGGCACCTGCCCGTCCCCTGGTAGCTATTGTGGGCGGAGCAAAGGTCTCTGGGAAATTGCAGGTGCTGGAAAACCTGCTGAAGAAGGTTGACAGCATACTCATTGGCGGAGGTATGGCGTTTACTTTTCTGAAGGCTCAGGGCGTTGAGATTGGCAAATCTCTGGTCGAGGACGACCTCATTCCCACGGCAAAGCGAACCCTCGATTTCGCCAGAGAAAAGGGAATCAACATCCTCCTGCCGATAGATTGCGTCGTAGCAGATAAAATGGACGCATCTGCCCAGACCAGAACGGTTGATATCAACAACATACCGAAAGAGTATCTCGGCCTGGATATCGGTGAAAAGACTGTTGCCCTCTTCGGTGAAACGATTAAAAATGCAAAGACGATCATCTGGAACGGGCCGATGGGGGTATTCGAAATGAAACCCTTCAGCTACGGCACCTTAGCCATCATTGATAAGATAGTAAAATCCCATGCAATCAGTATTGTGGGTGGTGGAGATACTGATACGGCAGTGCACCAGGCCGGGAAAGAAAAAGAGATCACTTTCATCTCTACCGGAGGGGGTGCCTTCTTAGAGCTCCTCGAAGGCAAGGAACTCCCCGGGATAAAATCATTGGAAAGGTGCTGAAGGAAAAGATGCGCAGAGCGGTTATTGCAGGCAACTGGAAAATGTTCAAGACCGTGAAAGAAGCCGTTGCCCTGGTCTCTGAACTGAAGAAAAGCCTGACTGAGGCAGACGACCGGGAAATCATTGTTGCTCCGCCCTTTACGTCCCTCTTCCCTCTCAGTAAAGAGATCAAGGGATCAGTGATTAAACTCTCTGCCCAGGACTGCTTCTGGGAAAAGGAAGGTGCATACACCGGTCAAGTCTCTCCCCTCATGCTGAAAGATGCAGGCTGCAGTCACGTGATCATCGGGCATTCAGAGCGCCGCCAGTATTTTGCAGAGACTGATGAAACGGTAAACAGGAAGGCCAGAGCTTCCCTTGATGCAGGTCTTATACCCATCATGTGCATTGGCGAGATGCTCGAAGAGCGTGAAGAGGGTGAAACGTTTGCCGTTTTGGAAACACAGTTGCAAGGAGGCATGCAGGATATCCCGGTCAAAGAGACCGAAGGATTCATCATCGCCTATGAGCCGGTCTGGGCTATCGGTACTGGGAAAACTGCTACCCCTGAACAGGCGGAGGAAGTTCATGCCTTTATCAGGGGCAGGCTGGAAAAGGCCTATAGCCGCACAGTTGCCCAGGGAATCCGCATCCTCTATGGAGGAAGCGTGAAACCTGAAAACATTGATGCTCTCATGGCAAAACCTGACATTGATGGTGCGCTGGTTGGAGGCGCAAGCCTTAAAGCAGATTCATTTTCAAGGATATGCCAGTTCATAAGAGCCTGTTGAAAAAGTGCCTTCAATTGTCTTTGCTTCGATACTCTGTATCTCACAATGACGTTTATAAGAGTTTTTCAACAGGCTGATTAGAACTGATTAACCCACTGTAAGGAGGATAAGAAAGAAAAAATGATTACCCTGATTGTGATTGTCCATGTGATCCTCTGTATTGCCCTTATCATTATCGTTCTTCTTCAAGCCGGTAAAGGGGCAGAAATAGGGGCAGCCTTTGGCGGTGCAAGCCAGACCATATTCGGGAGCAGCGGCTCCGGCGGTTTCATGAGCAAACTCACCACCGGCTGTGCTATAATATTCATGATTACGTGCTTGAGCTTAAGCTATATCGCCTCCCGGAGAGGCGAATCGTCTGTTGTAACAGAGGGTGCAAAAAAACAGCAGGCTGGTCAACCCCTCTCTTTACCTGCTCAGCCAGCTCCCGGGGCACCATCTCAGCCGGCGGGAGTCCCTCATGCTCCACAGTCTCCCGCTCCTGTCAATCCTGCTGGCCAGCCATAGGTTGCATAACCGTGCCGAAGTGGTGGAATTTGGTAGACACACCATCTTGAGGGGGTGGCGGCTAACACCGTGCGGGTTCGAGTCCCGCCTTCGGCACCATTAAAAATTTAAGTCTGTAGTTCAAGTGGATTACGGGCTTTTTTGTTTCGAATAGGATCGCATCTCAAAGATAAAGAATTGACCCCCTACTTTCCCCCAAAAGGGTCACCAGTTCGGGTGAATCCTTTGCCGCTGCAAATCTTACACTTGACGATCAATTTGAAACCTTTTTAATATGTTGAACGCTGGGCATGAGCCGACCACGCCACTAATGCTGGAATGAAAAACACAAGAGGCTGTTCGCGGTCGGCTGGATTTTCTGCTTAGGCAAATTATCTCTCCTTTTTCCAAACGTCCTTTGTCAATGGCTGACCCCTCTGCTCGCCTCGTGGGAAACAACGCCGATCGTTCTCCCTATCTATGGGGTTCCCTTGAGGACCCACTTTCCAGGCTCGTATTCCCAAACTTGCTCGCTTACCTTGGCCTGCATTCCATCAGATATCCTCATGGGTGGTGGATCTCCATTGCCCAGACTGACGCTGCCATTGCGGAAGCTGATAGCAGGGAAGTCACCACGACTGTCTATCCACAGGCCCAGAAAGTCGGCCCACTTTGAACCGAATGTAACAACCCAGTAACGTGATCCCGCTGCCAGACCAAGGCTGAGCTCGTGATCCTGTAGGTTTTCAGTCCCACCCTTGAGTGCCTCAAACGGCAGGCGATGTTTGTCGAAAATCGGCTTGACGATCTGGACAAGCTCCGGGTGGTCAATGTTGGCTGCGAAGACGGTAAGTAAGAGGTACTCATTGAGAACATCGGTCATGCGCGATTCCTTCGCGGAAAAACTCGCGCCTTGCGCCGCTGAGTGTGGGCTACTGGCTGAACTCCCTCCGAGGGCTACTCTTTTTCCGTCCTTGAGCGTGACGCTTCCCTTGCCTCCCACATAAACATATCCCTTGCCGTATGTGCATCGAAATGTCAGAGGGTCCGTCTCGTCTCCTTCGAAAACGTAGCCAGTAAAACCTGAGTCCCGAAACTGGGACATTCTGTCTAGGGCAGTGCCGTTTACCGTCCCTTTGAAGCGGTGTATAGCACCATTATGGACTACCCGCTCGAGGAGAATGGTCTCCCCAGGGAACTGCTTGTTGGGGATAGTCCCGATGGAACCCTCAGTCCGAATCTTGCCCCCTTCGCCGGTGATCACGATGTCCGTCTTCGCCATCACCTGCTCAATCTTAATGTCTTTGAGAGTAAATTTTTCTTGTGCAGAGGCCGAATACTGAGAGACCATATTAATGAGAAACAATACTATTACCATTCCCAAAATAGTTTTTGATTTCATGCCGCACCCTCCTTTTTTAATTCATTTATAAGTCTAACGCACAAGCTAAGGGGCACAGCAGTCTTTTGCCGCGTTCCTCTTGAGCGCCTTGTTGGGCATTCATGTCTCGTTCCTTTTAATGGGCACTGTTCCTCGTACGACTTCAGTTGTTTCCCAGCAGTGCGGCCAGACGCCCAAACAGGTATACTCGCTCCCGCCCATCCGCGGTTCTGTCGACGGCAAAGTAGTCGCCGGCCTTATGGCCAAAGGCGATCTTCGTTCCGATAATATTGCGGGCAATAAAGAATGGCTGGCTACAATAGAAGCTGACAGTCCTTCCTTTGGCTGCGGATATCTTCCCGCCAGGGGGCAAGACGAACATCACCTCCGCCCCTCTCCCAGCTGTGCCCGTGGTCGTTGTATTTATTTCCATTGAGAAAGAATACGGTAGGACGCCTTTCATCTCGATTGGGCCCTCAAGTTCCAGGGTGCTCAGATCGCTCCTCAGAACATCGCGATCAGGCAGATCGCGAAGTCGATCCCGAACCTGCACGAGGTGGGCGGTCTCAGGATAGTAGAGAACGAAACGAAGGTACGCTACTGCAGTGTTGGCCTGCACCGCCTTCGTGAACTCCGTGCTTTCCTGCCTACGGATCCAGTCGTCCGCCTGGTCGCGAAGCGGGCTCTTTGGGTGCGCGGTCCGGAATACATTATACTCTTCCAAGCTAGCTGAGGACTGTGCCTTGGCCCAGGCCCGGGACTCTTGGTCGTCTTTAGCTTCTTGAGCAAAGCCAAGAGCATAAACAAGTGACAATGACAGAATTAATACATTTAGCACTAAACCGTACCTTTTCATAACGGCGCATCTCCTTTCTATGATTAGGCCCAACATTAAATTTTTAAGCTGATTATACAATTGGCAACAATATAAGAGAATAGGATAATGTGTCAATAATTTTTAAGAGAAAATTTCAGAAGTAAAACCACGGCATTGTATAATGTTCCAAATTTTATTATATAAAATAGGTATAACTATGGAACTTGTTATGAGTCAGTCCTTCGGAAAGTATGGGCTTCAAGGGGTTCTATAAGATCCCAATCTATACCCTTCTATGTCGTGTGGATTTCTGCAAAATACCCATCGGGTTAATTTGATTTCTGGTTGCGTATAGGTTGCATTTTGCTGTCACGTCATGTCACATTTTGCATTACTTTGCAGAGTTAACTATCTGAAATACTTGATATTTCATTACTTATTTCTAATCCCGCCTTCGGCACCATTTCCATGTTTTCTCTCTCACCCTTCTTCCATCCAGCCATTTCATGGGGAGTTATAAATATTGACAGATTATATCTGTTTTAATTAGACTGACCAAATCTTATTAGTCAGCAATCGCTTGTCTGGTAGAAATTCGTTCCATAACAGGAGGGGGTTACATGAACATCATTCACCAGGAGGCATTAGCATGGGTTCAGGAGATGGCCAACCTGTGCCAGCCGGATGAGATATGCTGGATCGACGGCAGCGAAGAAGAAAAAAAACGTCTTGAGAAAGATGCTCTTGCCACTGGCGAGCTTACCAAGCTGAACCAGACGCAATGGCCTGGATGCGTCTACCACCGGACAAATCCCAACGATGTTGCCCGCACTGAAGAGCTAACCTTTATCTGTACTGCTTTGAAGGAAGATGCCGGGCCGAACAATAACTGGATGTCCCCGTTAACTGCCTACCGTAAAGCAACTGAAATTTTCAAGGGCTCCATGAAAGGCCGGACCCTGTATGTAATTCCGTTCTCCATGGGACCAGTCGGTTCTCCTTTCTCTAAAATCGGCATAGAAATTACTGACAGCATCTATGTGGTGCTCAACATGCGTATCATGACCATCGTAGGCGAAGAAGTGATTAATCAACTCGGCACCGCCGGCATATTTACCAAGTGCCTGCACAGCAAGGCTGATCTTAATCCGAAGCGCCGCCTGGTCCTCCATTTCCCTGAAGATAACACGATCTGGAGCGTCGGCTCCGGTTATGGCGGCAACGTACTTCTCGGCAAAAAGTGCCTCGCCCTGCGCCTCGCGAGCCACATGGCGCACGAAGAGGGATGGCTAGCAGAACACATGCTCATCATGGGCATTGAAGAACCAAACGGTCGCATCCAATATCTTACCGGCGCCTTCCCAAGTGCGTGCGGCAAAACCAATCTGGCAATGCTGGTGCCTCCTGACGGTCTGAGACAAAAGGGCTATCGTATCTGTACGGTGGGCGATGATATTGCCTGGATGAGAATTGACACTGATGGCGGTCTGTGGGCCATCAATCCTGAATCAGGATTTTTCGGAGTTGTACCCGGCACAATTTAAAAACCAATCCTAATGCCATGGCCACTATTCGCAGGAATACCATCTTTACCAATGTGGTGCTTGGCGAAAACGGTGACGTCTGGTGGGAGGGATCTGATGATGAACCTCCACAGCTTGCTCGTGACTGGAGGGGGCGGCCCTGGAAGCCAGGCTTAAAGGACGACAAAAACTCCCCTGTACTCGGCGCTCATCCCAACAGCAGATTTACTGCACCTATCTCTCAGTGTCCCACTTCATCCTTCCGCCGCCAGCATCACCACGGCGTACCTGTCTCAGCAATCATTTTCGGAGGCCGCCGAGCACGTTTGGCTCCGCTCGTTTACGAATCCTTTAACTGGCAGCATGGTGTATTCATGGGTGCTGCCATGGCTTCTGAGCGTACCGCCGCTCAATATGGCACTATCGGCGAGGTTCGCCAGGACCCCATGGCAATGCTGCCCTTCTGTTGATACAACATGGCCGATTACTTCGAACACTGGTTGCGCACGGGTTTGCGCATGAAACGGAAGATACAGCCGCGAATATTCAATGTCAACTGGTTCCGCACTGATGAAAACGGTAATTTTCTCTGGCCTGGCTACGGTGAAAATCTGCGCGTACTAGAGTGGATACTGGCCCGTTGCAGAGGCGAGGTTGATGCAGTTCAAACTGCCATCGGATACATCCCCCGTCCCGAAGATCTCAACTTGACCGGCCTTGATCTCCCTCCAGGCAACCTGGAGAAACTACTGAAGGTCAATCATGAAGACTGGCTGGAGGAAGCCAACCGGATCGAGAATTTTTTCAAACAGTTTGAAGACCGGTTACCCACTGAGATATGGGCGCAACTGGAAGGCCTCCGACGCAGGCTGGATGTCATGGACGAAATGTAGCCTCTTGGCATTACTCATCAGCCAAACTGCAGTGGTTTTACGCCCTGACAGGCTGATGAAAAACTCTTATGTACGTCATTGCGCTTAGCAATATTAACCTGGCATATGACTATCGCAGAGGGCAAGTACCATCTTATCTCTCTGAAAGGTTTTAATAAAACCGCTGTCCTTCATTTTTTTAACTTCTTCAACCGTATAAGGAAAAACTTCAACGGGAAGCCCGACTCCCGAAAAATGGTCGAGAAATTCAGGAATCCGGTCAATGAACCTTCGTGAATCGTCCCGTAACAAAATATAAATATCTGCATCGCTTCCAGGTGCATAATTCCCACGTACCAGTGAGCCAAAAAGGCTTACTACTAAGACATCTGTCCTGGAAACCAGCAGTTGTTTGGCACGTATCATCAAACGTGGCAGAATTTCATTCCGGTTAAGAAATCTTACTCTTACACCACTCATAAATCCTCTGAGAAGCCTCTATGGCCTGTCCAGCCTCCTTTTTTGTAAAGTAATCATGCGGTATTCCATGCGGAAGACCATTCATAATAACCTGCTTCAAGGTCTAACTTTGCCTTTTCGATATCCTTTTCCGCCTGCCGTAACCAGTCTAAGCTTCTTTCAGGCATGCAATAGAGCCCCCCTCGAAGTCATTTGTCTGAAAGCTGACCTAAAAAATGCTATTGCACTCCTTAAAAATTGTCAATGACCAAATGTCAGGGGGTGACAGATGGAATCCAGTGACCAGAATGGAGAAGGCATCTGATAAATCCAACCGCTTTGCACCATTATCGCTTTGCGCTTAGCGCCTTGCGTCTATCGCTCTTTTAGTCTATTCCGCTTCTAAAGAAGCTATTCTAATTTCTATATTACTCTCTTTACCCTTTTTCTATCTCATTCTTGATAAAATTTAGAAAAGGTGGATACAATTGAGGAGCTATTCGTAAGAACCTCTTTATATCTCCCCATTTCATATCTAAATAGCGATGGGCTAAGGTATTCCTTATCTTGGCAAGTTCTGAGAAAGCCTCTGCTTCTTCCTCTTTATTATAAATATGGGAGCCTATCCAGAAGAGAACTTCTCTGGAAGTTTCAGGGATCTCCCCTCCCTCGATAGTAAGAAGCATCTTGGAGATATCTAACGTTGCATTAATAAGACTTTCAACCCATCTTTCTATTTCCAATCTCTTACTTCTCTGTGATTGGTAAACCTTCCAGTCGATTTCCTTTTCATATCCAGAAAGGAATTGCAGTTCCTTTTCAAGATAATCTACATAAGGGACTATTTTCGATTTATCTCCCTGATGCAACTCTCTTCTCCTTATAGGAGTATGTAAGCCAATCTCTCACATATTCAGCTTCGTCACTGACGATACAAAAAAAATCCATAAAAATTCCTCTGTCTCTGATGATGATAGGTTTTCCTTTTCTGATGATCTCATCGGCAAGAACCGACCTTGCTCTATTGAGAACTACAAGGTCAATCTCTTTCTTTAAGAGCCTTTCAAGATCAAGGGCAATCCTGTTCTCTCCTTTATATGGTTTGCTAAAATTTTCCCACTCCACATCTTTTTCAGGCCGGAAATATATGGCTACGTCTATGTCACCTTCTCTCCGAACTTTACCTCTTGCTGCTGAGCCAAAAAGGAAGGCAAAAACGATATCCTCCCTTTCATCAAAATAATCTTTTAGAAGCTCTATTATCCTCTTATTATCAGCGTTCACATTTTTCATCAATTTACTATTTCATCCTATCAGCAAACTGGCTACGCCTTCTTTATCCTCTCCGGGAAAAGCTCCCAAAGACCTCTCATGATGTGATTCTGGATATTTTTCACAAGCATTGATGGAGTTGATTGTAGCATTACTCACCCTAAAATGGAAGATTTAAAAGGCCCCCAGCGTATTTGAGGATGAAGGAATGAATAAAAGCGATTTCTTACATATCAATAGAGCAAGCCTGACCCCATACTCCTGCCTACTCTTTGCTTAAGTGGTGCACTTTAAAGTGGAATTCACCTTTAAATTGACTTGATTAATCGTAACTAGTAATATGAAGTAATATGATGATTAGGAGGTGTTACATGTCTAAGGTTATTGAAGCTGTCTTTGAAAATGGGATATTAAGACCTTTAACCGAACCCCATCTTAAGAACCACCAGCGAGTCAGGATAGAGATTCTCTCGGGAGATGATAAATGCTCGGTTGAATCTCAAAAAAAGACTCTATTGGAATTCGCGGGGGTCGGAAAAGGTCGTTTTACGGATGTCGCCAGAAACCATGACCGGTATCTCTATTCAAAGGATTGACTCTATGCCCCGGGATTGGATCTTCGTAGATACGAGTGCATGGTATGCAATTATTGACAAGAACGACCGTGATTACAAGGCTGCAGTAAAGAAGGTCCGTATTTTGGATCGTCCCCTTCTAACAAGCAATTATATCCTCGATGAAATATTGACATTGCTTAAAACAAGATTGGGACCTTCAATAGCTATTCCATTCGGCCAAAAGTTGTGGGATCAAGAAGCTTCAGCTTTAGTTCGAATAACCGAAGAAGATGAGGAGAAAGCTTGGGGGATGTTTCGCCAATACGAAGATAAAGGTTTTAGTTTTACGGATTCCCTCACGTCCTTTGCTTTAATGGAGCGTCTTGACATCAATACGGTTTTTGCCTTTGATGACCATTTTGTTCAATACGGCAAATTCGTGATGCTGTGAAATGTTCCTAATTCGTTTATTCGGGTCAGACCAAGATAGCTTATTGAGTCCCATTTCCCATTTAACCTTCAACCTTTGACCCGTTTCCTTTTACCTTACCATACCTTATACCCTTTCATGGTTAATTTCTAACCCAAAAATTGCAGTTCTAAGCTCATCATTAGCCACATATCTTTCATATTTATCCAAAACTTCAATTACTTACCTTGGTCCGACCCCATCACAGCTGACAGCGCTTCTTTCGGGCTGTATTGCGCACGGCCTAAAAGAGGCGTTGTGATGTTCTCTCTCAGTCGGATTCAGCTTCGTCGGTTTTTCCTCTCTTTGGTTTTATCTTTCATTATTTCACTCCTTTTCTTCTTGACTGGTTCTGCCCATTCTGCTCAGATGGCTCTGGCCTGGGGCCCAAATAATGAACCGGGCGTTGCAGGATATAGAATCTATTATGGACTCCTCATGGACCAGTACAGCAGCAGCGTTGATGCGAGCAACCGGACAAGTTATACTCTGTCAAGCCTTGAGGATGGAAAGACGTATTATGTCGCTGCCACGGCTTATGATCAATATGGAGGCGATAGCGATTTCTCCGATGAGGTGATTTTCAATGTTCCTCCATTCGATAAGCGTCACTCTTGTTAGGAAAGGCAGCAGAGGGTGATCCAGGCCTTGAGGTCAAAGGGCAGGAGCCATTTATATCAACAACGCCCCCTTTTACAATGACATTTGAAGATGTGACCCCCTCGACCCCCTAGAGGAAGATTTGAGGAATGTCCAATGTCAAGCCCTAACCCCAATTTTTTGATTTGAATTTTTTTAAAAAAGTGATATATATTTGATAATTCAAAAGAAATTAAAAAGGAGACTTAATTATGGAAAGTTTTTTTGAGGCTATCTATGAAGACGGAGTGCTAAAACCGTTGGAACCCATTAAATTACTCGAGCATCAGAGGGTGAAAATTACGATTCAGCCACTACTGATAGGAAATCCAGATCAAGAATTAGAATCATGGCACCAGGTCTATGCTGGTTTGTCTGACAAAGAGATCTCAGAAATTGAATCTATTGCCCTTGACCGTAGCCATTTCATGGTTCAGGAGATATAAAAGTGGCAGACTTCTCCTTATTGGATACGGATACCTTATCTGAAATAATGAGGGGGCGGGATTCAAATATAGTGCAAAAAGCCAGGGAATATCTAAGAACTCATGGTCAATTTAGGATTTCGATTATCACTCGATATGAAATTCTCCGTGGTTTAAAGGCAAAGCAGGCATCG
>JAPLJA010000252.1 GCA_026388815.1 Pseudomonadota bacterium
ACCTCCTGTACGCACAAAGTCAGCGAAGGCATGATGGTTCAAACCCAGTCCCCACGCGTTATCCGGGCACGGAAGATGTTGGCGGAACTTCTGGTAGCAAGTGCGCCCAATGTTAAGGTAGCACAGGACATCGCCGCCCGCACAGGGTTGACGAAGGTCAGATTTCCGATGGAGGATAACCGGTGTATCCTGTGTGGCCTCTGCATCCGGATGTGTTACGAACAGATGAACGGGGAAACACTCGGCTTTGCAGGGAGGGGAGTTGAAAGAAAGGTCAGCATGCCTTTTGGAAAAAGGCCTGATAACTGCCGTCTCTGCCGGGGATGTGATTTTGTATGCCCGGGCCTGGTCATTCCTTGCCAGGGCGTCAAAGATCTCGGTGAACTCTGCGGGAGATGCGTCCGGGTTGAGGAGATGGCAAGTTGTTGCTCTGCTCCGACCTTCGGCTGCTTCTGCGAACGGAATCCGCTCTGATAACGGGCAATACTACCATACGGATATGGACACGCAGTATCCACAGGGAGAGCATCTGAAGGAAGATAAATTGTAGCAGTGTTTTATGGACGGGTAGTTAAAAGCCTCATGCCGTAGAAAGTAACGAGAAGAGACGTACCCGTATCGGCTGCTACAGCCATCCAGAGGTTAGCAAGCCCGAGAAATGCAAGGACGATAAAAGCTGCCTTGACAAGGATGGAGAAACCGATGTTCGTTTTTATTGTCGCAAGAGTTCTCCGGGAGAGGTAGATGAGGAAAGGCAGCTTCAGCAGGTCATCAGACATGAGTGCTACGTCAGCCGTTTCAAGGGCGGTATCCGTGCCTGCTATTCCCATAGCAATGCCAACGGTAGAAACGGCGAGTGCAGGCGCATCGTTTATCCCATCACCTACCATAGCGACCTTACCGTAGCGGGATAATAGCTCCTTCACTGCTTCTACCTTTTCCTCGGGCAGCATATCAGCGCGGAATTCACCTATGCCCAGTTTTTCTGCCATGCCAGACACAACCCTTTCATTATCCCCGCTCAGCAGGGTGATGTGCTTGATACCCTGCTTCTTCAGCCCTTCAATACATTCTTTCGCTTCTTTCCTGGGAATATCCGCCAGGCCGATAATGCCCTGGATATACCCCCACTGAAGAAGGATGGCTGTCTTCCCTTCCTGTTCCAGCTTTTGCACTGCTGGTTCATAACATGCGACCGGAAGTCCCTGTTCGCTCAAGAACCTTTTGTTACCAATGTATCCCCACTGTCCGTCCACGGTTCCCTTCACTCCCTTTCCGGAAAGAGCAGTAACATCCACTGGCTCCCGGTAAGAGACTCCTGCCTGCCGGGATTTTCTGATGATAGCCTTTGATAAAGGGTGTTCAGACTTCATTTCCAGCGAGGCAGCAATGCTGAGCAGGTCATGCTCGCTTCCGCCATTCAGAACAACAAGGTCGGTTACCTCAGGGCGGGCCCGGGTAAGGGTTCCTGTTTTATCGAAGGCAATGGCATTGATGGTTCCCATTTCTTCGAGGTATGCACCACCTTTTATCAGGATGCCTCTCTTCGATGAGCAGGCAATGGCTGAGACTATTGAAACCGGTGTGGAGATAACCAGTGCACAGGGGCAGGATATGACGAGGAGCACGAGCCCGCGATAAAACCATTCGCTAAAAGGAAGAGAAAAAAACGCAGAAGGTATCACCATGACCAGGAGAGCCCCGACAATTACGATGGGAGTATAGATTTTAGAAAATCTGTCAACAAAGTGCTGGGAAGGTGCCTTTTGTGCCTGAGCCTCTTCCACGAGATGAATGATGCGGGAAAGGGTAGAGTCTTCAACCCTTTTCCCCATCCTGATTTCCAAGACGCCTGACCCATTTACTGAGCCTGCAAATACTGTGCTCCCTGGTACCTTATCTGCCGGCTGAGATTCGCCGGTGATGGGTGCCTCATTGAGCGCAGACTCTCCCGTTACAACCACACCGTCAACCGGCACCTTCCCTCCGGGTTTGACAACAATGACATCTCCTACCGTGAGGCCAGAGAGGGGAACTTTAGCCAAGCTTCCTCCTCTCTTGAGGTTCGCTTCCTGGGGTGCAATATCGATAAGCAGTTTTATGGCGTTTCTTGCCTTATCCAGAGTGTATGATTGCAAAAGGTTTCCCAGGGAAAAAAGGAAAGCCACCATAGCTCCCTCTTCGACCTCGCCAATAGCCAGCGCCCCGGTGATTCCAATTGACATGAGGACGTTCATATCGAGCGTCCTGGCGAGGAGCGAATAGTATGCAGACCGCGCTGAGGAATAACCTCCGGAGACAACGGCGAGCAGGTAGAACAGGTGACTCACGGTCAGATTATGACCAGCCAGAGATATGAGGGTGGAGAAAGGAATGACTGCTTTCAACAGGGTGGCAAGCAGTCCGCAGAAAATGCAGATGCCTGACAAGGCTGTAAGCACTAATTTTCTGTTGCCAGCAGCGAAAAAACTCGAGGGCTTCTTTTGGACATCAACGCCGATGACCGTCGCCTTGTAGCCGGCTTCTTCTACGACGTCAATAATCTGAGCCCGGTGAGTGAGAGTCTGATCGTGCTTTACGGTCATGGTCGATGCCCCGAAATTAACCAGGACTTCTCCAACGCCTTCTAATTTCGATAACCTGCTCTGAAGTTTTGCTGCGCAGTCAGGGCAGTCAAGGCCGGTAAGGGTAAACGAAGAAACAGAAATTTCTGGAGCCACCCGGGCAATCTCAGGCTCACGGTATTGATACCCTGCCCTTTCTATGGCGGAGCTGATTCTCTCCGTGTTAACCACCTCTGGTTCATATTCAAACCAGATCTGGGAAGTGGCAAAATTTAAAGAAACCCAGGTGACACCTGGAATCTTTGATATTCGTTGTTCAAGTTTTGCTGCACAGACGGCGCAGTCAAGACCTTCAATACGGTAGTGGCTGTGGTTGTAATGGCTCTGGAGCTTCAGCCCCTGGCGGATTGCAAAATTTTCAATGAGCTCGAGGGAGGTAAAATTGGGATCATATTCTACAAGTATCTGCGATGGATCTTCCGCAGATTCAACCTTTTTTATGCCTTTGAGTCTTTTTATATCGTCAATGAGCCGGGTGGTACAGTGAGCGCAATCCCCGTTCTCTCTCATGGATAACGGGATAGTTAATAATGTCTGATCAGCCATATATTTCACCTAAATCAGGGGGCGAAGGGGCATAGGGTCAAGGGGCAAGGTAGTCACTATGTAATTACTCCCTTTCCCGCACATGAATCAGTCCTTCATTGAAGAGGTGCCTGATGTGGTCATCGTCGAGACTGTAGAACGCCTTCCGTCCTTCTCGCCTCACCTTAACGAGCCGCAGGTTTCTCAGGATCCGGAGCTGGTGTGATATGAGGGAATTCGTTGCATTGAGAAGGGATGCCAGATCGCAGACACAGAGCTCCTGCTTGGAAAGGAGATGAATGATATTGAGGCGGGTAGGGTCTCCCAGCACCTTGAAGGTTTCGGCAAGGTCCTGAAGTACTGGGTGAGGCAAGAGTGCTTTTCTCAGCTCATTCACCTTTTTCGGGTTGATATGTTTTACCTGGCAGTCATCAAATCCCATATCTGATATGCCTCTTTGTTGAACACTTGTTCATATATTATAATCTTCAGAATGGCGAGTCAAGGGATTTTATTTTTGTATATGCAGTTACTATAATAACGCTTGACCCTATTATCGGAATAGCTTACGAGATATGGATGAAAAACACCGATTAAATAAAGAGAATTGGTACAGGTTCACATTTTTCAAATTCTTGGGTTGACGAATAACTTGACTGATACTTGACTAATCTGTTAGTATACGTTCATGAGTTACAAGCCTATTTTTACTATTACACCGTTGTTATTAAGGTGCGTCGAAGCTATCGCAGCGGAACGCGAACGGATTTGTGCAGCAACCGTCGAAGTGCCTTGGATACCGGTCCTGCAAAAGGATGCCCGTGCCCGTAACACGCATTCCTCAACAGCGATAGAGGGCAATCCGCTGACCCTGGAACAGGTTCGGGCCGTGGAGGAAGGCCGCGAATTGGCTGCCGTGGATTCCCGCGCCCAGCGAGAAGTCATAAACTATTTTGCCGGACTCCGATTCATCGAGAAAAACGTTAAGAAACATCCAATTCGCCATGAGCATGTACTGACACTGCACAGAATCATCGCCGGAAACGTCATGGATCAGGGTGAGGCAGGCCGTTATCGTACAATCAGGGTCCGCGTGGGTTCCTATATTCCACCAAATCCCGAAGATGTGTCCGGCTTGGTGTTCGAACTGTTGGAGTGGTGGAACAAGTATGCCTCCGAGTTGTCGCCTGTTCTGAGTTCCGCCATTCTGCATTATCGGTTTGAGGCTATTCATCCGTTCGCCGATGGCAATGGCCGAACGGGACGCGCATTGGCTTTGTGGGAGCTTTACCGGCGCGGGTTTGATTCGCATCACATTTTCTCTGTGGATGAGTACTACTGGGAGAACCGTCCCCGCTACTATGCCGAGCTCCAGAGGGTCAGGACTGAAGGTGGAGATTTGACCCACTGGCTCGAATACGTAGCAGAAGGAATTCTCATTACCTTGCAACGTGTGTGGAAACGCATACAGCATATCAGTGCCTCGATACAAGGTGAACGTATTCGTCTCAGGCCCCGACAGGAGCAATTACTCCAACTGCTACGCGACCGAGGTGGTATGCAACCGAAGGAGATATGGAACGCCTTGGGAGTTTCAAGGCAGGGCGCCATGGATTTGCTCCGCCCGCTTCTGAAAGCGGGATTGATTTGCCGTGAGGGAACACACAAATCCGGCCGATATCGGTTATCTACTCCTGACCGTCTATCCAGACGCAGGAAGAATTAATGAAGGAAATAGTATGAGTGCTTTGAGTTTGCGCTTGCCGGAATCGATTCATCGCCACATCAGAGAGATTGCAAAAAAGGAAGGTGTGTCTATCAACCAGTTTATTTCATCTGCGGTATCAGAGAAAATATCTGCGTTGATGACAGAAGACTATTTGAAGAACAGGGCTAAAAGAGCAAAAAAGGAAGATTTTCGAAAAATATTAGCTAAGGTTCCAAGCGGCAAGCCACTCCCGGGAGATGAACTATAAACTCTACGAATCATCAGGGCATATCCGCAGTTTAGGACAAACCTCCCGCCGAGTCTGCAGGAGGAGTTGGATAAGTAGTTGGAGAATTTAACAGAATGGGGATAGGACGTAATTGGGGAAAACGGTTTCACATTTATCTTGAGGGGGAATTGGGCGGTGTCCCCGATTCCGCCGTTAGACATCTCATTCCTTACGCAAAGGTAACATGAAGATAGTATACAGCGCCCCTAATCTTGCTCTGGTGAGCCTTTTCAAGAATATCCTGGAAGGGCAGGGGATCAAGTGCTGGATCACAAACCAATTTCTCTCCGGTGCTGCCGGTGAGCTCCCGCCAATTGAATGCTGGCCAAAACTATGCGTTGACGATGATACGTTTCCGGAAGCAAGTCGTGTTGTTGAAGAGGCTCTTTCATCTGAAACTGATGCGACTAAAGCTTGGAAATGCAAATCATGCGGTGAAGACATTGAGGGACAGTTCACGGAGTGTTGGAATTGCGGGAAAAGTCGTTGCGAGTGAGACATCACCTTGCCTTTCCACCTTGAACCTAAAAACCGGCTGAAAATAGTTTTATTCCTTGTCGTTGTTCTCCTTGTTGTTTTCGCTGCTCTCTACACGGATGTCTCTCAGTATCTCTCTCCAGAGCGGTTGAGGAGCTATCTTGCTTTCTCCGGCCAGTATGCCCCCCTTATCTTCATCTCTGCCTTCATTGCAGGATTATTTTTAAGGATTCCCGGGTTCGCTTTCATTATCCTCGCTGCCGTGGTTTTTGGGAAATTCCCTGCGATGATCTATTCCTTCATCGCCATTGCAGTAGGGACAAGCCTTACCTTCTTTATCGCCCGGTTCTTTTTGTGTGATACGGTTTCTAAGATGGAGATACGCGGGGTCAGGGGTTTGAACGAGAAGATTACCCGGAGAGGGTTCTTGACCGTTTTCCTCCTCCGCCTCGTTTTTTTCCTGATGCCTCCTGTAAACTGGGTGCTGGGTGTGACCGGCGTGAAATACCGGGACTATCTGCTTGGCACGATACTGGGCGTATCTCCGGGGGTAATACTATTTTCTTTCGTATTCGGGGATATGGGTAAAATGGATTTTGCTTCAGGGTTCAGGGATTACCGTCTCTTCCTGCCTACCCTGGCCGGCATCTTCCTCCTGGCACTCTATTTTTTCTTCAAGCGTTATGTCAGGAAATGGTTTGATTGAATGGAGAAGGGAACCCGGGGGATGGGAGGTGCTGTAGTTTTGAGTTTACGTATTGAGAAATAGGTGCTATAAAATAGTAACAATTTTCAGCTTGAAAGGGGAGCAACTATGCCGTTAGTCACCGGGAAAGAAATACTTGGCAAGGCTGACAGGGAAGGATATGCGGTTGGTGCCTTTAACATCAACAACATGGAGATCCTCCAGGGCATAACAAGGGCAGTGAAGGAGAAGGCTTCGCCGGTAATCTTTGCGGTGAGCGAGGGGGCAATCAAATATGCAGGTTTGAAATATATTATTGCCATGGTGAGGACTGCCGTTGAAGATGCCGGGATAACTGCAGCCCTGCACCTTGATCACGGCCAGAATCTGGAAATGATAAAGAGCTGTATTGAAAGCGGATTTACCTCGGTGATGATAGATGCCTCGCACCTGCCGTTTGAAGACAACCTGAAAGAGACGAGGAAGGTCGTTGAGATTGCCCATGCCAGGGGTGTTTCGGTTGAGGCGGAACTGGGGAGGCTGAAAGGGGTGGAGGATATCATCTCGGTGAGCGAGCGGGATGCTATTCTTGTTGACCCGGACGAAGCGAAGCGGTTTGTCGTTGAAACCGGCATTGATTCGCTTGCCCCTGCCATTGGCACTTCACATGGGGCGTTCAAATTCAAGGGGGAGGCGAAGCTTGATTTTGACCGGTTGAAGAAGGTAAAAGAGGGTTGCAGGATACCACTGGTCCTCCATGGGGCATCGAGCGTCCCCGAATGGGTGCTCGAGAAAGCCGTTAAGTATGGCGGACAGGTGAAAGGTGCCAGGGGAGTACCGGAAGAAGCGATAAAGAAGGCTATCGCACTCGGCATCAACAAGGTGAATGTGGATACGGATTTACGGTTGGCCCTGGTCGGGGCGATCCGGGAGGTGTTAACTGAGACCCCTCAGGAGATTGATCCGAGGAAGATCTTGGGGCCTGCACGGGATCTGATCTATAAAGTGGTTATGGAAAAGGTTGAGCTGCTGGGAAGCGGCGGCAAAGCATGACGATTGCGGAATGCGAAATAAGGGCCTACCCGCCTTCGGCGGGCCTTCGGTCTTATCTACCTGCAGGAGTGGCCTGCCCTCCGCAAGGCTTCTGTAGGCGGGCCTCCGGCCTGATGGGCTGAGGTCTTATGTAGGGGCGCAATTTATTGCGCCCAGATGAATTAATACGAACGCATTAAGTAAAGCGTCATTGCGAGGAGTGAAACGACGAAGCAATCTCTTGTTTATGAGGTGAGATTGCCACGCTCCCGTTGGTCGCTCGCAATGACAATGTAATAGCATTTAATGCATTTGTATTAGATTTAGTTAACCGTTTCTGAAGTACCTTATCATAGCAGCGGTCATAGGTATTCTCATTGCCATCATCTACTCACTCGAGCAAGTCCTTATACCCATATTCATATCTTTCATAATTGCCTATGCGTTACATCCCACTGTTGACTGGCTTGAACGAAAGAAAATCAGCAGGTCGATGGCAGTTACCTCCCTCTTCCTCATCTTTTTCCTGCTCCTTGCCCTTCTGCTGGTCCTACTGATACCGATAATCCATGAGGAGATTAATAAGCTTTTAGTTAATCTTCCGCAATACGTAAAGAACTTCCAGGATGAGCGGCTCCCGCAGTTCGAGAAGCTGATGGGCAGGCGGCTGCCATACAGTTTCAGCGAATTTGTTAATAGTAGGCTCTCAAAGATTTCGAATCTTTCATACGATGTGTTAGAACCTCTGAGCAAGTTCGCACTCAAGATCCTCTCCAACATCCTGGATTTTATCGTTAACCTCCTGAATTTTATTCTCATTCCGCTTTTTGCCTTCTACTTCATGCGCGATTACCATAAGCTGGGAAAAATGATCACCGACCTTATACCATTGCGCTACCATGACGGGTTTCGTTCGATCTCCAGAGAGATAGATTCTGTGCTGAGCAATTTCATACGGGGACAGTGTGCAGTATGCTGCCTCCTCGCAGTGTGTTACAGTCTAGGACTCTATTTCATCGGGATTGACCTCGCCGTTGTTGTAGGAGTTACTTCCGGTATCCTCTTCATTATACCCTATGTGGGAACCTTAGTCGGGATTGTATGGGCCTCGATTTTAGCTCTGATAAAATTCGGTGACTTCTTACACGTCTTCTATGTTTTGGGATGGTTTGGCTTTGTCCATTTATGGGAGGGATATTACTTTACTCCAAAGCTCGTAGGACATAAGCTTGGTCTCCATCCTATGCTGGTGATAGTTTCTCTCCTGATTGGTGGAGAAGTACTGGGTTTATTAGGTATTTTAATTGCTGTACCTGTTACTGCTATCTTAAAGGTATTTATCAAGTATTTTCTTAAATCATATAAAAAATCAGCATTTTTTCTTGCAACATAAAACAATTCACCTGCCATAACCACATAACTGAACATAAGTAAAGAATTTTCTTGACAAAAATCAACAATGCTGTTACCTATATTCAAAAATTTAGGCACGTAGCTCAGGGGGAGAGCGCTACCTTGACGCGGTAGAAGTCGGCGGTTCGAAACCGCCCGTGCCTACCAAAAAACTTCCTCAGACGAATGGAAGATATTTTAACCTTCTAAACTGACAGTATAAAAAGGGGCATCATTATCCATAAAAGTGGTGCCTTTTTTTCTTAAGAGAAGTTAATAGGTATCAGTGGAAGAAATAAAATTAACCTTTGAAAATGGCTCTGCTCGATCCTTTCCTAAAGGGATTCCTTTAAGAGAGTTAGCCGTTAAGATTGAAAAGGAAAATCATTTTCCTATTGCAGGAAAGGTAAATAATCGTCTGGTTGATCTAAGTTCTCCATTGCATGATGATGCGCAGGTGAGCTTTATCCACCTTAATTCCAGGGAAGGCCTTGATATTTTAAGGCATAGCACCTCCCATGTCATGGCCCAGGCCGTGCAGGATCTCTACCGGGGTGCAAAGATTACCATTGGCCCTTCTATAGAGGATGGCTTTTACTACGACTTTGACTGTGACAAGAGTTTTTCTCCTGAAGACCTGGAGAAGATAGAGGCAAGGATGAGAGAAATAATAGCACAGGATTTGCCTTTTGATCGCATGGAGGTATCACGGGAAGAGGCCATGAGCATCTACCAGGAAAAGAATGAACCCTATAAGGTGGAACTCTTGCGTGAACTCCCTGATGAGAAGATTTCGCTTTATCGGCAGGGAAACTTCCTCGACCTCTGCCGGGGTCCTCATCTCCCTTCAACCAGGAGCATAACGGCTTTCAAGTTAACAGGCATAGCCGGTGCTTACTGGAGAGGAGATGAGCGGAACAGGATGCTCCAGAGGATCTACGGGACAGCCTTCCCGGATCAGAAGCTTCTCGATGATTATCTCAGGAGGATCGAAGAGGCCAAAAAGCGGGATCACCGGAAGCTGGGCAGGGAACTGGATCTCTTCAGCTTCCATGAAGAGGTGGGAGCAGGGCTGGTGATATACCACCCCAAAGGGGCGATGATCAGGATGATCCTCGAACAGTACGAGATCAAAGAACATCTCAAGAGAGGATACCAGGTCGTCAGGGGACCTGAAATTCTGAAGTCAGAGCTGTGGAAAAGATCAGGCCACTGGGATAATTACCGGGAGAACATGTATTTCACCGAGGTAGAGGGCCAGCACTACGGCCTCAAGCCAATGAACTGTCTTTCCCACATGCTCATCTACAAATCACAGGTGAGGAGCTACCGTGATCTTCCCCTGAGGTATTTTGAGCTGGGTACCGTACACCGTCATGAGAAATCGGGCGTTCTGCACGGTCTTTTCAGGGTGAGGGAATTTACCCAGGATGATGCTCATATCCTCTGTACCCCTGAGCAGCTCTTCGATGAGATCACGGGGGTAATCAACTTTGTAAAAGACGTTATGAAGATCTTCGGATTTGAATACAGCCTGGAACTTTCCACCCGTCCCGCTCATTCAACGATAGGAAGCGACGAAGACTGGGAGAGGGCAACAGGAGCACTCAGGAAGGTACTGGAAGAGAATAATCTCCCCTATGATATCAATGAGGGCGAGGGAGCGTTTTATGGCCCCAAGATTGACGTGAAGCTCAAGGATGTCCTGGGAAGGGAGTGGCAGTGTGCAACGATCCAGTGTGATTTTGCCTTACCGGAGCGCTTTGATCTTACCTACGTGGGGAGCGATGGAGAGCGGCACCGTCCGGTCATGCTCCACCGGGTAATCCTGGGTGCAATAGAGAGGTTCCTCGGCATCCTGATCGAGCACTATGCCGGGGCATTTCCTCTCTGGCTGGCGCCAGTACAGGCAGTGATAGTGACTATCACTGACCGTGACCTGGAGTATGGAGAGAGCGTTTATCAGCAGTTGAGCGATGTAGGGATTCGCGCAGAGAAAGATATGCGGAATGAGAACTTACGGCTGAAGATCAGGGAAGCTCAATTGCAGAAGGTTCCTTACATGCTGGTTGTAGGGGATAAGGAGCGGGAGAACCACGGGGTATCTCCCCGCCATCGGAGCGGCAAAGACCTGAAGATGATGAACATTCAGGATTTCATCGCTCTGGTCACGAAAGAGTGTGAAGAAGTTTTTCATTAATCAGGAGGTGGGCATACGAAAGATACAAAAGAACTCAGGATTAATCGTCAGATTCCAGGTACGGAGGTAAGGGTAATTGATCCGGACGGGAAACAGGTAGGTATCTTAACCGTCAGCCAGGCCTTAGCTCTGGCAGAACAGCATAGCCTCGATCTGGTTGAGATTTCACCTTTGGCAAGTCCCCCGGTCTGCCGGGTTATGGACTACGGGAAGTTCAAGTACCAGCGGAGCAAGAAATCTCAGGCCAGTAAGAAGAAGAGAGTTCAGAGCATTGTTCACATCAAAGAGGTAAAAATCAGGCCGATGACGGATGAGCACGATTTTCAGTTTAAGCTCCGCCATATCAAGAGGTTTTTGAGTGAAGGGAATAAGGCGAAAGTGTCCATGATCTTCCGGGGAAGAGAAATTACGCATCCGGAAATAGGGAAAGAAGTTTTTCGAAGGATTACGGAAGCGGTGATGGATTTAGGCGCCGTCGAGCAGGAGGCGAGAATGGAAGGAAGGAATATGATCATGGTAATTACTTCCAAGGCCAAGACCGGCTCCTGAGGGGTCGTGCTGAGAAAGGATTCAATTCAATGCCAAAATTAAAGAGCAAGAGCGGCATAACAAAGAGGTTCAAAATAACAGGAACGGGTAAGATTAAAAGGTCCAAGGCAGGTGCAAGCCACCTGTTAACGAGCAAGTCTCAGGGAAGGAAAAGAGGTCTGCGACATTCTGCCCTGGTGAGTAAATCAGATGCCCACAGGATCAAGAAGTTTATCGTACCCTGTTCATGAAGGAAAGGAGTTAGATTTACATGCCAAGAGTCAAAAGAGGATTTAAATCCCGGAGAAAGCACAAGAAGATTCTCAAGCTTGCCAAGGGCTATCAGGGCGGTCGAAGCAGACTTTTCCGGAGTGCCATCGAAACGGTAGATCGGGCATTGAAATATGCCTACCAGGCTAGAAGGACAAGAAAGAGGGATTTCCGTCGCCTCTGGATTACCCGCATTAGTGCTGGCGTGCGATTGTATAATCTCTCTTACAGCCAATTCATGAACGGACTCAAGAAAGCCAAGGTGTTGCTTGACCGGAAGGTATTAGCCGATATGGCGGTCTCTGACCCCCAGGGTTTTTCCAAGATCGTGGAATTGGCAAGAATGAACCTCTGATTGGAACCATCTCTGCCATGAACACACTGAAAGATAGGGTAGAAAAATTACACATCCAGTTCAGACAGCTTCTCTCTGAGGCGAGGGGAGATGCTTCTATCGCACAGATCAAGGCTCAATTCCTGGGGAGAAAGGGTGAACTCACTTCCCTGCTGAGGGATCTTAAGAACCTTTCACCGGCAGAAAGGCCAGAGGCCGGGGAAGTTCTCAACCGTGTCAAGAATGAAATGGAATCTGAGATTGAGGAAGCCCTTCTCGCAGCCCGGCAGGAGAAGCAGAAAAAATCATTTGAAGAGAAGATTGATATTACCCTCCCCGGAAGGAGGATCCCCCTGGGGAAGGTTCATCCCATTACCCAGGTGCTCGAAAGGGCAACGGCAATTTTTTTTAACCTCGGTTTTGAAGTAGCAGAGGGACCGGAAGTAGAGTTTGACTACTACAACTTCGAGGCACTGAATATCCCCCGGGATCACCCTGCGCGGGACATGCAGGACACCTTTTACCTATCAGACGACATCCTGCTCCGGACGCATACCTCTCCGGTTCAGGTCAGGGTAATGGAGAGCAAGAAACCGCCGGTAAAAATCATTGCACCGGGGAAGGTCTATCGCTGTGATTCGGATGTGTCCCATTCCCCCATGTTTCACCAGATTGAAGGCTTCTTCGTGGACAGCGGCGTATCATTTGCTGATCTGAAGGGGACGTTGACCGTCTTTGTCCACCAGATGTTTGGAGAGGAGACAGCTCTCCGCTTCAGGCCGAGTTTCTTTCCCTTCACCGAGCCGAGCGCAGAAGTGGATATCCAATGCGTAATCTGTCAGGGCAGCGGGTGCAGGGTTTGTTCCGGTACCGGATGGATAGAGATACTCGGATCAGGCCTTATCCACCCTGAAGTCTTCCGGATGGTAGGCTATGATCCTGAAGAGGTATCGGGTTTTGCCTTTGGCATGGGAATTGAGAGGATTGCCATGCTGAGATACGGGATTGACGATATCCGTCTTTTCTTCGAAAATGATCTCAGATTTCTACGACAGTTCTAAGCTATGAAGATCAGTTTCAACTGGCTCAAGGAGTATGTAAATATTGATGACCTCTCCCCCTCTGAACTCGCGGACATCCTGACGCGAGGAGGGATCGAGGTTGAGGGGATTGCAAACTGCTCACCTTCCATAGAAGGCGTGGTGGTAGGTGAAGTGGTATCGGTCCTCCCTCACCCCAACGCTGACAGACTCACCCTCTGTCAGGTGAAGGGGGGCAATTCTCCTCTGCCTATTGTGTGTGGCGCTAACAACATGAAGGCAGGTGACAAGGTGCCCTTAGCCCTCTCCGGTGCGCGATTGCCGAACGATTTCAAGATAGAGCGGGTGAAAATCCGGGGAGAGTGGTCCTCTGGAATGATGTGTTCCGAGGTGGAACTCGGCCTCGGCGAGGACACCTCCGGCATCATGATCCTTCCAGAAGAATTGCAGGTGGGAGAGAGCCTCGTTACCGCCCTTAAACTGGATGATTTTATCCTCGAACTGAACGTAACCCCCAACAGGCCTGACTGGTTGAGCATGATCGGGATTGCCCGGGAGGTCGCTGCCTTAACCAACAGGAAAATGAGACTTCCTGACGTTGCTGTGGTAGAAAAGGGAGAGAGCATTGAGCGGATCACCTCCGTTACCATAGAGGCCCCTGATCTCTGCTGGCGTTACACCGGAAGGGTGATCACGGGAACGAAGATTATGCCATCCCCGTTCTGGATGAGGAGGAGGCTTGAATCTCTGGGTGTCCGTGTCATTCACAATGCGGTAGATGTCACCAACTACTGTATGTTAGAGTGGGGACAACCCCTCCATGCCTTTGATTTTGATCTCCTCGAAGGCAGGCGGATTGTTGTGAAGAGAGCCGAACCCGGCGAGCAGTTTGTTACCCTCGATACTGTTGCGAGGGACCTTGATCCCGATACCCTCATGATCTGCGACGGAGAGAGAGCTGTTGCAATAGGGGGGATCATGGGTGGGTTAAACACCGAGGTGAGGCAGGAGACAGTGAATTTGTTCATAGAGAGCGCCCTCTTTAATCCCCGGTCGATCCGGAGAACCTCAAAAAAGCTCGGACTTTCCACCGAGGCTTCCCAGAGATTTGAACGGGGGATAGACCCTCAAGGGGTTGTCCATGCCGTGGATCGTGCTGCCTTCTTCATCAGCCAGCTGGGAGGCGGACAGATAGCACAGGGGTACGCTGATGCTTCCACGCCGAATGTGCCGTTACCCTCTCGCATCACGGTAACGGTAGGGAGGGTGAATCAACTCCTGGGGACTGCCGTAGAAAAAGAAGAGATAAAGAATTGCCTAAAGAGGCTTGAGCTCAGTCCTGTGGAACGTGAACAGGGAACGCTGGAGCTTGTAGCTCCGAGTTTCCGTCTGGACTTGAAACAGCCAATTGATCTGGTCGAAGAGGTTGCCCGCATTCACGGGTATGATCATATCCCTTCTTGCCTTCCTTCCGATACTCTTGCTTTCAAAGGGCAGTCGCCCCTCCAGCTTTTTGAGGAAAAAGTGAGAAGGGTCATGAGGGCATGCGGCTTCCAGGAGGTCATTACGTACAGTTTCATTGACCCCGGGGAGATCGATGCACTGAGACTTCCTGCCTCTGATCCACGCACCCATGCGCTCAGAATCATGAACCCCCTGTCCGAGGCACAATCGGTTATGCGAACCACCCTGATCCCGGGGCTCCTTTCCACCATGAGGAGAAATATTTATCAGAAAAATTACGATCTGAAGCTCTTTGAAATGGGGAAGATCTTCATCCAGGAAGAGAAAGGTCGCCTCCCGGAAGAGAAGCGTATGGCCTCGGTATTAATCACCGGCCTCCGTTCTGGTGAAGTGTGGCATATGCCAAAAGAGGAAGCAGACTTTTACGATATCAAAGGTTGCATGGAGGCAATGCTGGAAGAACTGAACATACGGGATGTTCAGTTCGCACCCCCTCGGGATGTTCCCTTCCTGCATCCCGGGAAATCCGGTGTGCTCATCATCGGGGGAAAATGTATAGGCATCCTGGGAGAGGTTCATCCTGAGCTGCTTTCGTACTATGATCTCCATAAGCGCGCGCTGATCTTTGAGGTCGATGGTGATGCTCTTTACCAGTGCTCAGAGAGCACGCGATACTTCAGACCGCTTTCCAAATATCCCCCGATTTACCGGGATATCGCTCTCATCATTAACCAGGAAGTGACTGCTGAAAGAGTGAAATCTGCCATTCAAGGACTCAGCCTGGATTTGGTAGAAGAAGTTTCGCTCTTTGATTTTTACCAGGGTAAACCCGTGCCCGAAGGGAAGAAGAGCCTTGCCTACCGGATCAAATACCAGGCGTATGATCGTACTTTGACCGACGAAGAGGTAAATCTCTTCCACGGCAAGGTCACCTCTTTTTTAATAAAGGAATTAGGAGTAGAAGTTAGATAGCATAATATAATATGAAAGAGTGAAGGAGGGGTTATGACCAAGGCAGAGATTATTGAGAGTGTGAATAAAAAAGTAGGTCTGTCCAAACGGGAATCAACCAGGATCGTAGATACGGTATTTGAGATTATCAAGGCTACCTTGGAGAGAGAAGAGAACGTAAAGATCTCTGGCTTTGGAAATTTCGTGGTACGAAAGAAGAGAAGTCGAAGGGGGAGGAATCCCCAGACCGGTCAGGAGATAGAAATCTCATCCCGTAAGGTCCTGACGTTTAAGGCGAGCCCTGTATTGAAACGGGAATTGAATCAACAACCACACAATGCGACTGCGTGATTATGGCTACGGAAAAGTCAATTCCCGATAAGATGTATTTCAAAATCAGCGAGGTGAGCAAGCTCACCGGCCTGGAACCGTACATCCTGAGGTACTGGGAAACAGAATTCAAGATGATCAAGCCGATGAGGACAAAAACCAATCAGAGGCTTTACCGGAAGAAAGACCTGGAATTGATCTTCAGAATCAAGCAGATGCTCTATGAAGAGGGATTTACCATTTCCGGGACAAGGAAGAAGCTGGAAAAAGAATCGACGAAAGAGCCTGAACAACTAAGGTTGACTCTGGAGGACAAACACTATTTAAGTCTCCTGATTAAGGTGAAGAAAGAGCTAAAGGCACTGCGCGCTTTCTTTGCGGTAGGATCGCAGGAGGCTGGAAGGAACGGTAAGAATCAAGGGCGATGAGGGTTGTATGAGTTAATCGATACACTGAAAGGGATCGTTTGATGACAAAGAAGACGAAGGCCCCCAAAAAGAAACAAAAGAAGACGGGCATCAAGGAAAAAAAGTTTTATGTCATCATCAAAGGGAAAAAGCATTTCATCAGCCTTGATGTGAGCGAACGTTATCATTTCAGGCGGGGAGAGAAATTCCCATTTACCCACCTCAAAGTTTTTCAGGAAAAATAGCGAGCGGTGAAAGGATTCAACAGACGCTCATGGAAAGGTGATTGATAAAAAAGAGAGAAGAAGGTTTGGAGTTTCGAAGATGAGCGAAGATAAGAAAAGGACGAGAAAGCCGCCAAAGAGAAGGAGGATTACCTCTGATAATCCTGCACCAACCCGGCCCACCAAAGAGTCGATGGAGAGATTGAAAGAGATTGCCCGTGAAAAAGGGTGGGCAGTCAGGTAAATGACGAGTACCCTGAGGGATTGTCCCGCAGGAAAAAGATAAGAAATACACGGAGGAGGCAGGACTCTTCCGTGATCAGCATGCAAGGCCGGCATCACGATACCTGAAATATGTGCGAGCAGGATCAAGGGAGGTGAGAAGATGAAAAAGAAGGTAATAATCTTGAAAGTGGATCTTTATACCCGGATAGTTCTGACCCTCATTGCTCTGTCTCTCGGAGGGATACTGATGAGGCCACTCATCGTCCCGACAGCGGCGGATGCAGAGGGGGCAGGTCTCCAGGCACCGACTGCCCGGGGAACCGTCCTGGATGTGAACATCGCTCAGATAAACGGAAAGGAACCGGAGGTCGCCCGGCCTCTCAGGGTAAGTATAGCCAAGTCTCAGACCATCCCAGTTGATATTACCAACCCTGAGGCTATCGGGGTGAGAGTGGAAGACTCGTCGGTTGTGCCCGTGCGTTTGGTTGAGCCCGAAACGGTATTAGTTGAGATTGTCGGGCCTAAGCCCCTCCCCGTTGTTGATACGTGGCATAAGTACTACATTCAGCCGAAGGAATAAGCGAGGTATGCAGATGATAGGGGAATCGGGGAACCTGCATTCTGTATGATAAGATTTTTGGGGTAAACTTTTTGATTCAATGTACAGGAGAGGGAAGAATATGATTAAGTCAGAACTGATCCAGAAGTTGTTCGAGGCTACGAAGATACCAAGGAAAGCAGCAGAGCTGGCAATCAATACCATCTTCGACACCATGACCGAAGCGCTCTCCAGAGGTGAAGGCATAGAGATTCGCGGATTTGGGAGCTTTAAGGTCAGGCAGTACCGGGGGAGAGAAGGGAGGAATCCCAAAACCGGAAGGATCATCAAGGTTGCTCCGAAACGCCGCCCGTTTTTTAAGGTGGGAAAGGATTTAAAGGAAAAGGTAGATACGCCTTAGACCTCGATCAGCTCGTACTTCCTTGAGCCGAGGCCGCTCTCTTCTGCGTACTGTAACTGGATCGTCCAGTCCACCTTGGGATAGATATCTAAGAATTTATCTTTGCCCTTCTGCAGATTAGCCTTGAGGGCTGTGCCTTCAAGGCCTTTTTCATTGTTTACCAGATCACATGAAGCATGGTCAATTGCCACCGGATCAGTGGATGCAAGGATTCCAATATCCGGTACAATGGGCGCATCAGCCATACCGTAGCAGTCGCAGGCCGGGCTGATCTGGGTTAAGAAATTGAGGAAGAGGGCTTTCTTCTCCTTCCCTTTCAAGGCGCCGCAGGCATACTCAACCATCTTCTTCTGAAACACCTCGACGGGTTCATTCCACCGTATCTTGATGGCGCCCTGCGGACAGATCGTGATACATTCAGCACAGCCAATACATTTTTTCTGCTCTATCCGTGCCTTCCGATTGGAAAGGGAAATGGCTTCTGCCGGGCACCGTTGTATACACTCCTCACAGGCTGTACACAGGTTACTGTCAACCTTGGGTGAGAGGCTTGAGTGCTGGCTGAGCTTTCCCTGGCGGCTGGCGCAGCCCATGCCGAGATTTTTGAGCGCTCCGCCAAACCCGGTGAGCTCATGTCCTTTGAAATGGGCGCAGGATATCAGGGCATCAGCGTGCACAATCTCAGCCCCGATGTATACCTCTTTGAATATTCTCTGGTTAACCCTTACCTTTTCATAGGTATTGCCCCGTACGCCGTCAGCGATGATGAAAGGGGCATTCACCACTGCATAGTTGAAGCCGTGTTCAATGGCGATGGTAAGGTGGGAGACGGCATCACCCCGCTCTCCCCGGTAGAGGGTGCTGGCATCGGTGAGAAATGGTTTTGCCTTGCATTGTTTGACCCGGTCTACAATCTTGCGGATGAAGATGGGCCTGATAAAAGCAGTATTTCCCTTTTCGCCAGCGTGCAGCTTTATGGCAACCAGGTCACCAGGGCTGACTCTCTGGGGGAGGCCGGTCTTGTCCAGCAGGGCGTCAATTTTGTCAAAGAGATTCCTCTGGACGGTGGCTTTCAGACTGGCAAAGAATACCTGACTCTTCATTGAAGAGCTTTTAGCAGGCTGCTGAAAAACGCCCATCTGCATAAACGCGAAGCCCGCTCTTGCGGTAAATTCTATCGTAAGAACGACCAAACGTTTTATTCAGGAGCGGCCTTCGGTCTTTTTCGGGCGCCTTGCATCTGGACATTTTTGATCAGCCTTACAAAAGTTTCTTTTTCAGCAAGCTTTTAATCCATGCTACCTGAGAAACTAGCAATCTCTCCTAAGCCGGTGAGGGTAAAGATCAGGGCGAATTTGTTTTCCGCTTTCCTTCCTTCCTGGGCGGGCCTCTCACGATAATAGAATTTAAGGCCCCAGCACTGGGCGTTATAATCCAAGCCATAGATTGATTCCAGGTCGGTGTGGTAAAACTCATTCCTCCTGATCTCATAGAAACCATCCCAGGCGCTGGACAGCTTGACCTTTGACCTGAAATGGAGGCCCTCGATAGCTTCCCGAACATACCGGTACCCTATATTGAAGTAGTCACCCCGCTGGTCTTCAAGGTTTACCAGGATGTTATAGTAGCTGAGGTTATTCTCATACGGGTTATAGCCGATCTGTGATTTGCAGTACACCAGGGGATGGAGGGTGAACCGCAGTTCGCTGAAGACGTCAGTGAAATCGTGGTATTCCTCTTCGTCTTTGTCTGGAAGCGATTTCCCTACGGGCTTGCTGATGTTGTAACCCTGGCCAACCTTGAAGAAACCGAGTTCCCGTTCGCTATAACTCCCGTCAGGATTGAGGACCCGTGCAGTAAAGCGGTTGGTTACAGAATAGACAACGGTATTCTGCTTATTAAAGTCATTCAGGGGGTCAAAGCCGGGAAGCTCTTCCTGATCCCGGTCCGGGATATAGATGTAAGCAATTTCAGGCTCAATGGAGTGTCTGATCTTCTCGATCTCCGTGCCGGGAAAGCTGAATACCCTGATGAGGTTCGTAGAGAGTGCGGCATGGACATCAAAGAGGGTGCGGTTTTTATCAAAATTTTCTCTGTTCAATCCTACATAGGATACCTCTCTCAACCCAACAGCAGCGTTGAATTTTACATAATTGTTAAAGTTAAAGGGTAGCGAGAGTGTGGGATGAAGGTCAAATCGCTCGCCTTTCTGTCCAACTTCTCTCCAGAGCGTGTTATAGGAAGATTCAAAACTGAGAAAGGCCGGGCTTCCTAATATGCTTTGCCTTCTCCCGCTCAATACGATCTGAGGAAGCCTCTGCAGAGTTTTGTCATTACTCCCCAGCAGATTTCTGTAGTAGTCGAGGTCAGTGGTTAAACTATAGTTGTCCCAGTTCTTTGTCAAAAAGATGAGGGATTCATCCTTTTCTCTCGATCGCAAACTTGTCCGGCCAGCGAGCGACTCGGACCTCTTTATTTCCTCGGAATAATCCTTGTAAACCTCCCGGTCACTTACATAGTTATACAGTGCCTTGGTATAAAAGGTGGGTGAAAAGTAATATTCACCCTCATAGTTTGCGTATAACCTCTCGTTGTCCCGATCGAGCGGATCGTCGTATTCATGATGAAAATACTTGCTGCTCTCCGTGGTGTGGTAGAGGTAAAACTTTCCCTTGCTGTCCGGGTTGATGAGGTAGCGGTACTCTAACCCTTCACCCACACCCTTTTTTGTCGCCAGGTCGAGGTAGATGGTGCTGTCAGTCCGAGGTGAGATTGCCCAGTAGTAAGCAGTGTTGAACTCCGCTCCACTTCCGCTGGAAAAATTAAACTTGGGAATGAGAAAACCGCTCTGCCTTTCGGTAACCATTGGATAGGCAGCGATTGGAAAGTAAGCGAGGGGAACGTTTTTTACCTGGAACGTAGCGTCCCGGATTACAGCGTTACCACTGAGTTTAACCTTGATGTCCTTCCCTGTGATCCTCCAGTCCGGTCTGTCTCCGTTACAGGTTGTGATAATGCCATCACTGATATGGTAAGAGTCTGGGCCAGTTCTTTCTATCTCTTTGCCGGTAATGCGATAGTTCATCTCTTTCATAAAAATAGTTGCATTCGTTACCGTTCCCATCTGGGTTCCCAGGTTCAGCTTCATAGCATCACTTGCCAGACTATCTTCCCCTTGAATCAACAAGACTTTGCCAGCAGCATCCGCATCCTGGGTATTCAGGTTGTACTTTACCCGGTCCGCCTTGAGGGTCTGGCTACCCTGGATAATCTCTACATTGCCCTGGGCGAGGTATTCGCTGGTTGCCTGATTGAAGGTCATGACATCAGCGGTAATAGTTACCGGCTGATCACCGGCCGGGGCAACAGGAGCGGGTTTGAAAGGGATCGCCTTGGAGAAAGAAAAGGTTGGCAGCGCAAGAGAGAGAAGCACAAGAATGTTTAGAAAGAATAGTCTCCGCATGTGCAGGGAAGGTAACATATTCAACCTTATTTATCAAGCCGTCAGAAAATCCCGTGCCTCCCCAACGGTAAAGAGAGAGCCGGTGATGAGGATAAGGTCATCCTTGCTTGCTTGCGACAAGGCTGATGCCACAGCATCCTTTACCTCTTCAATGCACTCAGTATTTGCACACCATCGCTGAGCGTGTTTTTTGAGGAGGGCAGGGGGGGCTGAGCGGTCCAGGTGCGGACGGGTCAGGATCACCTTGTAAGCGAAGGGAACAATCTCTTTTATTATCTGGCGCAGATCTTTATCTCCCATGATGCCCAGGATCAGGATCATCCTCTTATAATGAAAGTAGGGGCGAGCCGGCGGTTCGCCCCTGCCCCTAATCGATTTCCTGAGTGTTTTGATTGCGGATGGATTGTGCGCTCCATCCAGGATCACCAGAGGTGTTTTTCTCATGACCTCAAGCCTGCCAGGCCACTGAACATCCTTAAACCCCTGACGTATTGCTGTTGCATGAATCTGGTATCCTTTTTCTCTCAGGATCTCCAGAGCACCCAGGGCGGTGGCAGCGTTTGTTACCTGATGGGGCCCCGCAAGACCGATGGTGAGCCTCGACAGGTTCCATGACCTGCCCTGATAGTTCATAACCCGTGGTCCCTTTTCAATACCCTTGAAGTGCTTCCCCACCTGAAAGAGTTCCGTGTTGAACTTCCGGCATCGCTTTCTGAACAGATGCAATACGCCTGGCTGGGTGGCGGCTGTGATCAGGATATTTCTCTTCTTGATGATACCTGCCTTTTCAAAGGCAATCTTGGAGATGGTGTTGCCCAGGTATTGCTGGTGGTCGAGGGCAATGTTGGTGACGATGGAAAGGAGCGGATAGATTACATTTGTGGCGTCCAGCCTCCCTCCCATACCCACTTCCAGAATCGCTATGTCAACCTTTTCTTCGGCAAAATAGAGAAAAGCCATGGCCGTGGTAAACTCAAAGAAGGTGATACTTTTAAGTTTTTCTGCCTGGCTCCGGATCCTCTCAATCAGCTTGATCACCCGCTCCTGAGGGATTTCCCTCCGGTTGATCCGGATCCTTTCTGTGAACCTGACAAGATGTGGAGAGGTATAGAGACCGACCTTATAGCCAGCCTTCATCAGTGCTGATGCTATGAAAGAGGCAACAGAGCCTTTCCCGTTTGTGCCGCCAATGTGGATGGTCTTCAGGTGCTTCTGCGGATTTCCCAGGGATGTGAGGAGGCGGGTAATGTTGCTCAGGCCGAATTTTATTCCATACTTTTGCAGGCCGTAGAGATAGGTGAGAGAATCACTATATGAAGTGCGGAGTGCGGAGTGCGGAGTGCGGAGTGATCCAATTTTGGATTTTGGATTTTGGATTTTGGATTCAGTTTTCAATTCCGCATTCCGCAATCGCAAATCTAAAATCTAAAATTGGAAAGATTCTCCCTGATTGAGGAGGTGGACCCGGGGATTGCCGATGTGGCCAATTTCTTCCTTGATCTCCGGTAAGTGTTGGGGTTTGGTGTGGAGGATGAAGATATCGGGAGATCCGTTGTGGATTTTTTTCAATTCCCCAGCCAGGCCGGACGGGGTCAGATGCCCGCTGTCGTCAGCCAGCTTTTTCATGCGGTTCGGGAACGAGGTTTCGATGAAGATGGCCTTAAGGTTTTTCTCGCGGTTTGTCTCCTCCCAGATCTCTTCAGTAGGGCCGGTGTCACCGGTATAAACGATCGTACTCATCTTGTCCTTGATGATGTATCCCACCGCGTCCACGAGATGATTTACCCGGACAGCCCTGATCGTAATATCGTGCAGAGGTATATCCTGATTGGTGGGGACGCGCTGAAACTTGATGATCGGGGCATCAGGGGTAGGGAGCATGGCAAAGTCAGGCCAGATAGCATCGTTAAAGAGGTGGGCCTTGATGTAGGTAAGGATTGCCTCAGCGCTGATAATATTGATGGTGTGGTGGGTGATACCCACCATATTTGCAGCGATGAAAGGAATGTCCTTGATGTGATCAAGGTGGGAATGGGAAACCAGGATGTCAGTAATCTTTGCCTGTTCACTGAGATTGAGCGTCGAAGTAATTGCCCCTGCATCCAGGATGATAGCGTCGTTGATGAGGAAACTGACGGTATTAAAGCCGCTCAGCTCAGCTCCATAACACCCTAAGATACGTATCTTCATCGCGCTCCTCCTTGCCCCTGAGGAGAATTTCTGATTTCTCCCTGGTTATATGCCCTAATGAATGCATCAACCACACCCTTGTCAAATTGAGCGCCTGAGAACTTTATCAATTCATTCAGCGCAGTCTCCGCACTGAGCTCTTTCCGGTAAGGACGGTCAGTGGTCATGGCATCGTAGGTGTCGGCTACAGCGATAATCCGCGCAATCAGGGGAATTTCATTATCCTTGAGATGTTCAAGATACCCCTTGCCGTCAATCCTTTCATGATGGTAGTATATGCCAGGAATGACGTTCTTTAGCGCTTTGATGGGGGTGAGAATATCCCTCCCCAGTGCAGCGTGCGTGGTAATGGATTGAAACTCCTCATCATTCAGCTGGGTCGTCTTCCGTAAGATTCTGTCTTCAATCCCGATTTTCCCAATGTCGTGAAGGATAGCAGCAATTCTGAGATTTTCCATTTCTTCGGCTGTGAGGTTGAGATACTTGGCGGTGGCAAGGCTGTATTCCAG
>JAPLJA010000247.1 GCA_026388815.1 Pseudomonadota bacterium
CTTCCTGGATCAGGGGGTGGTTCATCATCTCGTCAGCAAGAGACTGGTCAAAATCGGGGATTCCTTTTTCCAGGTCATCCAGGCGTTTGAAGGCAACATCGCTTAACCCCTCCAGGATTTTCCGGAGATCCTCTTTCGTGAGCTTCCTGTCACCGGACCTGGGCAGACGGCCCTGGGCAGGTGCGCCCAGTCCGTAGAGGACTTCCAGGACAATCCTTTCCACAATTTCAGCCCGGTCATCTTCTTTCCCCGGTTTCAGGATCAACCGGTGAGGGAGAGCGATGAGGGCGGCCTTTTCAATTGCCTGGTAGGTGAGCTTACCGCCGTTGATCAGTGCGTATCCCTGGGCAATCTCTCTTAGCGAGAGAGAGCCCCGTACACCTGAGCCCCGTTCAATCAGGGGATGGTGCCGTACCGTCTCGAGGAGCCGGGCAATCAGCTCATCTGCATCCTCAAGAGAAATGTGCATCCTCCTCTTCCGCCCAAGCCAGTTCCTGAACTCTTTCTCAAACAGAGTCTGGGCTAAGGTACTTTTCGGGCCCTTTTCCTCTGCCTCCCTCATGAGTTCCTGGATGGTATGGGTAAGGACGCGATAGCCATGGAACTCAGCCTCCTTTTGAGGAGGGAGATAGAATTCGGAATTGACGCCCTTGTTCTTATTCAGGAGATGTACAATGGATGGCAGGTCCTGATACAGTTTCAGATCAACCAGAAGGAGGATCTTGACCGGCCTCTTTCTCTTGCTCAAAAACCCCAGGATTTCCCGCACCCTGCTTGCGAGGTAACAGCACTCATTCACAACTGCTCCCCGTTCCTCGGAAAGGGGGATGCCTGAGTTCCAGAGCCTGGACTCGAGCCTCTTCACTTCTGTGCTCAATGCCGTCTCATCTGTCAGTTCGGGGGCCCGCAGATTAAATTCCTCGTAGACCGCATCCAGAAGCTGCTGAAAGACCTGGTTGCTCCGGGTCTTTACCGGGTGGAAGGGCATGCCTACCGGCACAACAGGTATCTTGAGGAGGAGGGACTTGATGACAACGGTCTCCAGGGCGCTGCCGGAAAAGAACGGCCTTCCCCCCTCGAGCAATGTCCCGTCTTTAAGGGAGGGAACAACCGTGAGGGGCATACCAAGGAAATTATGGATGCTCGCAGCATGGACGAAGCCTGCACCCAGGCCGAGCAGGGGCGGGGTATCAAAGAGGATCAGGTCTGGCTGCGCCTGTTCAACAATGTTCTCAATGTACAGTGCTACCCTGTTTCCATAGGAGCAGATCGGTTTTATGGTAACCCTGGCCTGTCCTGCAGGCTGGGATGGTGGCTGCTCGCCCCTGACCCAAGTTTCAACCAGGTCAGCCATATGGGAAGATATGCGGGCAATTAGGGTAAAAGGAGAGGAGTCAGTGGAAATCAACCGGGGAGGAATGGATAAAATTTTTGCAGGAATATCCGCAAGTGAAGGGAGGTCTCTCCCTTTTAGGAGCAATTGACGGAGTTCAGCAGTCCCCGGCCTCATGGTTATGCTTTTTCGATGATCTTCTCGATGATCAGATCAGGATCTTCATAGTACTTGCTCTCTCCCGAGATGGAGAGCCTGCCCTTGAGCACCCTCTTCGCAGCTTTTTCCACCTCTTCTTCCTTCACGGTATTCTTCCCCTTCAGCTTTGCCTGCGCCTGGGACTGTTCATAGATGGAGAGCGATGTCCTGACACTGGGAGGACGATCCAGATCAGGGAGTGAACGGGCATAATGAGTAATGTTCACGACCTTTTCCATCATTTTCTGAGACACTTCCACATCCTTTAACCGCTTGCCATACATCTGGAGGATCTCAACCTCCTGTTCCGGTGTGGGGAAGCCGATCTTCAACTGTTCAAACCGGTCGCTCAAGGTCTCGGAAATTCTCTCGGCGCCGGCGTATTCTTCAGGGTTCTCTGTTGCCACCACCACCGTATCCACCCGTGCCTCGATATCAAACCCGGCAATAGTGGTAACCCCTTCTTCGAGAACCTGGACCAGGGTGTTCTGCGTCCTCTGGGGAACACGGTTCAGTTCGTCAATGAAGAGGATCTTGCGATGGGCCTTCTGGATTTTACCAGGAGTGAAAGCTTTCGGGTCATGGATGCCAAGCCTCATTGCCAGCACCGGGTCCACATCACCGATCAGGTCTTCCGGCATCATCTCAGGGGATCCCTGCACGCGGATGAACCGCTCCCTCCCCGGGACGTTTTTTATCTTAATTTCCTTCCTCCCCCGGCAGTCCGGGCAGTTGGGGTCATCGGGGTGACAGATATAGCGGCAGTCCTCAACCACCTTCATCGGGGGAAGGAGCCTGGCAATGATTCTCGCAGCGGTGGTCTTGCCCACGCCGGGCGACCCTTCTAACAGAAGGTGCCTGCCTGCAATCAATACAGCGAGTATCGCCTCACATGTTTCGGGCGGGGCAAAGAAACCTTCTAAGGGGTCTTCTCCTTTTTTCACCTTGTTGAGGATTGCACTCCGCAACTCTTCTCGTAAGTCCACGATATACTCCTCTCTCCTTCGGGATGAATTAGAAACACCCAAGCTGACAGTCCTTCAACTTGATTCCCAGCGCATCCATCAGGGGCTTCATCCTTTTCATCTCCAGCTTTTCCCTCTTGCAGAATTCATGGGCTGCTGCACAGCTTATCTTGCTGTTCACCACGAGTTTCTTCAGCTTCTCTTCCAGCTCTGCAGTCATCCAATCTTCTCTTTTCCTTTCAAAATCCATGTCCGCTCTCGACATTGGTTGGTCCTCCTTTTCTACCTACACTATAGCTCTAATTCAATTGAAATCATTGACTTAAATCAACTTATCTCTGATTTTTTTAGCCATTCGTAGGGAATGGGTTTTGACGAGAAATACGGGTCAGAGGTATTGCCTCATACGTAATGAAAACTACTTAACAGATTGCTGAAAAAGCAAACTGTTTGTAAGGCTGATCAAAAATGTCCAGATGCAAGGCGCCCGAAATCCTGAATAAAACGTTTGGTCGTTCTTACGATAGAATTTACCGCAAGAGCGGGCTTCGCGTTTATGCAGATGGGCATTTTTCAGCAACCTGCTAAAATAATAAAAGAATCCCCCTTCCCTGTCAAGGCATAACTACCCTTCAATAAAACTTACACCTTGAAACTATCTTCGTATTGGCTTACCATCTTTCATGTTATGAAGATCCTCCTCCACACCTGCTGTGCAAACTGCGTGCTCTACCCGCTCAAGGAATTGAGAAAAAGCGGCTTTGAGGTAACATCCTTCTTCTACAACCATAACATCCACCCATTTCAGGAATACCGGAAGAGGATGGATACCCTGCTTGAACTTGCACCGCTGAAAAACCTGCAGGTGATATGCCCGGAGGGATACAATCTCAAGGAATTTTTAAGGAATGTGGCATTTAAGGAAGATGAGCGCTGTTCTTACTGTTATCGCTCCCGTTTACAGGCAACGGTTGAAGAGGCGCAAAAGGGAGGGTATGACTACTTCTCCACCACCCTCCTTTATAGTAAATTCCAGAAGCATGATATAATTAAAAAAACAGGGAAAGCCCTGGTAAAAGAATATGGAGTTGAATTCTACTACCAGGATTTCAGAAAAGGCTGGGAAGAAGGGGTCAGGGAATCAAAGGAATTAAACCTCTATCGCCAGCAGTACTGCGGATGCATATATAGTGAGGAGGAAAGATATATAAGAAAATGAAAGTATCAGAGTATCAGAGTATCAGAGTGGCAGAGAACTTTGACACTATGACACTTTGATACTTTGACGCTAAAAAGATAAACACATGGGAAACATCGGCAAACTCTTAATACTCTGGGGTGTGATTCTTATCTTGGTGGGATTGCTCCTCACCCTGATGCCGCAGATTCCATTCATTGGGAGACTGCCGGGAGATATCATCATCAGGAAGAAAAATTTTCAGTTCTACTTCCCCATTGTCACCTGTATTATCATCAGCCTTGTCCTGACATTTCTCCTCAATCTGTTCAGGCGCTGAAAGATGAAAATAAGGGTTCAATGAATATGAGAAAGGGAATCCAGAATACAGAAGTCAGAATTCAGAAGAAAAATTATTCTGACTCCTGTCTCCTGACTCCTGAATTCTTTGTTCTTTACCTTCTTGAACCCCAAGCCCTGGTCGGAGATGAATGATCCATGAGATCTCAAAGGACCATTAAAAACGAGGCGAGCATTTCAGGCATAGGACTGCATACCGGGAAAGAGGTGATGGTCACTCTTAAACCCTCGCCACCTGACAGCGGTATCACGTTCGTGAGGATCGATGCCAATCCTCCCTGCGAGATAGAAGCAAATATCTCCCGTGTGGTGGATGCGAGGCTTGCTACCACGTTGGGTAAAGACGGTGTGACCATCTCAACCACCGAACACCTCCTAGGTGCCATCTACGGCCTGGGCATTGACAATCTGCTCATTGAAATAGATTCCCCTGAGATACCGATCATGGACGGGAGTGCAGCCCCCTTCGTTGACCTCATCAAGGCTACCGGCATCGAGGAGCAGGGTGTACCAAGAGAGTTCATCAAGATCCTCCGGCCCCTGAAAGTTTCTGCTGAGGATGCAGAAATCTCCCTGATGCCATCCAGGGAGTTCAGGATCACCTATACCATCGACTTCAATCATCAGTTGATTGCCAACCAGTCCTGCCGGGTCCACTTCTCGCAGGCCACCTTTGAAAGGGAAATAGGCAGCGCCAGAACCTTCGGCCTGCTCAAGGACCTCCAGGCGCTCAAGACGAATGGCCTTGCCAAGGGGGGATCCGTGGATAATGCCATCGTGGTAGGTGATGAATATATCCTGAACGAAGAGGGATTGAGATTTCCGGAAGAGTTTGTCCGGCACAAGGTTCTCGATCTTATCGGCGATACTGCCCTCCTCGGCAAACCGCTCATCGGGCATATCATTGCCCACAAGTCAGGGCACCATCTCCACCACCAGTTGATCAGAGAAATTCTTAATAATCAATCTGCCTGGAAGCTGATTCCTCCTGCCGTCAAAAGAAACAAATAGGGTTTGCATTTTCCCTCAGGATTGATTATAAAACCTTAGAAGGATGCTGTTCTTTTATGAGGCACAGGTTGACAAGAGATAAGGCAAAGAGTGTAATCGCGATGCTCATACTGTTATTCTTTTCCCTGGGCACCTTCTCCCTGGTCAGGGCAGAGGTAGATTCCGCCCCTATGAAATACCGGCCCATCCACGCGCAATTTGCAAGCCAGGGCTGTTTCCAGAAGGAGATTCTCGATACCATCCTGGCCGGCATTCCAGTAACCTATACCTTCCAGATCAAAGTCTATCAGCCGATCCCCCTCTGGTTTGACCGGGAAATTTCCTCTCTGAGGCTGATCCGGAAGATACAATACGATAACCTCAAGAACGAATACCGCGTGACCCTGAACGGCAGGCAATCAATCACGAAGGTGCTTGTTGACTTTTCTGAAGTAAAGAAGATGATTGAAAATGTAAATGAAACGGTCCTTGTCTCATCTGACCTGTTCAAGAAGAATGACCTCTATTACCTGAAATATCACCTCGACATCAAAGCGGAATCTGCTTCTGATCTCCCCCTCCCCCTGGAATACCTCCTCTCGCTCCTGCCGTGGGGCCAGTCGAAAACGGGATGGTCGACGATTCCGATTAAGTAGGAATGAATACGCTCTGTCCACATGAATGAAAAATCATCTCTGACTGCTGACATCGGAGAAAAGAAGAGACGGAAACGGGAACGGTTTATCATTCTCGTCGTCTTTTTCTTAGTCATTATCCTCACCTCCCTCGAAGTCTACTTCTCCGGCTCAAAGAGCCAGCTCCCCATCACCAATAACATCCTGGTATACGGGCTGGTCAATATCAACATCATCCTCCTTCTCCTCCTTATCTTCCTGGTCATAAGAAACGTGACCAAGCTCTTTTTCGAGAGGAGAAGAGGTGTGCTGGGCTCAAAGCTCCGCACCAAGCTGGTAGCTGCCTTCATCGGCCTCTCGCTCGTCCCAACCTTCCTCCTCTTCTGGGTAGCAGCAACCTTCATCAACACCACCATTGAAGGGTGGTTCAGCTTCCAGGTGGAGCAGTCCCTGGAAGAGTCCATGAAGGTGGCAAAGACCTACTACAGAAACTCAGAGGAAAATGCCCTCCATTACGCCCGGCAGATCAGCAGGGCGATTACCGAGAACAAGCTCCTGAATGAAAACAACCTGGACAAGCTGAAAGAGTTTATCAAAACCAAGCAGGAGGAGTATAACCTGGGTGTCGTGGAGGTGTTCTCTGCTCAACAGGAAGAACTGGTACAGGCGATGAACCCGCGGATTCCCGGAAAGCAATTTACGAGCCCGGAATCAGATCTGGTCAAAGAAGGCCTCGCGGGAAACGAACTGACCAAGATCCAGTCAGCAGAAAAAGGGGACTTTATCCGGGGGATCGTCCCCATCTATTCAACCTGGAATCAGAATGAAATCGTGGGGACCCTGGTGGCCAACTACTATGTGCCAAACAGCCTGGTCAAGAGAATGCACTCCATCTCCTCTGCCTTTAAGGAATACCACCAGGTCAAGATGCTCAAGGAGCCGATCAGGCTGAGCTATCTCATCACCTTCTCCATCGTGACCCTGCTGATTATCTTTTCTGCCACCTGGTTCGGCTTCTATCTCGCAAAAACCATCACCGACCCTATCCAGAAGCTCGCTGAAGGGACCCAGGAGATTGCCCGCGGCAACCTTGACTTCCAGATCCAGCCCGCCAGCGATGACGAGATCGGCAGCCTCATCAACTCCTTCAACCAGATGACATCAGACCTGAAGAACACCACGATTGAACTGGAACGGCGCAGGAGGTACATGGAAATTGTTCTGAAGAACGTGGCGGCAGGGGTAATTTCTGTGGACAGGGATGGAAGGATTGCCACCATGAACAGGTCGGCTGAAGGGATGCTCGAGATCAAAGCTGAAGATACCCTGAGCTGCCATTACCGGGAGGCATTCTCCTCGGCCTCAATGGAAGGCATCCGCGAATTGATTCGTGACATGAGCGCTTCTGCAGGAGGCATCCTGGAAAGACCGGTGAAAATCTCTCTCCCCAGCAAGACCTTGATACTCCTGGCAAACGCCACTGCGCTCCGGGATGAGGCAGGGAACCACATAGGGCTGGTGCTGGTCTTCGAGGACCTCACCCACCTGCAGAGGGCCCAGCGGGCAGTAGCCTGGCGGGAAGTGGCACGCCGTATTGCCCACGAAATAAAAAATCCCCTCACCCCCATTCAACTCTGCGCCCAGAGGCTGCGGAAACGGTACCTTGACCAGTTTGCCGCTGACGGAAAGATTTTTGACGACTGCACCAGAACCATCATCAACCAGGTAGAACAACTGAAAACCCTGGTGAATGAGTTTTCCAATTTTGCCCGGATGCCTGCTACCAACCCCCAGCTGAACAACCTGAACGAAATTATCGAGGAAACCCTCCTGCTCTATCGCGACCCCCACCGGAACATCACCTTTGAATTTGAAAAGAAGGGCGACATCCCTGTCTTCAACTTAGACAGGGACCAGATCAAAAGGGCAATGATCAATATGATCGATAACGCCCTCTATGCGATGAGAAATGACGGTGCAGGGAAGGTAACCATTGAAACGTCCTATGAACCATCTCTCCAGATGGCAAGGATTCAAGTCGCCGATACCGGCTGCGGGATCCCCGCGGAAGAGAAACCAAAACTGTTTGAACCCTATTTCTCCACGAAGAAATCAGGGACCGGCCTCGGGCTGGCTATTGTTAACTCCATTATCACTGACCATAACGGGTACATACGGGTAAAGAACAACTATCCCAAGGGAACCCGCTTTATCATCGAGCTCCCCATTAAAGTATGAGCGGCCATGAAGAAGAGTATTCTTATTATAGATGACGAGGCACGGATCCAGAGTTCACTCAAGGAAATCCTTGAAGATGAAGGGTTTGAAGTGTTCGTCGCCTCAGATGGATACGAAGGGCTGAAGATCGCTGACGAAGATCTCCCTGACCTGGTGCTCCTGGACATTTGGATGCCGGGTATTGACGGGATAGAAGTCCTGAGCAAGCTCCGGGAAAACCTCCCCCAGATACAGGTGATCATGATCTCCGGACACGGGACCGTCGAAACAGCAGTCAAAGCTACACGGCTGGGTGCCTACGATTTTATTGAAAAACCCCTCTCCCTGGAAAAGGTAATCTTAACAGTCAATAATGCGCTGAGTTACCAGAAACTGGAGGAGGAGAACCGGCTCCTCCAGCAAATGATCGACCAGGGTTACCAGATAACCGGAAACAGCAAGAGGATCAGAGAACTCCGGGAACAGGCGAAGACAATCGCCCCTGCTGACGCATGGGTTGTGATTTACGGGGAAAACGGGACCGGCAAGGAGCTCCTTGCCCGCGCAATCCACCGGCAGAGCAGGAGAGCAGATAAGCCCTTTATCGAGGTAAACTGTTCGGCGATACCGCCGGATCTGATGGAAAACGAGCTCTTTGGATATGAAAAGGGGGCCTTTGCCGGGGCTGTTACCAAGAAGAGAGGGAAACTCGACCTGGCAAATGAGGGGACTCTCCTCTTAGATAAAATAGGAGATCTGCCCCTTCAGATCCAGGGGAAACTCCTCTCCATCCTTCAGGAGCACAAGTTTGAACGGGCGGGAGGGAACCGGAGCATTGATATTGATGTAAGGGTGATCGCCACGAGCACGCAAGACCTCAAGGAAAAGGTGAAGGGCGGAAACTTCCGGGAGGACCTCTATTACCTGATTAATGTTGTTCCTCTCCACGTACCACCCTTGAAGGAGAGGAAGGAAGATATCCTCCTCCTGGTGGAAGAGTTCCTGAAACGGTACTCCCTGAAAAACAGCATAAAACCCAAGACCATTTCTCCTGAGGCGCTGGAGAAGCTCAAAAAATACGACTGGCCCGGAAACGTCAGGGAGCTCAAGAACCTGATTGAACGATTGGTGATCCTCTCTGAAGGGAGTGAGATCACGGCCAGTGATATCCCCCCTTCAATTGCAGGACATCTCTCCACAAAAGGGAAGAAGTTCCTTGACTCTGAATCTTTCCAGTCGGCACGGAATGATTTTGAACGGCAGTTTATTGTCAGAAAGCTCCTGGAGAACAACAAAGATATCGACAGAACCGCAGAGGCAATCGGTATTGCGAAGAAAAAACTCAACCGAAAGTTGAAGGATCTGAAGATTGAAATCACCAAGCTAACCTAAAGACAGGGTTCAAGGGCAAAGGGAACATGAGAAAAGGAATCCAGAATACAGAAGTCAGAATGAAAACAATGAGCACTCAGCTTTCAGCGGTCAGCGATCAGCAAAAACAAATATGAATACAGCATTCAGAATTCCGCACTCCGCAATCCGCATTTCTTCTGACTCCTGTCTCCTGACTCCTGAATTCTTTTTTCTTTACTTCTCGAATCCTCGAATCCTTTAAACAGAGAGCCAGTTGAAAAAGACCACAAGTAAGAGATGAGGAGGTAAACGAACGATGGATAGGACTAAACTGGAAGGGGAATTGAAACGATGGGAAAGCGGCCCGGTTCAGAAGGTTATCGCCAAGGCAGCGGAGCGGGAGGAAGTATTTAAGACCACCTCCGACATTGAGTTTAAGAGACTCTTTACCCCTCTGGATGCAGAGGGGATAGACTATATATCTGACCTGGGGTTCCCGGGAGAATACCCGTTCACCCGGGGTGTCCAGCCAACCATGTACCGGGGGAGATTCTGGACGATGAGGCAATATGCCGGGTTCGGGACAGCGGCTGATACCAACAAACGGTACAAGTATCTCCTTGACCACGGCCAGACGGGCTTGAGCGTTGCTTTTGACCTCCCGACTCAGATCGGGTACGACTCAGATCACCCCTTAAGCCTGGGAGAAGTGGGAAAAGTGGGAGTCGCTATCGACACGCTGGTTGACATGGAGACCCTCTTTGAAGGCATCCCTCTGGAAAAAGTGAGCACTTCCATGACCATTAACTCAACTGCCGCCTCGCTCCTGGCCATGTACATTGCCGTAGCAGAAAAACAGGGCGTATCGGCAGGCAACCTCAACGGCACCATTCAGAATGACATCCTGAAGGAGTACGTTGCCCGGGGAACCTACATTTACCCGCCCCAGCCTTCCATGCGGATTATCACGGATATCTTCGCCTTCTGCAAGGATCACGTGCCGAGGTGGAACATGATCAGCATCAGCGGCTACCACATCAGGGAAGCCGGTTCCTCGGCAGCTCAGGAGGTGGCGTTCACCCTGGCAAATGGGATCACCTATGTGGATGCAGCAATCAAGGCGGGCCTGGATGTGGATGATTTTGCCTCCCGGGTTTCCTTCTTCTTCAACTGCCACAATAACTTTCTCGAGGAGATCGCCAAATTCAGGGCTGCCCGGAGGCTCTGGGCAAGGATCATGAAGGAGAGATTCAAGGCAAAGAAGGACGCCTCCTGTTCTCTCCGGTTCCACACCCAGACTGCGGGATGCACCCTGACTGCCCAGCAGCCCATCAACAACATCGTGAGGGTTGCCTTCCAGGCACTCGCTTCGATCCTCGGGGGGACCCAGTCGCTCCACACAAATTCCTATGATGAAGCCCTGGCACTTCCCTGCGAAGAAGCGGTGAGAACCGCCCTGCGCACCCAGCAGCTCATTGCCTGCGAAACCGGCGTTACTGACACCATTGATCCCCTCGGCGGATCCTATGCAATAGAATCCCTCACGGACAGCATCGAGAATGGCGCACAGGAATATATTGGAAAAATCGATGCCATGGGAGGAGTAATCAAAGCAATTGAAAAGGGTTATATTCAGAATGAGATCGGAGAGAGTGCTTACCGGTATCAGCGGGATGTGGAGGGCAAGAAGAAGATCGTCGTGGGCTTAAACCAGTTCACCGTAGAGGAGGCACCCCCATCCAACCTCCTCAAGGTCAAACCGGAAGTGGAAAAGATCCAGAAGGAAAAGCTCTTGAGCGTTAAACAAGGAAGGGACAACGACAAGGTAAAAGAAGTCTTACAGCGGCTCAAGAAGACGGCTCAGGGTTCAGAAAACCTGATGCCCGTAACCCTTGAAGCCGTGAAGTGTTATACCACTCTGGGCGAGATCGCTGACACCCTGAGAGAGGTATTCGGGATATATCAGGAGTAGGGGCGCACTGCTGTACGCCCATCATATGGGAAAAATACCTACCCGCAAGGCGGGCCTTCGGTCTTATTTACCGCAGGAGCGGCCTGCCCTCCGCAAGGCTTCTGTAGGCGGGCCTCCGGCCTGACGGCCTGCGGTCTTTTCTACCACCAGGGATCGAAGGGCCGGGGGATGAACGGTTGCGGGGGCTTGATATCTGTTCTCACGGTTACGCCCTGATATTCCAATAAGTACAGTTCTATGCCATCTTTTTCTAAATCACCGATAATCGTGACCTCCGTTTTTTTTCCGCTTGCCCTGTCAGCCCTCGCCCTCAATACGATATAGTTTGCAGTCGGGTCTGCGCTCACGCGGTAGTGCCACTCATGGCACCTGATCTCCTTCCCCTCAGATTCAAGGAAGAAGAACCAGGTACGGAAACCGACACCGTAGATTCCATAAGGGTTCTTATCCGTGATCTGCCCTTTTACTAATACCCTCTTGCTCTCGTACTGTCCATAGTTTGACATAAGTTCTGGTAAGGTTATGCTTATTGGCTCTATTCTTTTAATACAGCCGGATAAAAAAATGAGAGCAATAATGAGAACAGACCACTTAAACCGAGAACCGGAAATAAACGATGTCACCATCTTTGATCTCATATTCCTTTCCCTCCATCCTCAAAAGACCCTTGTCCCGGGCCATGTGGACTGAGCCAGCGGCCACAAAATCATCATAGGAAAGTACTTCTGCCTTGATAAAACCCTTTTCCATGTCAGAGTGAATTTTTCCGGCAGCCTGGGGCGCCCTGGTTCCTTTCAGCACTGTCCAGGCGCGGAGTTCAGGGCCGACTGTCGTGTAGAAGGTGACCAGGTTCAGGAGCTCATATCCCACCCTGACCAGTTTTTCAATGCCTGATTCCCCTATCTCAAGGTCCTTTAAAAACTCCTCTCTTTCCCCTTCCGGCAAGGCGAGCACCTCTGCCTCTACCTCGCCGCAGATTGCCGCTACCATGGCGGCTTCACTTTTCGCAACTTCCTCCAGGAACTTTACCCACCTTTTTTCCTTCAACTCCTTCTCATCAACATTGGCAACGTAAAAAACCGGCCTGTCAGTAAGGAGGAAGAGATTCCGTACAATTTCTTTTTCACCATCTTTGAGCTTCAGGGTCCTTGCCGGCCTGCCCGCATCGAGTACGGCTTTTACCTTGTGATACACTTCGATATCAGCGGCTGCATTCTTATCGCCAACCCTGAGCATCTTCCCGGCTTTTTCAATCTTCTTCTCTACCGTCTCCAGGTCTGCCAGGATCAACTCTGTATTCACAATCCCTGCGTCCCTCACCGGGTCAATGGAGGTATAGACATGGATTACCCGGTCGTCTTCAAAACACCGCACCACGTGGGCAATGACATCCACATTCCGGATAT
>JAPLJA010000116.1 GCA_026388815.1 Pseudomonadota bacterium
TACATCGGGGGCTGCGACGGGGTGGCAATTGTGAAGAGTGCTGAGTTGATCGGCGAGGAACCATCAGGTACTATTCCTCATGCCCTGGTCCTCATGATGGGAAGTACTATCAAGGCAGTCAGAGCATTTCACGAAGTGATCAAGCCTAATGTGAAGCGAGTTGCCCTGATCGATACCTTTAATGATGAAAAATTTGAGGCAATCAATGTCGCTGAGGAAGTGGGAGATTTTCTGTATGCGCTGAGACTGGACACCCCGGCCTCCAGGAAAGGCGATTTTCTGAGGATCCTGGAAGAGGTGCGCTGGGAACTGAATCTCCGCGGTTATGGGAGGATAAAACTTTTTGTGAGCGGTGGGCTTGATGAAGATGACATAGTAAGGCTCAACCCGGTCGTTGACGGCTACGGCATAGGGACATCGGTCAGCAATGCAAAGGTGGTAGACTTTGCTATGGATATCGTGGAGATTGAGGACAAGCCCATTGCCAAACGCGGGAAGATGTCAGGAAGCAAGCGGGTTCTCCGGTGCCCGAAGTGTCACCAGGATAAGACTGTACCTCTTGCTCAAAAATTAAGCCGCTGTTCCTGTGGAGGTAAACTCATCGATCTCCTTGTCCCTCTGGTCAAGAACGGGAGGTTAGTGAAGAAACAACCTTCTCACAAGGAGGTCAGGGGGTATGTGTTAAGACAGCTAAAAAAATTTCCGGTTTAATGTTGACGGGTTTTAAACCCGCCCCTACTGAAAATACCAAAATTATGGGCGTCTCTACAGGAGACTTACGTACTGCCTAATGCTTGCCCCGTTTGTGGCACCACAGGCATCCTCTGCCTGCAGGATGAACGGCGGGTCCATGGTCATTTGTGCAGCTCCCGTCACTATCGCTACGAACATTGCGTTCAATGTGGGCGGCAGACGGTTAGCGTCTTCTCTAGATTCGACGATGGAAACTATTGTGACGACTGCATCGAGGCGGATAGGGATGCTTACATCCAGATGCTCATCGATATCGAGCGGGGAAAATGAGTTGGCTAACCACCGGCTCAAGCGGACGGGCGTAGCCGCGCGCCACTTAGCCGGATCACGTTAGCAGGCATCATGTGAGCCGCAGGTAATGATGCGGATGGAGAAGAGTGTTGAAAGGCCTTTTTCTAAATGCTCTGACTGATAGCGCCGAGATGATCCCGTTCCTGCTTGTGATCTACTGCCTTGTTGAGTTGCTTGAGCGGAGGTTCGGCGAAACAATAAACGCTAAATTGCAGAAGGCCGCGAAATCTGGCCCAGCACTGGGTGCCGCTCTCGGCTGCTTTCCGCAGTGTGGGTTTTCGGTGCTGGCGAGCGCGCTGTATACGCGCCGCCTGATCACAATGGGCACATTGTTGGCCGTCTACCTAGCCACATCAGACGAAGCCATTCCTGTGATTCTGGCCAAGCCAGATAAAGCAGGGATCGTCATACCACTTTTGATTACTAAACTGACGATTGGAATAGTGAGCGGATACGCGGTCGACATTCTGCTGCGAAGCTACCGGAAGCAGGCACCACCAGATAGCGAAGTCCATGTCGAGGAGATGCACGAACCCGGTTGCTGCGAACACCACATATCCGGGAAGATCAGCAAGTGGGAGTTGCTTACGCACCCACTTTTCCACACAGCAAAGGTCTTCATCTTCATCTTTGCTGTGACACTAGGGATTAACTACCTGATCTCGATGGTTGGTGAAGCGAACCTTGGTAAGGTCCTGCTCCAGCGTTCCGTATTTCAACCCTTTCTGGCGGCCTTGGTGGGACTGATTCCGAACTGCGCCGCTTCGGTCGCGATCACCGAGGTGTTCCTGAAGGGTGGACTCAGCTATGGCTCGACGGTTGCCGGACTGTGCTGCAGCGGGGGACTTGGCATCCTGGTCCTGCTAAAGGACAACCACGACACCCGTGACACGATCCGAGTCCTGTCTCTGCTGGTGGCAATTAGCACGGCTGTGGGAGTTACCATCCAGTTCGTGTACGGCTAGATGGAGCGGGAGCACCTACGAAGTGACACCTTGGGAGGTGGACGTATTGGCGAAGTGCAGATAAGCCTCCACGAAGTGAGCATCGGCTATGGCAGGCCGCTGATGCATCCGCTACGGGTTCTCGCACGGCCACTGGGCAAGCAGGGTGTTCAGAGACGCGCTCATAGAAATGCGCGGCGTGTTCGGCGTGCGCGTCGCGAACGTTCCGGTGACATGATACCCATTTCTTCACTGTGGGAAAGAGACCGATCTTGAGAGCCATTGAATTATATTCTTTGAAGGCAGAAGCAAGAGTCAGATTAGAATAGAGTATCAGTCAATAACAAGCATGATGTCCCAGGAACTCGGGACGCAACCGGAAGACGATACCAGCAGCGCAACCTCCTAAAGAATGACGCCCTACAGGTTTGGTGCGTATTCCGACGCAATCCGCCACCCGAATCCGATTGAAGGCGCCACCTGATTCCGATTCAATCCGCCACCCCCAATGGAGGGGATAAACGATGCTGGATAAATCCAATGAAAGCCGTTAGAGTTCCCGGGAAAAACCCGGGAGGTCACAGTGGCGGCAGAAAGGTTATCCATGCGTACCATAAAAGAAGTTCTTCGATTGAAGTGGGAGAAAAAGTTATCCAACAAACAGGTTGCCAAGAGCTGCAATATTGCCCGCAGCACCGTCAGGGAATATCTGGAACGTTCCCAACGTGCCGGTTTGACCTGGCCTCTGGCGCCCGATCTCGATGACGGCCGTCTGGAGGCCCTCCTGTTTTCGTCCCAACCGACAGAATCGCCCGAGAAACGGGGCCTTCCCGCAATGGAGTACATCCGCAAGGAGCTGAGCCGCAAAGGGGTGACCCTCCGTCTCCTGTGGCTGGAATACAGAGGGGCCAACCCTGCGGGGTATCAATACAGCCAGTTCTGTCTCCTGTATCACCAGTGGACCGGGAAGCTGGATCTCTGTCTTCGTCAAACCTACCGGGCCGGGGAGAAGCTTTTTGTCGATTACGCCGGCCAGACGATACCGGTGACGGATCCGGTCTCCGGCAAAACCAGAGAAGCGTGGCTCTTTGTGGCCACCTTGGGCGCCAGCAGTTACACGTTTGCCTGGGGCGCTTTCTCTCAGGACCTCCCCTCCTGGATCGAGGCCAATGTCCGGGCTCTTACTTTCTTTGAGGGTGTTCCGGAGATCATCGTTCCCGACAATCTCAAATCCGGGGTCAAAAAACCGTGCTACTATGAACCGGACATCAATCCGACCTATCATGAGATGGCCCGTCATTACGGCACGGTCGTCATCCCCGCCCGCATAGCAAGCCCAAGGGACAAGGCCAAAGTGGAGTCAGCGGTGCAAGTGACAGAACGATGGATACTGGCGGCGCTTCGGAATCACACCTTTTTCAGTATCGTGGAGTTGAACCAGGCCATTGCAGAAAAGCTTCAGGAGCTCAACAATCGCACGTTCCAAAAGACGGACGGCACCCGGAGGAGTCTTTACGAAACCATCGACTGGCCGGCCTTAAAACCGCTTCCTTCCATTCCCTATGAATATGCCGAATGGAAGAAGGCCCGGGTCAACATCGACTACCATATCGAGATCGAAGGCCACTACTACAGCGTTCCCTATCAGCTTGTAAAAGAACAGGTGGAGGTGCGGTTGACGGCAACCACCGTGGAGGTATTGTTCAAGAACCGCCGGGTCGCCGGCCATCCGCGAAGGTACATGAAAGGGGCGCACACCACTCTGGCGGAACATATGCCCAAGGCCCATCAGAAATATCTGGAATGGACCCCCTCACGGATCATGAACTGGGCGGGTCAAAACGGACCAAACACCCGGAGTCTGGTCACCTGCATCATAGAGAGTCGCCGACACCCGGAGCAGGGTTACCGTTCCTGTCTGGGCATCATCAGGCTGGGGAAACGTTACTCGCCCGAGCGGGTGGAGGCGGCCTGCGGCCGTGCCCTCCTTCTCAAAGCGTACAGCTACAAGAGCGTCGAATCGATCCTCAAAACCAGTCTCGACAAACAGGACCTGCCGGAATCCTCCTCCCCGGGAAAACCGATCATCCATTACAACATCCGGGGCAGGGACTATTACGGAAAAACGGGACGGTTCTATTTAGGTGATAAATATTATCGAAATGGCATAAATAGAACCGTCCCTTTTAACGATTAGTCCCTTTTAACGATTAACATTGGGACAGTATTGATGAGAAATATTTCTGAAATAGCCTCTGAATTAGCTTACCGAATGGAAACACAAAGAAAAAAATGGTTTGATGCCTGCCTCCAGCTTATCACACATATGAACAAGGGACGAAGTAAAATTGAGAATCCTACATTAAATGGAACAACTGAATATATTATAAAATCTTTTCAGCTCGTACATATCTTGTCCTTTATCCATATGCAAAGATATTCTGAAGATATTGGCGAATTTACTCGAATACTTTGTGATCAGGTATTTAGTTCACATTATGAATACTGTGCCCCATATATTGACCGATATACAAAGTTGAAGCAAGAACACAGAGGAGAAAAATTCGAAGAGCAGTTCTTAATTTTTGCGGAAGATATTGCTCTTTCTATAGTTGGATCACCTGCAGGAATGATGCTAGCCCCCGCAGTCGATGCTACTGTTTTCGATTTTTATACAAGAAATTTAATTCTTGCCGCACATGCTTTTGAAGATAATGAAACGGCAAATAAATTACTTACTGGTATTAAAAAGTTACACGGAGTTGAATGAATTAAATGTATCAAATATTAGAAGTGGCTAACAAGCCACTGGAGAGGGATGCGAAATAAACTGACGCTTTTTCGCACCCCCTCAGTTTTACGTTCCGTTTTGATTACTTTTTATTCAAAAGCCGTTTTTATGTTTACTTAACATACACTTTCCATTTAGGGTAAAATTATTTTAACATTTGTAACGTTATGGGTTACATGCTATTATATTAGTGGGTAAGATAATGAATGATTAAATCTTTCAAACACAAAGGATTAGAAAAATTTTTCTATCATGGTAATCTGAGTGGAATAAATGCGAAACATGCTCTCAAGCTTGGCAGAATCTTAGATCGTTTAGATGCATCCGTAAGACCTCAGGACATGAATTTACCTGGCTATAAGTTGCATGGGCTTAAAGGAAAAGAAAGGGGCATATGGGCGGTTTGGGTTAGCGGTAACTGGCGAGTCACTTTTCGGTTTGATGGTGCCAATGCAATAGATGTAGATTACTGTGATTATCATTAAATTTAAAAGGAGTGTTTAAAATGATCGGAAAAAGAAAACCAACTCATCCTGGAGAGGTTTTACGAGAAGATATTATAAAGCCTCTTAGTCTAACTGTAACGGAAGCAGCTAAACGTTTAGGAGTAACTCGAAAAACCTTGTCAGAGTTACTGAACTGCAAAGCTTCTCTAAGTCCTGAAATGGCGGTTCGGATTAGTAAGGCAACAAGAACAACACCTGAAAGTTGGTTATACATGCAGGCGAAATTAGACTTGTGGAACGCTGAACAAAAACCTACCAAAGTTGAGGAATTTAATGAGGCAATTGCAATTTAATTACAATGATTTCCTAACCATCGGATGAAGCTAACGGTGGATAGCAGTAGCTTTTTGAGTTCTTATCATATTATTCTGATTTGTTACGGACACAATTCCCATTCCTTCATTGCGGGTAAGAGACTGATTCTGAGAAGGCATTGAATTTTATTCTTTGAAGACAAAAACAAAAGGGCGGATTGGAATCCACCCTCATCTGGGCAACCACAGGGGGTTGCCCCTACATAAGACCGTAGGCCGCACTTCGCGGTACGTCTTTTCTTAGGGCACGGCATGCCGTGCCCCTACAACCTTCTTTAAGGCTGATCAAAAACGTTCAGATGCAAGGCGCCCGAAATCCTGAAAAAGACCGAAGGCCGCTCCTGCGGTAAAGTTTTTATCCGAAGACGGACCAAACGTCTTTTGTACCTCTGCAACGACGAAGGACGAGGGGAACGACGCAGATGGGCGTTTTTCAGCAGCCTTAAATCATCCCCTGCTTCTTGAGGTTCTCCCTCAACCAGGGTTCAATCCTCTGGAAGTTTATTGCAAAGGCTTCCTTGAGTGCCTTTTCTTCTTCCGGGGTTATGATACTTTCCCTGGTTGCCCGGTAGAGAAAATCTTTTGAGGCACCAGTCAGGGTAAACATGATCTTGAGGAGCAAGAGGGATTTGTGTGCGATGGTAACCGGTTTTCCTACCACTTTTGCTATCAGTTCAACCAGCTCATTGTACGAGAAAACCTCCAGCCCTGCGATCCCGAAGATTTTGTTTTTGGCTTTTTCGTTTCCAATTGACTGGAGCAGTGCTTCAGCCACATCCTCCGGCGCCACGGGCTGCATCCGTTTCGTCCCGTCACCGATCGCCTGCATCTTTCCTGTCTTGATAATGGTAGGGGCGAAGTATTCCAAGAAGTCACTGAAATACCCGGACGGGCGGAAGATAGTGTATGTGATCCCCGAGTTGATCAGGCTTTGCTCGGCGTTCCATTTGGCCTGGAGAGTTTTGGCAGGAGAACCGGGTGCTACCCCGCCGACACTGATATAGATGATGTGCCCGATCTTGTTTTCTCTGGCCGCTTCGATCAGGTTTTTCATTCCCTCGTGTTCCACCATCTCATGGGTCAATTCCTTGGTTTCCTTCCTCAAGCCAATAACATCCATGATTACCCGGGCGCCAGCAGCTGCCTTTTTTACCTGGTCAGGATTGGTGATATCACCGGTCACTACATCAAGTTTCGAGGTGTCCATCCCCTTAATCTCGAGGGGTTTTACATCAAACCCCCGGAAGGGAATCGATCTCTCCACGCATTTTTTTACGATCTCTTTACCGATATGCCCGTTACATCCAGCTAAGAAGACCATTGTTTCCTCCTTCATAAGATTTCCCTGAGACTCTGCTAACATACTTTCAAATGAAATGTCAAATAAATGTGTGTCAAATAAATGTGTTGATTTCCGGGGGACGTTTTCTCTACAATAGGGTGACTTTTGATATTAAAAAAGGGATAGAGGGGAAAGGAGGAGAAGATGCGGAGGATTTATATGGGGAAGTCTTTAGGAGCCATTCTTATGTTCGCCATGATACTCTGTGTAGGTAAGACAGGATTGAGTGAGGAAAAAGAGGGATCTTACGTAGAGAAGGAACTGTATGCGGTTGATGCGAGGAGCACCGCCACCTTAAAGACGTGGATTTCCGCTAAAGGAGCAATGCCAAAGGAACCACTCTGGAATCATATTGCTGAGGCCTTAGGAGGAAAGGGAGGAAAGAGGACATATGTGCTTGCAACCTCGATGGATAATATCCCCCTCTCAACTACCATTGAGTTTGCCCTGGATCCAGATAAAAAGGTCTTATACGGCTTTGCCGAGAAAGACACGGAAAAGTTAATTCATATAAAAAACAACCCCAAGGTCAGCCTCAACTGGCACGAGGAGTTTATGAATGATTTTTCCAAGACCTTTTGTATTCAGATCAGGGGGATCGCAGAGCTCTTTGAGGGGGATTGTCCAGAGGTAAACGAAGGGATTAAGTTTTACCCTTATCAATACATGATCTGGACTTTTATTCCCACTCGGAATGCCCCAACCGCCCTCATGGTTGAACCATTACAGAAGGTAATGGCTAAGGTAATAAATTCAAATATGATGATGATCAAGATTACCATTGAGCAGGTAGTTATCACCGATCATGAATTTACAGCTAAAGGGTATGCTGTTCGCCAGCTTTGGAGGAGAAGGTGAGATGAAGGACACGGAGACACGGTGACAAAGGGACGCGGAGACAGGGAGAGTTCTCTTCCCCGCGTCGTTTTTTTTCAAAAGCCCAGCGGCATGGGGTGGGGAAGGATGAGGAAGCTGGTGAGCGTGGTTACAAAACCAAAGTAGATCCAGTATCCCCAGAAGGTTTTCCCTGCAGGGGAAGCACTTTTTACGGTCATGATCAGTGCGAGGAGAAAGATAACTGTGGAAACGCTTCCCAGGGTATACGCAATTTTAGGTAAAACTTCCAGCGGAAGGTGGGTGGAATAATTCTGCATATAAAGCTCGAAGCTCCACGTGCTCCCGAATACCATGAGCATCATTGCCAGACCGTCTTTGATTCCTCCGGTCAGGTATGAGATTGCCAGGGTAATAAAAAGGATCACGACGTAAACAGCAGCGGATGGTTGCTTGATATCAACTGCACAGATAGGGTTAAGAAGGCTTGCTGGATGCACCCGGAGAGAGGGGCAGAGTTCTCCGATTACTGACCACAGGATCAGCCCGCAGAAGGCGCCATAGATCAACCTCTTTACCTGCGATCCGGCCGTGAGTGCATTGTAGAGAGCAGTGAAAAAGACGAGCAGGAAGAAGATCAGGAGATAAAGATTATAGTTGGGAATCCTCCTGAGAGGAATGAAGAGGAGGTCGGTCACGAAAAAATAGATAAACAGACTTACTGCAAAGATGACGGCTTTTATCATTGTGTACCTCAATGCGGTTATTTTTCACCGCCACAATAGCGAAAACACCTTGATTAGTCAATAGTTAGTTTGCACGTCAGTTTTTTTAAAAAAATGTATTGACAAAGATTTTATTTAGATATTAGAATTGTTCGAAAATCGAAATAATTTACTGTAGTAATTATCTTCGGTTGGAAAATAAGCGAAGAAGGATTTGCTTAAAGAATGAAGAATTCGATGAGCGTACCAGAAGTGAAAGAAGTGAGAGATTGGTCACACATCATCTCTCGCATCCTCCACTCCTACAACGAGATATCAAAAAGTATTAATCCACCCAGTCTACAACAGATTGAACTCACCTCCGCTCAGATAAAAGCCCTGACCAGTTTTCATGGTGCAGAAGAATACACCATGAGTGATTTCAGCCAGAATCTTGGCGTAACCCTTCCCACAACCACATCCATGATCAACCGGCTGATCCAGTTCGGTTTCATAGAAAGAAAAAGAGACAGCAACGACCGAAGGGTGGTAAAGGTCAAGCTCACGGTACGGGGGAGAGCAATCCTGAGAAAATTGATGGAGGAGAGAAGAATTGCACTGGAGGTGTTACTCCAGGCATTGGACAATGAAGAACTGAGAACATTTCTTGAATCCATCGAGAACGTTTCGTCCTTGATCCAGAAGGCTAAGGGATAAAAAGGGGCGTTTTTAAAAAGAGTCAAGCTAAGGGAGGAATTACAGGCATGGCAAGGCTAAAAGTAATCACATTAAAATCCATTTTTTATACAGCGGTGTCTCTTGTTTGGATCTTCGGTCTTTCCGCCATTGGGCACATAGTGATGGTGCTCATCGAGAAGTATAATCCGGCAATCAAATTTGACTTTGCCAGAATCTGTTTTGTCATCGGGTTTGTAACCATTTATTTGACTCGCTTCTTAAAGAGCGACGGGTGGCAGAGCTTTGTGGGAATTTTAGGCGGATTAGGCATGTGGTTCTCTTTTGAATACAGCCTGATGTATGCCGGCGAACGGATGGGAGTTACCTATGCCTTCAATGGCAGTTATCCGGAATACCGTCTCATGCAGTGGAGTGTCATTCTGCTCGTTATGGTTTTCACCTATCTCCTGTATCAGGAGAGCGTCCGCTGCAATTTCATTTTTTTCCTGCGGAGAAAACTACGGCTCATGCGGGGGGTGATTGCTACCGGCAAGGTTGATAACTATGGGCCCCGTACCGGCTTTGAATATATTATGATCACGTGGACATTCTACGTGCTGCTCATGATCGGCTATGATGAGCAGCTCTTCGGTGCCCATTCCACGTTCACCTACGGCCTCTTTTTTGCGTCATTTTCCGTCTTCTTTTACCTGTGCTATAAGCTATTGAGTTACGATAAATTCGGAGCTAATTTGAGATACTCCATCCCTACCGTGACTATTCTCTGGAATGATGTAGAAATCCTGGCAAAGTGGGGCATGCTGAAAGAACCCTGGGTGCACGTCAATTGGCCCATCATGTCTTCCATTATCGCCGGCTTTGTTATCTCGACCTATCTTATTATTAAAGACCTGCGGGTGAAGAAAGCAGCAATGATAGAATCAAAGGATGTGGTCTGATTAAGAGATGAACCAATTTTTAGTTTTTTCATGGTTGAAAAATTTAATAACCAAGGAGATTAAAATGAGATATTGGAAATCAATACCTATTCTTCTGATCTGCTTACTTTTCGCAGGGTCAGTCTATTCGGAAGAACAGGCAAGCAAGAAGCAGACGTATACAGAACGGGTCAAGGCTATGGAAGATACCTTTTTTGCTGCCTCGAAAGCAGGGCAAACAATAAAGGGTGTCGTGGTTGAAGGAAACTCTCTCTTTAATGGAACCACGGCCCCACAGAACAACCCCTACGGGAAACCCTACACTGAGAAAGAGCTTCTTGATGCCAGGATCAGTGCAGAGCGTAATAGTAAGGTCTTTATCCTCACACCGGATGGGACAATATATTATCCAACCCCCAAGAAAGGGGAAAGCATCTCTCAGAGCATGAATGCTCCCCGTATTCCGAGGGTGTTTACTGAGGAGCAAAAGAAGGGACCCAAAATGCGTAACTGGGCATCACTCGTACCCCTGGTAGGAATGGAAGTGGAAGTATACGGTGAGGTTTATCCCGGGTATGGAGGCATAAAAGGCCTTTACATCGAGTACATAAAGTTTGAAGGAGAGTATTTAAAATAAAACGATGCATCATGATGTAGAGGAGGGAGAAAGTGGAGAAAGCTGCTGAGTTTATTATCAAGAGGCGGAATTTTTTTATGGCTGCCATCCTGGTCGTCACCATCTTTTTTGGATACTATGCAACTAAGCTGAAGGTCTACACGAACTTCAGTGATCTTCTGCCACAGAAGCATCCCTATATCCAGCTCCACAATAAGATACGGAATGTCTTTGGCGGGGCGAACCAGGTCCTGATTATGGTTCAGGTGAGAAAAGGGGATATCTTTAATGAAAAGACCCTGTGGAAGGTCAAATACCTTACCGAGCAGCTTGAGAAGGTCCCCGGGGCAGACAGCTACAAGATATACTCCATTGCCCATCGCAAGGCAAAAGAGATCAAGGTGAAGACCGGGGAGATGGTCGTTGCGGCCCTCATGTTTCCCAATATCCCCAGCACCCCGGAGGGATTGAATGAATTAAAGAAGAAGGTCTACAGCGACCCGAAATTCTATGGCTCCTTAGTATCCTTGGACAGCAAGAAAACCCTGATCACGGTCGACTTCTTCGAGGAAGAGGTTGATTATAATGCGATCTTTAACGCCCTCCAGAAACTTCGCACCGAGATGAAGATTAAGAAGGATGTGGTAGACCTGTGGAAGGCAAAGGGGTTGTGGAACGACAAGGACTTCATCCGGATGGAGGGGGATGATTACGTAGTCAAGATGGAGGATGATAACCACATCGTGAACATCGCCGGCGAACCCATGCACCTCGGGTATGTCCGGTACCACAGCAAGCAGGTACTGGGTATCCTGGGATTGACGGTCCTGGCAACCTGCGTCGTCCTTTATTTCTATTTCAAGTCCAAGCGCGGTGTCTTTATCCCCATCTTCAACGCTGCCTGCAGCGCAATATGGGGTCTGGGTTTTATGAGTCTGATGGGCTATCCCTTATCCCCCTTGATCCTGGTTCTTCCCTTTCTCATCTCACTCATGACGGCCCGCCATTCCATGCAGCTCATGGCCCGCTACCTTGAAGAGATTCAAGGTGGCAAGGATGTGAGGACAGCCTGTAAAATTTTAATAGCACAGATGTTCTTTCCCGGTCTGACCAGCATTATCACCGATGCCTTCGGGATTGCCATCGTAGCCATAGCCACGATCCCGATCCTGACCTATATGTCCATTTCCTGTGCCTTCTGGTCAATAGCAACGGTAATCCTCTCCCTCCTTTTTGCACCCCTCATGCTTTCCTATTTTCCTACCTCGAAGCGGATGAGTGTCCAGTTTGCGGAGGATGAGAGAAAGAGGGCGAAGAAGAACTGGCTGGACCGGTTCCTGTTCTGGCTTGGTCCCTGGATCACCGCCAAAGGCAAATGGGTGATTGTGGGGGCAACAGTCCTGATTACCGCCGTCGGCCTCTTCTATTCGGCCAAGATCCAGGTGGGTGACTTCTTTCCCGGCTCATCCATCCTCTGGCCCTTCCATCGCTACAACCTTGATGCCTTCCGGATCACCTTCAGCATGCCCCTCTTGAATCCCATGTATATCATTGTGCAAAAGGATGAAAACGCCCCACCCCCAACGGGGGTGCAGATAGGGGATTTTATTGTCAAGGCAGACACCCTCCGGGAGATTGACAAATTCCAGCGCTTTATGGGCACCCATGAGCGGGTTATGTTCTCCCAGTCCATTGTGAACCCCCTCCCTGCCTTCTTCATGGGTTCACACGACAATGATCCCAACTGGTACACTCTCCCCAAGGAAGATCTGCTCCTCTCTTTCCTCTACAAGCAGTTGGTGTATCAATCCACCACGGGCGACTGGGACCGGTATATTAACCAGAAGGATACAGCCGCAAACGTGGTCATCTACTGCAGGGACAAGATGCCCAAGACGGTTGTGGGGGTGGTGGACAAGGTGAAGGAGTACATCAGCAAACATTCTACCCTGAAGGGGGGGAAGTTCCTCTTAGCTGGAGGGGCAATTGGTACCCAGGCTGCAGTGCGTGAGGTTATCGCAGAATCCCAGACCTTGAACCTCATCCTTGCTTTAGGCGGCGTATGGTTTTTCTGCGCCCTCAACTTCCGCTCTGTCGCGGCGGGTCTTATCCTTACCATTCCGCTCGCCATCTCCAATGTCATTGCCTTTGCCCTCATGGGGGCTTATAATATCGGCCTTACGGTGAATACCTATCCTGTTTCGTCTGTCGGTATAGGCTTGGGCGTAGACTACGGGATATATTTTGTGGGGAGACTGCTTGAAGAGATAAAGGTAGCAGATGGATTGAATGATGCCATCTCACGTACCATTGTGAGCAATGGGAGGTCCATCTGGGTGATTGCGACCACACTGACTATCGGACTTGCCCTCTGGATTTTTTCTCCCCTCAAGTTCCAGGCGGAGATGGGTATATTGCTTGCTATTCTCCTGCTCATGAATATGTTAGGCGCCCTGCTGCTCGTGCCGGCGGAGATCGCCATTGTGAAACCGAAGTTCGTGACCAAGCTGCTCCGAAAGGGGTAGAAAAGATAAAGGGGAAGTAAGAGAAGGATGGGGTAGAGGGGTAAACTTTTTTAGAGGGGGAAGAGTATGAAAAAGAAAAGGATCGACACAATTGTAGTTCTCATCATGTTTTCACTTTTCTTGCTGACGGGCGGATTTTTTACCACCGTCCGGGCTGAGGAAAGGGGACAGGAAGAGATGACCGTCGCTCAGGGGGAAGAGCAGGGCGCAGTCACTCAGGCAGAGAAGGCAGAAGGATCTCAGGGTGAGAGTCTCCTCATGCAGAGGGAAGATGTGGGCGAAAAGGCGGGCATTAACCTTTTTAATGGAAAGGTGAGGCTTCAGACCACCCTCGCTAACGTTACCCAGATACGGACTCACTACTGCAGTCACACAAATACCGTGGGCTGGCTGGGTCTTCAATCGGCTCCCTATGATGATAACAAGTTCCATGACACTAAACTGGGGTTATTCAAGACCATCTTAAGTATGGAGGCCCTCGTCCGCTGGTGGGAATCGCCCAACTTAGTCGTCAACCAGGAGATCTATTTCAAGTACTTCTACGAGGCTGCACCGGATATAGACCATAAATTGGGCTCCAACATCGCCTCCTATGACAGATACACAGATTATCAGACACCTCGCTTTCACTGGGATGATATGATGAATGAACTCTATTTCGATATCTACAGCGGCCCCTGCAACTTCCGTGTGGGAAAACAGATTGTCTTCTGGAGCGAAACGGAGATGGTCCAGACCGTGGACAAGATCAATCCCCTTGACCTCCGCTATGGTGCCATGGGAATCGAGCCCTGGGACGAGGTAAAGTTGGGGCTCTGGATGTTCCGCGGCTTTTACAATTCGAGTCTGCCGGGCAACCTCATCTTTGAACACATCTTTATTCCCGGTAATCCTCAGTATTCCCGGACACCGGTAGAGGGGACCAGCTGGGGAGGACCTGCTGTGCCCAATTCGGACCTTGGTCCGGGCGGTATGAAACAGTTTCTGGATGACTGGTGGGAGGCGGACAGACCAAAAAACTTCAACTTCAGTTGGTACCAGTATGCCTTCCGGGTACGAGGCAATTCAACATTTAATTTCTTGGGAGAGCTTACCCACGACTGGACAGTGAGTCTCTTCAATGGCTTCACCCATGTCCCAGTCGTGGTGAGAGATTTCAAGGAGGTGAATTTCACCTTAGGGTCGTTGGCAGCAAACAGGTCAACCGGTCGTGGTGCAACCAGTGAAAATCTGATGGGTTTCTTCCCGGATAGTTTTGGTGTTTCAGCTGAGGACGCCGATGAAATACCCGGGAGACAGTGGGAACCCAGGAGATACATTACCGTCGGGGCAAGCGACCAGACCTATGAACCCGTTACCGGGGCCGTGTACCGGCTTGAGCTGGCCTACGAAATCGCCAGACCATATAACAGTATCCCGGGTAAGGCATTGTGTGAGAAATGGGGAATAGGCTCCAACCTATCTATGAGTGATAGACAGATGTATGTCGGCCCGGTCATTCATCGAGACTCATTTAATTTCGGACTAACCATTATCCGGCCCGTGCTCTGGCCCTGGCTCCAGCAGCAGAGGTGGGGGCCCTGGTCTTCCAACGCGGTCTTCGATATGACATTAGGCTTTTACCGGGGTATGATCATCGGGACTCAAGATATGGTCGACCGGATTAAGCATAATTATGCCCAGGCACAAAAGTACGAGAACAATTTCACCTTCATGAACCAGATCAAGCTCATTGGACCCATGGACATATATTTCATTTTTCGGGCCCTATACAATGAAAGGAACTGGGGTTATGTAGTCCCGGCTTTTTCATGCATCGCCACCACGCACCTGTCCGTGGATATAGGATACTCCTGGTTCTATGCAAAAAACCCGAAGGCTGACGCGAACGGCACGGCCTTTGCCGAAGACCAGGACTTTGCTTTTATCAAGATGAAGTATCAGTTTTAAACGAGTTAGGGAGTTAAGGAGTTCAAGAGTTGAGGAGTTTCAACTCCCTAACTCCAGCACTCCATAACTCTTCCACTCTAACAAGGAGGAGTTTTTCATGAAAGGAGAAAAAATGAGAGGTTTTGCAGTAGTGTTGAGACTGATCATGGTAGTTACATTGATTGCCGCTTTTGCGCAATCATCTATCGCTGCCGAGATCAAGTTTCCCACCCCCGGTTACGAAGGCGAGGAGCTGGCAAAGGTGAGGGAGTGGGAGAAGACATGGGTTGGTAAAAAGGTCGGGGTCACCAATATAGATCAGGTGAAGGATCTCCTGGTAGAACCCGTATATATCATCATGAAGAACCCGAAAGACTTCGGGGGAAGTGGAGACGATTACTGGTTCGAGGTGGTCCCGTATCGTGCATACAATATATCCAAGGGCGTCATTGAGAACACCCTGAAGTATGCACCCCAGGCAAAACTGGATGAGAAGCGATACCTGGTTGATTATGGAAAGGTGGCGGGTTATCCCTTTCCCAATACGAAAGAAAACGGACTTGAGATGGCATGGAACTTTGATTCCAATACCAAAGGTGATTCACACAAGGAGACCGCCTACCCTTCGGCAAATACTGATTGCAAGAGCGGACTGGAGAGGGTTGCCGGCCACATCCGGTGGGAGCTCTACTGGACTGGGAGGAGTAATATTCCGCCCACGCCAGCGGTAGAAAAGAACCCCAAGAATATCAGGAGAAGCTTCTTCATGAGGATGACCGATCCTGTGGACTTCCGGGATACCGCTATGCTCGAGATCATCTATAACGCCCCGGCGAAGCCTGAAGACCTCTGGATCTATATGTCCATGTTCAGGCGTATACGCCGGGTTGCAGTGAAACAGAGGACTGACATGATCGACGGAACCGACCTGATCTACGACGATCAGGATGGCTGGTACACCCACGTCACCCACAACAATTACAAGTATGTCGGAAGGAAAGAGCTCCTCACCTGCCGTCATCAGGACATCAAGGTGTTGAAGCATATTAAGGGTCAGGGCTGGTACAATGGTCTGCAGAGGGAAAGGATCAGCACCTACGTGCTCGAGGTGAAGCATGAGGATCCCTCCTACGTCTATTCGAAACAGATATGGTACCTGGACCCGGAGACCTGGCAGATGGATGCCAAGATAATGTATGACAAGGAAGGGAGACTCTGGAAGGTTATGGATGTGTTCTACGATGAGGTGTCGGGTTATGGAGGAGCAAAAGCAGCTACAATCATTGCCGATACTACCACGGACATAATAAGAAAACACTCCGGAACAAGCATACGGACGAACGAGTTTACCGGTAAACCCATACCGGAAGATATCTTTACCGTTGGGAACATGCAGAAGTTCTCGTAAGAAAATACCGCAGGAGCGGCCTTCGGTCTTTTATAGCTGACCGCTACCAACAAATAGCTTATTGGGTAATGGGAAGAAGGAGATGTAGATGGCGGATTTGAGTGATATCAAGAAAGAACTGGAAGGTATCGTAGGCAAGGGAAATTGTCTGGATGATGAGGACGTATTAGGACGTTACTCCCGTGATGCGAGCCTGTGCCCGGAGAGGAAGCCGGATTTTGTCGTGAAGGTGAAGAACACAGCCGAGGTACTTAAGGTAGTAAAGCTGGCGAATACGCACATGATCCCGGTCGTTCCCCGCAGCTCAGGTATAGGATTCTATGGTAACGGGATCCCTGAAGAGGGCGGAATCATCATCGACCTGAGCGGCATGAAAAAGGTTCTCAAAGTGGATACCCGCAACAAGTGGGTCTTGATCGAGCCCGGTGTCACGTTCGGAGAGGTCCAGCAGGAACTGAAGAAGCATGGGTTCAAGGCGGTCAACCCTCTCCTGCCCCATAAGGAGAAGTCAGTAATCACCACAGCCCTGGAGAAGGAACCGGGCATTTCCCCCAAGATGCATCTCGATGAGCCCATCCTCACGATGGAAGTGGTAATGCCGACCGGTGATTACTTCCGGACCGGCTCAATGGCTGTCCCCGGTGCACCTGCTGACCCGGCAGCAATTCCTGATGAAACCTATTCAGACCTCTGTAATTCCATGGGGCCCGGTATTGACTGGTGGCGGTTACTCACCGGCAGCATGGGGACATTCGGGATCATTACCGCAATGAACCTGAAGACAATGCCCATCCCGAAGATGAGAAGGCTTTTCTTCATCCCCTTTGCAAAGCTTGAGGAAGCCGTTGAGCCCATGTATCGTATCCAGAGGAAAGAGATCGGCAATGAATGTTTCATCCTCAACAGTCAGGATCTCGCCCTGATTCTATCGGAGGAGAAGAGTGAGATCGAGAGTGTGCGGAAGGTGTTGCCGCCCTACGTGCTCACGGTCGCCCTTGATGCAGGAGAATGGTATCCTGAAGAAAAGATGAAGTACCAGAAAGAGGCGCTCTTCGAGGTGGGAAGAGAGTTCCTCCTCGAGCCATCAAATACACTCCCGTATGTCCCTGAAGCTGAAACGAGGCTCTTAAACATCCTCGACCAGCCCTGGGCTGGAGATGAGTACTGGAAGTTCCGTTATAAGGGTGCCGGCGCATCGATCATCTTCCTTGCCCCCATGAGACGCATACCGGAGTTTATTCATCTCATGCAGGAAAAGGCTGCTGCCTATGATTATCCTTCCTCTGACCTGGGCGTTTATATCCAGCCCAAACAGAGGACTCATGCCTGCCACGTAGAGATAGGTATGTCTTATAATCCCGAAGACCAGGCGGAAAAAGAGAAGATGAAATTGCTCTTTGATGAGTCAAGCGAGGCCTTGGTCAATGCGGGTGCCTTTTTCTACCGTCCGTATGGAGCATGGGCACAGATGGTTTTTTCCCGTACTGGTAACCTCGATCCGGTCCTGAAGAAAGTGAAAGGGATCCTTGATCCCAACAACGTGATGAATCCTGGAAAACTGGGTTTTTAAGAAAGGAGATAGTTTAGATGAGTGGTTCGGCATTAGCGAAAGTGGAATATGATTTCAGTCATTGTCAACGGTGTTCAACCTGCAAATGGGTACACCTCTGGGAGGTAAAGAGTCACCGCTTCTCGAGAAGCTGTCCTTCCGTTGTGTATGGGAAGTTCGATTGCTATACAGCTCAGGGAAGGAATGATATCGCCTTCGGGCTTTACAATAATGAGCTGTCCTGGGAAGAGAGCAAGGATACTCTCCTCGATGTAATCTACAAGTGCACCCTGTGCGCCGCCTGTGACATCAACTGCAAGCGAGTGATGGATCTGGATATCATCGGTGTCCTCGATGCATTGAGGGAAGAGGCCTGCGAGCAGGGATACGGGCCGCTCCCTGCCCACAAGGAGTTTATCACCAGCATCATGCAGTATGACAATGTCTGGAAACAGCCTCGAACCAGGAGAGCGAACTGGGCACGGGATTTGAAGGTCAAGGATCTGAGCAAGGGTAAAGAGAAGAGTGATGTCCTCTATTACGTTGGATGCACCTATGCCTACCGTCCGGGTCAGGACGTCATCCCCATCGGTATGGCGAAGCTGATGAGACAGGCCGGGGTTGACTTCGGCATCCTCGGAGCGAAAGAAGTCTGCTGTGGCGGTATTGCTGATAACGTGGGAGACAAGAAGAGTTTTGAGGAGATTGCCAGGAAGAACCTGGATATGTTTAAAGAGTCAGGTGTCAAGAAGATTGTTACCAACTGCCCGGGTTGTTTCACGGCCTTCAGCGAGAAGTATGCGAGGATGCTGAAGACCGATACCAAGAACCTTGACTATGAAGTGGTTCATGCGACGGTCTACCTGGACCAGCTGATAAAAGAGGGGAAACTGAAGTTCTCAAAGGATCTCAACCTCAAGGTTACCTGGCATGACCCCTGTCACCTCGGCAGGAGAGGAGAGCCGTACAAGCACTGGGAAGGCAAGAGAATCCAGTGGGGCCTGACTGATCCGCCCCGTGAGCTCCCTCGAGGCCTGAACGGAATTTATGAACCACCGAGGAACATCCTGAAGGCAATCCCGGGTGTAGAACTGGTGGAGATGGAGAGGATCAAAGAATACTCCTGGTGCTGTGGTTCAGGCGCAGGAGCGCGGTCAGCTTTCCCTGATTTCGCCCTGTCCACTGCGAAAGACCGGATTGATGAGGCATTATCCACCGGCGCGAGCACGCTCGTTACCTGTTGCCCCTGGTGTGAGACCAACCTCAGTGATGCAGTAAATTCTCTCGGGTCCAAGCTGAAGATCATGAATATTGTGGAATTAGCTACTCAGGCACTTGAAAAATAGAAAAAGGGGAGAACCATGGCCTTTACAAAATTAGCTTTCAGGGCGTTAGAAGATGTGTTGGGTAAAGGGAACGTTACCGATGATCCGGTGATCTGTCAGAGTTATTCCAGGGTAAACTGGCTTCCTCCAGGATACCTACAGCGGGTCCGACTTGGGACCGATATGCGTCCTGATTGTGTCGTTTTACCGGGGAGCACTGAAGAAGTTCAGGCAGTCATCCGGATAGCCAACCGCTTTAAATTTCCCTTTATACCGCGGGGTTCTGGTTACACGTTTCAGGCATTTCCTGCAGGCAAGGGGTATGTGGTGATTGATCCCAAACGGATGAACCGGATCATCGAGATCAACGAAAAAGATATGTTTGCGGTGGTTGAGCCCTATGTCACCTTTGCTGAGCTCCAGACCGAGGGGATGAAGAAGGGGATGACCTGTCCATCTCCTCTGGCCGGGGCACAGGTGTCAGTTCTCGCCAACTACTCCTGGCATGGAGCTTACGGAAACAGCTGGATCAGCGGCATCGGTGCCCAGAACCTCGAGGCCTTTGAATGGGTACTGCCTACCGGGGATGTGGTAAAGAGTGGTTCAATCGCCCAGCCCCGTGCAGGCTGGTTCTGGAATGACGGACCAGGCCCGGATTTGCGGGGATTACTGAGAGGTGGCATGTTCGGACATGCAGGAGGACTGGGCATGGTCACCAAGGTCTCCTGCCGGATGACCCCCTGGCCCGGACCAACAACGCTTCCCACGCGGGGAATCTCTGTTGATAAGATTTCTGAATTTCCCAAGGACCAGTTCCGCTGGTACATGATCAAATTTCCCTTCAGGTATCCTGAAGAAGAGGAGAAAGAACTGATACAGTCCATTGAGCTTTTCTATGAAATGGGGAAGGCGGAGATTGCAGTCTTTGCCACCCATCTCGCCAAGCAGTTCCTGTATACCTACTCTTCCAAGACCAAGCAGGACCTCTTTGAGAATATGAAGAACAACGTCTTCCCTCAGGGTTACTGCGTGGTCGGGCTTCAGGCTACCACTTCAGTGAGGCAGCTCAACTATGAAGAGAGAGTGCTCAAGGACCTCGTGGCCAAGGTAGGCGGGATTTTTGTCAAAGAGGATGAACCTGCCTATCAGGTGTGGATCGTGAGAACTGCCAATGAGTGGCTCCGTTTCGCCCACGGCATCAGGCTGGCCCGGCCATCCGATAGTTTCTGCATCGGTGCCTCCAATGTAGACTCATGTGACGGGATAGTGCGTGAAATCATGAGGTCAAACAAGACATTGAGAGACCTCCTTGCCGGAGAAAAGGAACTGGGCAAGGACTTTGTCCAGCCTTTGAGCGTGCATGGAGGGTGGATCAGTCCCCAGGAGTATGCCCACTGGTG
>JAPLJA010000129.1 GCA_026388815.1 Pseudomonadota bacterium
ATCTCCGGCGATACCGACGTTGCACCCATGGACATTGGTGCATTTTCCCAGCGGGGTACCTTTACCACAGGAAATGCCGTGAAGGTGGCTGCCCTCGATGCACGGAAACAGCTTGAGAAAACAGCATCAAAGAAATTCGGCACCAGGCCATCGGCACTGGTTTTCAGAGACAAGAAGGTATACCCCAAGGGAACACCTGAAAAGGCGGTATCGTTTGAAGATGTGGTGTCTGACACGCTCCATTCCCAGGAGGGCAGGTACGTCATGGGGAGAGGCTTCTACAATCCTCCTACCGAACGAACCGACCCGGTGACCTTTGAGGGGAGTTCGACGCTTGCTTTTTCCTTCGGAGCCCAGATTGCCGAGGTCGAAGTCGATCCCGAAACGGGGATCGTAAAGCTCCTCAACATGACCGTTGCCCACGACGTGGGCCGCGCCATCAACCCTCTGGCAGTGGAAGGTCAGCTGGACGGACAGGTCTTCAGCGGCATGGCCCAGACCCTGTTTGAAGAGTGTATCATGGAAAACGGCCAGATCCTGAACTCCTCTCCGATGGAGTACAAACTCCCCAGGCCTTTCGAGATTCCCGAAATAGCCCATATCATTGTTGAGACCAATGACCCCTATGGTCCATTCGGAGCAAAAGAGGTGGGAGAAGGTCCCATCATGTGCACCGCACAGGCGATAGCCAATGCAGTCAGCAACGCCATCGGATACCCGATAAAAGAACTGCCCATCACCCCTGAGCGGGTGCTGCAGGCACTGAGACAGAAGGGAAAAGCAAATGCCCCGAAAAAGTGAAAAGTACAGTGTTGTGGGAAAACGGCAGCCGAGACTGGATGGAGTCCTGAAGGCAACGGGCCGTGCAGAATTCACCGATGATGTCGTTTTGCCAGGAACTCTCCACGGCAAGATTGTACGGAGCCCGATTTCCTACGGGAAGATACGAAACATCGATACCTCAAAGGCTGAAAAACTGCCTGGTGTCAGGGCTGTCATTACCCATAAAGATACGGGCGGCCTCATGTCCGGACCGGACAAGCTGTTGCTCTGCGAAGATACCGTCTATCATTTCGGTGATGAGGTGGCAGCTGTTGCAGCAGTTGACGTAGACATCGCTGCAGAGGCGGCAGGTCTCATCAAGGTTGAGTATGAGCCGATGAAGCCCCTCCTCTCCATGGAGGAGGCAACAGCAGAGGGAGCGCCGGTACTCCATGACTTTCTCACCGATAACTATGCAGATGAAGTGGTGATGAATTTCGGCGATGTAGACAAAGCCTTTGCCGAGTCAGACCACATAAGGATTGATGAATATACCATTCAGCCAACTCATAGCGCCTTCACGGAACACCACACCGTCCTGGCTGACCATTCGCTCCCGGACAGACTGACAGTCTGGACGCCCATCCAGGGCTCCTCGATTATCAAGAGCACGATGGCCCAACGGTTAGGTCTTTCTGACAGTAACGTCAGGATCATGAACCTGAATACAGGCGGAGCTTTCTGCGGAAGAGGAGCGGATAAACCCCATCACTACCTTGCTGCCATTCTCTCCCGGAAGGCGGGAAGACCGGTTAAGATACGGTGCACGTCCGAAGAGGAGTTTGTCGTTTACCGGGGCGGCGGGAAATACAACTTCAGGATCAAGATCGGGGTGAAAAAGGATGGCACCCTGACCGCTCTGGAAGCCGAGATGCTGCACGATTGCGGTGCCTACATAGAAACCCAGTTCATCATGCTCAGGTTCGTCGGTTTCAATTTCCAGACCCTCTACAAGCTGCCGGCGTATCGCTACCGGGGAAGACTTGTATATACCAACAATCCTCCCTACTTCTTCCACCACGGTGCAGGTCTCGTAGCCAAGAGGTTTGCCCTCGACTCGCAGCTCAACCTCATTGCTCAGGATCTCAAGATGGATCCGGTAGAATTCAGGCTCAAGAATGCCGTTGATAAAGACTACACCACCCTCTGCGGATTTCACTATGCAACCTGCGGTCTGAAGGAGTGCATCAAAAAGGCATCGAAAAAGGCAAACTGGAAGAAGAAGTACGAAAAACTTCCATCCTACCGGGGCATCGGCATAGGGTGCGGGATGCTGCGCTCCGGCGGGAAAGGGATGTATGATCACGACACGTCAGCCGTGTTCATCAAGCTGGAAGAAGACGGCAAGGCGTTTCTTTTCACCGGACTGCCTGATATGGGCCAGGGCTCCCATACTGCCATGGCCATTATCGCGGCAGAGACGCTGGGGATTCAGGCAGAAGATATTAAGGTGGTTGCAGGAGACACTGACAGTACGCCCTTTGATGTGGGGGCAATATCACAGAGAGGCACCTTTACCACCGGGAATGCCACGATTAATGCCTGCCTTGATGCGAGGAAACAACTGTCAAAGACTGCGGCAGAGAAATTCGGCGTGAAGCCCTCTGCCATCGTCTTCAGGGACAGGAAGGTATACCCCAAGGGGAAGCCGGAAAAGGCGGTATCTTTTGAAGATATCGTTTCTGCCACGCTCCATTCAGAAGAGGGCAGGTATGTCATGGGCAGAGGGTTCTATAACCCGCCGACAAAGGGTTCCGACCTGGTAACCTTCGAGGGTAATCCTTCGCTTGCCTATTCATTCGGTGCACAGATTGCCGAAGTGGAGGTTGACCCTGAGACCGGTATCGTAAAACTCCTGAGAATGACTGTTGCCCATGACGTGGGACGTGCCATCAACCCCATGGCAGTAGAAGGGCAGCTGGACGGGCAGGTCTATAGCGGGATGGGGCAGACGCTGACGGAGGAGTGTATCATGGAGGATGGACTGGTGATGAACCCGTCCCTGCTTGATTACAAGCTTCCCAGGGCTTTTGAGGTGCCGGAGATCGACCATATCATTGTTGAAACCAGCGATCCCTACGGCCCCTTTGGAGCGAAAGAGGTAGGGCAGGGGCCTATCCAGTGTACATCGCAGGCGATAGCCAATGCCGTCAGCAACGCCATCGGATATCCCATCAAGGAACTCCCCATAACGCCTGAGAGGGTATTGCGGGCAATCAGAGAGCGGGACAAGCGGTCTCGGTGATTTATATTCACGCATTGCCATGTCTTTACGGTACGTGAGCAAGGTTCCTCTGTTAAGGATACGCGCCCTGTTTATGCTGAGGTCTAAAAAACACATGAGACTGATTATTGCATTGCTCATGAGCGGTATCCTCCTTGCCTGTACCCCTGCCGTCACAGCACAGGTTTTCGAAAAGGAGGTAGAGCCGGTAACGCTCATCCAGGCAACACTCATTATGGCGAGGCTTGAACAGCCGGGATTGCCCCGCTATCAGTTTTCTGGGAAGGATTACGAGCTTGTCCATGCAGCGTTCGGCAACATGAACGGCCTGTCGGCAAAAGTCATCAAAGCAATGCCGATGAGTGCTATACCAGGCAGTGACCCGAAGAAAGCCATTGGCTGGTCCATGGAAATTGGTGATGCCTGGAGTGCCTTATTTCAGATAGAAAAGATCGAAATGATTTATCAGAAGTATACTTACAAAACCTGGCCTTTGATTGAATTCAGGAGAGGGAAGATATTGTTCCTCGAAGATGGGATCCAGGTATCAGACGGCCTCGAGGCACGGGTGAACAAACGGATGTATATATTCAGAAAAGATACCGGGTGGGTGAGCAACCAGGAGGAAAAATAATCCCGGGCTAACATGGGTGATGCCAATCTGACTCATACATTCGTATTGACTTCATTATCCCGAGGGTAACCCTCTTCCTCACAGCTCTCGTGTAAAAACGTTAAAAGAAGCAAATAAATTTTTCTATCAACCACTCCTGTTCATTGCCTGTTGATAACGTATGATTCATGAGACGGAAAAAGGCGGAATACGTGCAGCCGGAACAGATTGATCATTTTCTGAGCACCAGGAATGAATCAGTATTTCATAGAGTTGCGAAAAGGCTTTTTAAATTGTATATCTTGAGAATATGATCAGGATAGAAACGCCTGGACAGTGAACAGGGAGCCGCCATCAGGCAGCAGAGGCATAATCGGCAGCAGGTGGGAGGCTGAAAATTAATAGAGGGAATGTATCCATACAGCATTTTTTCAGGCATGCGCTGAACGTGTGCATGGCTGCGGTTTTATTGGTCATGTTTTCGAGTTGTGCTCTGCCGCGGTCAGCCTTTATCAAGCCCGGTGAGAGGAACAGGATCGTCGTCTTAACCAGCGGTAATCTCTCCCGTTCCCAGGAAAAGCAGTATTCAACTGCGCTTGGTTCAATAGGCTTGCATCCGGAAGGAGTGGCCGTAACCGACAGCCCGCATCTCATGCTATCAGAGATAAAGATTTTGATTATTCCCGGAGAGATTGCCCCTGCCCTGGACAACACCTTTATACAGAAGGTTAAGAGCGAAGTTTACCAGGGACTCTGCGTAATAACGGAACAGCAGTCTGCGCTTGCAGTTGGGCTTGGCATCCAATTCAGTGACAGGGATTTTGCTGTAGACGCCCTTGTGGATTCCCGCCATACTGACATTCCCATCCAGTGGGCAGAGCCTCTTCAGGTGAGAGCAATTGACCCGAAGGGCCTGACCATTTTTTGCAGAGATGGAATTTCAGGAATTCCTGTGCTCTCAGGCGGGAGCCTTGGCAAAGGCAGATTCTTATTCCTCGGTGTCCCCCTGGATAAACCTGAGGGGTGGGGATACTCACGATTCCCCTTTTTCCATGAAGCAGTTATCGAGTTTTTCCATCTCAGGCCTTCTCTGAGACGCGACCGCCTCATGGTGTACCTTGACTGGGGATTTCATTATGCGGAAGATCCAGCATCCCTTGCCCGGAGGCTCAAGGGCTATGGCATAAGCGAAGTACACCTGAGTTCATGGTATGACTTCAGACACTGCCAGGATTTCTTTACCCGCTTCATTACTGCCTGCCATGCCGAAGGTATCTTAGTCTATAGCTGGCTTGAGCTCCCCATGGTGACAAGGGAGTTCTGGGATGCCCATCCTGAGTGGAGGGAGAAGACAGCGACCGGAGGAGATGCAAGGGTTGACTGGAGATTGCTCATGGCCCTTGAAATTCCTGAATGTATGGAGGTGGTGCAGGGAGAGATCAAAAAGAGTATAGATACCTTTGACTGGGACGGCGTTGATCTCGCTGAGCTCTACTTTGAATCGCCACTCGGTGTTGAAGAACCGGAGAATTTTACCCCTTTGAGCGATGTTGTCCGGGCTGATTTCAGGGGCCAATACGGGGTAGACCCGATGGAGCTGTTCAATCCTGAGAATGTGCATTTTTATGAAAACGATGGAGAGACGCTCACGAAATTTTTTAAGTACCGGGCTGAGCTCTGCACCCGTTTGAACCGGGAGGTCCTGCTCTACGTTCAGAAGATTGGATCGCAGATAGCCGGGAGGCGCATTGATCTAACCCTTACCCAGGTGGACAGCATCATTGATACAAGGATGAAGGAGAACATTGGTGTTGATCCGGATGCCTTCATGCGCCTCCAGCAGGAACTGGGATTCAATCTCCAGGTGGAAGACCCTTTTACCCTGTGGAGCCGCGGCCCGGACCGGTATCGGGTTATCGGTACCGCCTACCGGAGCAGGATAGCTTCCGGTGCGCGGTTCACTGTTGATGTAAACATTGTTAACCGGGTCGATACTCAGTATCCCACACGCAAGCAGACGGGCCTTGAGTTCCTTACCCTTCTCTCTGAAGCGTCTTCTCATGCTGACCAGGTGTGTCTCTATGCTGCCAATACACCGTATGACTTTGATTATGCTTATGCCCCCTATGCCCTGGCAGGACAGGCACGTTTAAAGAAGATTGACGGCAGGCAGTATCAGGTGAGTTCACCCTATACCGTTCTGCTGGAGGCAGATACCCTCAACAAGGAATTTCTGGTGAACGATAATCCTTGGCCCTGCGTGAATAAAAAAGGTGTGATACTTCCTGCTGGAGATTCTTTGGTAACAGAAGCTGAAGTATCTCAAGGCAGTGGAGGGAAACTATTCATTACTGATCTCACTGCAGAAATCAAAGGGTGTTCAAGGAACGGAAGAGATATTATCTTGAGGTACAGCGATAAGCGGAACGCTCTCGTAAGCCTTAACAGAAGACCAGCCAGAATAATGGTGAACGGGAAAGAGCTATCCCTTCCCGTTTACCTTAAGGATGGCGGCGTGATCGTCTCCTGCCCTGCAGGGGAAAATGAAGTGGTGTTTACGGATGAAGAGACAGGGGTGTTCCAGCACCAAATAAATAAATGATATTAAAGGAAAGAGCCATAACTTTTACCATAATAATTGCTTGCTATTTTAACCATCTTATTTTATAGTATAAAATACTTGGGAAAGGAGGAATTATGGGGAAAAAAGCAACTTTTATGCTGGATGAGCAGATGATGAAACTTGCAAAGGAATATGTTGAAAAAGGTCGCTTTAGATCAATGAATGCCCTTGTTGAGACCGCAATAAAAGATGAGCTTGATGCGATAAGAAAAGATCAGATAAGAAAGGAAATTGTCCAGGCAGGCAGGGATCCTATGTTTCTTGCTGATATAGCAGAGATTGAGAAGGATTTTCAGCATGTGGATTTTGAAGAGAGAGAAAAATGAATTATAAGTGGGGAATATTTAGAGCAGACCTTAATCCAATTGTTGGCTCCGAACAAAGAGGAACCAGACCCGTTATCGTTGTCAGTGATGAGGACTTTAACATGGTTATGCCAGTAGTTACTATCTTGCCGGTAACCTCATTAAAGGAAGGCAGGAGAATATATCCAAATGAAGTCTTACTCACGAAGGGTTCTGCCGGATTACCCCAGGACTCTATCATTTTGGTTCATCAGATAAGGACAATTTCTAAACAACGACTTAAAGAGAGAATTGGATTTATTAACAGAGATAGCGTTCGGGAAATGATAAACGACGCCCTCAGGGTGCATTTGAATTTGTGAGTTACCAATAAGAAGGTAAAACAACACCTGAGAAAATGTCGCTGAACAATTTCATGAATAGTATCCTGTTGAAAAACATATCAAAACAGATTATGGTTATACACAGCCGGAGGGTGTTGTGAAGCAAACAGATTATGAGATAGCGAAGCAATTGAAGGAGAGATTGTCAGAAGTTGTACATCTGATTAATTTCATGGTTTTTGGTTCGAGGGCCAGGGGCGATGAAGATGAGTACTCTGATCTTGATATCTTTCTGGAGGTACCTGCTCTTGATAAAACATTGAAAGAGAAAATCTCTGATATTATATGGGAAGTTGGCTTTGAAAACTATGTTGTAATTTCCCCTCTGATTTTTACGAGAGGTGAGATAGAAAATTCACCTTTAAGATCTTCCCCCATCGTGAGGAATATTGCTGAAGAGGGGATAACGGTATGACGGATAAACAGGCTCTTGTAGCCTATAGATTAAAACAGGCAGAGGAAACTCTTGCAGATGCTAAAAAGATGATACGTGAAAATATCAGCACGAGATCCATTATCAACAGGGCTTACTACTCGATGTTCTATGCTCTCCTGGCCCTCTTTTTGAAAAACGATATAGAATTGAAGACTTCTAAACACGCAGGGGTCATTTCCATATTTGACAAAGAGTTTGTACATACAGGGAAGGTTGACAAAAATTATTCAAAAATTCTCCATAAGATATTTGATGCGAGACAGGAAGGGGATTATAAAGAATTCGTTGAACTCTCAGCAGAAGATGCCAAAGGGTATGTTCAGCAGGCAGGGGAATTTTTAAAGGCAATTAAAGAGAAAATATGAACGCCCGTCCCAAATTCCCGTCGTGCTTGCCCATCAGATAAGGACAATTTCTAAACAAAGGCTTAAAGAGAGAATTGGATTTATTAGCAGGGATAGCGTTCGGGAAGAGATAAATGACGCCCCCAGGGTGCATTTGAATTTGTGAAGCACCTTCTGCCTATTGGCTTCTGCCTCAAATTCTCATTGACTTACCTTCCTGAATTGTAATAGGCTCATCTCGAAACCCAGTTCTTTCCCATGAATATCCTTTAATTATTAGAGGTGGAAATATGGGCAGGAAATAATTTAAGCCTCATTTCTTCAAAAGAAATGGGGTTTTTTATTGACTTTAGAAATATTGAACTGAAGGAGTATTGAAAAAAGGACTAAACAAGAAAAAGGAGAGGCAATATGGCACATAGGATGAAGACCTTAATGACCTTATTTTTAATAGGCATTTATTTGTTTACAGTTGGGTGTGCTACAGTAATGAATGGTACTTCTCAAGATATTGGGATTGCCTCGAGTCCTGCCGGATCAGAAGCATATATTAATCCTGGAAATGTTAAGGTAATTACACCAGGGACAGTGACGCTGAAAAGAAAAAATAGTTATTCTATTGCCTTTAAAAAAGAAGGCTATGAGGATGGTAGTGCGACAATATCCAGTAGTGCATCAGGGTGGATGTGGGGAAATATCGTCCTTGGTGGTTTGATTGGTCTTGCTATTGATCTGATTTCTGGCGGTGGATATAAGTTAGAACCAAATAATGTTTTAGTTCAACTTCAAAATAAATTTATCCAACCAGAAGTAGTACCTCAACAGCTTTCAACTCCAGAAAGTCAGCCAAAGGAACAAGAGAAAAAGATAGAGACTTTAGAAAATGAGTTGAAAAAGATTGAAAAGATGAAATCTGATGGACTAATAAATGAAGAGGAATACTTAAAGCTAAAAGAAAAAATAATAAATCAATATTAGATTAGTTCTCCTCATTCATAAATTTTACAAAATATATTTCTGTAACGATTTTACTCCGCTGCCTTGATCTGATCCCACACCTTCGTGTACTTGGCGTTCTCGGCTCCGAGGTCGGTGATCACCTCGCTCTTGGCGCGGATTTCTGGCGAGAGGAAGATCGCCGGGTTATTTTTGATCTCGTCGCTCAGCTTTGGATACGCATCTTTGTTGGGACAGAGGTACTTGATGAATTCCGTGTTCTGCAGAGCCACGTCAGGATCGTGGATGAAATTGATGAATGTATGGGCAAGCTCCACCTGTGCGGCATCTTTAAGAATAACCAGGTCGTCGCAGGCAACGGACGTCCCCTCCACCGGCACACCGAAGGCAATGTCTTTACTTTCTGCCTGTACCTGGAGGATATCTCCGCTGTAGCCGTGGACCAGCTTGAACTCGCCTGAGGCAAGGCCGGTTTTGTACTGTTCATTTTCAAACTTCGCCAGGTTCCTCTTCCACCGGATCACCACGTCCCGTGCAGCTTCAAGCTCTTTTTCGTTTGTGGTGTTGAGGCTATAGCCGAGCGATTTCAGTGCAGCGCCAATGGTCTCGCGCATGTCATTGAGCATGGTCATCCTGCCCTTGAGGTCTTTCCGGTCAAACATTGCCCAGGTTGGTTTGAAATCCTTCACCTTGCTCTTCAGGTAGGCAATCCCCGTATTGGTTAGCATGTAGGGTACGCTGTGGTGCATTGGCGGATCGAGGGCAATTTTCAGGTAGTCGGGATCAACGTGCTTGAGGTTTGGGAGGAGGTCATGGTTGAGGGGCTTGAGCATGCCCTGCGAGAACATGATCTTCACCATGTAACTGCTGGGTGTAATCAGGTCGTAACCGCTGGCGCCGGCCTTGAGCTTGGCGTACATGGCCTCATTCGAGTCAAACGTGTCGATGACAACCTGGCAGTTGTTCTCCTGTTCAAATCGCTTCACCAGTTCCGGCTTGATATAATCAGCCCAGGTGTAAATGTGGAGAACTGATTTGGGACGGCTGCAGCCGGACTGCAGGAGAGCGAAAGCCATAACGAAAACAATGAGCATACCAATCAGATTCTTTTTCATGGTTTTTCCTCCGTTAAGCGTTGACTGAACCATACTGCTACAAAGGTTATGAGCAATAAAATTGAAGAAAGGGCATTGATCAGGGGCGGCGAGCCGTGCTTGATCATGCTGTAAATACGGATGGGCAGGGTGGTTGAGCCAGGCCCTGCTACAAAAAAGGTGATGACGAAATCGTCGATGGAGAGGGTGAAGGCGAGCAGCCCTCCCGCGATAATGCCCGGTGCCAGCAGGGGCAGGAGCACGCGCCAAGTCGTTTCCCACCAGTTTGCGCCGAGGTCCTGGGCAGCTTCGACAATCGAATAATCAAAATCCTGTAGCCGCCCGAGCACCACCAGGGCGACGTAGCTGATGCAGAACGTTACGTGGGCAAGGAAGATGGTAAAAAGCCCCAGTTCCATACCGGTGGCGGCAAAGAAAAGGAGCAGGCTGATTCCCATGAGGATTTCCGGTACCACGAGGGGCGTGTAGATGAGGGTATAATGGATTCTCTGCAGGCGGGTCTGGTAGCGGTGGAGGGCAAAGGCAGCGGTGCTCCCGAGGATTACTGACAGGCCGGTTGCGGTGAAGGCGATGATCAGGGTGTTGCGCAGGGCATGCCAGATTTCCTCCTGCTGGTAGAGGTGCGCGTACCACTTCAGTGACCACCCTTCCCAGGTGCTTCCGAACCGTGAGGCATTGAAAGAATTGATGACCAGCACCAGGATGGGCAGATAAAAGAAGAGCAGCACGATTCCGGTGACAATCATGGGAAAACGGCTGCGCTTCATGCCTCCTCTCCGATGATCGGTGCGGCTTTTTTATCTCTCCCCTGGAGCACGAGTACAGCCACCATGGGCAGCAGCACAGCAAGGATGAGAAAGGCGGAAAGACTGCTTGCCTGCGGCAGGTTGCGGTCAACAAAGACGCGCTGGGCGATTTTATTGCCAACCATCTCAGCGTTTGGCCCGCCCACAATGTCGGGGATTACATAGGAGCCGAGAGCAGGGATGAATACCACCAGGATGGCGGTGAGCAGGCCGCGCCGTATGCCGGGCAGAAAAACTTTGAAGAAAGCCTGCAACTGGTGTGCACCCAGATCCCTCGCCGCCTCGACCAAACGGAAGTCAAATTTTTCTGCCGCTGCGTAGATGGGCAGGATGGCAAAGGGCAGAAAGGTATAGACCATGACCAGGAGAACTGCCTCCGGGTTATAAAGCAGGGAGGTGTCGCCCTGTACGAGGCGGAAAGAAACCAGTACCTTCTTGATCAGACCTTCCGGGTGGAGGAGAACCTTCCAGGCAAAAATGCGTACCAGGAAGCTGGTCCAGAAAGGGACGATGACGAGCAGAAGGAAGATCTGGCGCCAGCGCTGCTTCAGCCGGGCGATGAAATAGCCTGCAGGAGTAGCGAGGATGATGCAGATGGTCGTGGTTACAATGCTCAGCCAGATGGTACGCCAGATGATGGCAGGATAGTTTGGATTTCCCAGTTGCCGGAGCGTCTCCAGGGTCCAGCCTGAGCCTATCCCCCCGAAGGGATCCGCAGGCTTGAACGTGATCGCAAAGACGATGAGCGTTGGTATGAGAAAGAGGATGGTCAGCCAGATCAGTGAGGGAAGTGTTGCCAGCCATTCACTGAGGGAAGCGTTCTGTTTTTTCATGCTCCCCGGCAGTCATTTCCCGGGGTGTTCCGCCACGGGAGGTTATGCAGTACCATTTGATTCACCATTCTGTTCCCCGACTTTTTCCGGGGGCGTGCCCATCAGCCTTTCATCGGACTCGCTGTAACGTTCAAGCATGAAGCCGTCATCAGCGTGCCAGGAAATCCAGACGTCGTCATGCCACTGGATGGGCTTCTCATCCAGAAGGAACCGGCTGTGCTGTTGGAAAACAGCAATCCGGTATTCCTGGACGCGCACCCAGTATTTCGTGAGGGCACCGAGGTAGATGACATCCTCCACATGTCCCGGCACTATGTTGTGGCGGTTGTTTGATTCGGGTTTTTCACGGGATATGCGGATCTTTTCCGGCCGGACACTGAGATAGACCAGGTCGGAGCTCCGCATCTGCTTGTCATTAAAGCAGAGCACGTTGGGAAAGCCGTCGATGGAGAGCCTGCTGTATTCGTTGCTGACGATTTCGCTCACCTGACCTTCGAAGAAGTTGCTTTCCCCGATGAACGCGGCGACAAAGCTGCTCCGGGGCGCCTCGTAGATCTCTGCTGGGATGCCGACCTGTTCGATAATGCCACTGTTCATGACCGCTATCCGGTCGCTCACGCTCATCGCTTCATTCTGGTCGTGGGTGACGTAGAGGAAGGTAATTCCCACCTCGTCGTGGATCAGGTCCAGCTCTATGAGCATGCGCTGGCGGAGCTTGAGGTCGAGCGCTGCCAGCGGTTCATCGAGGAGGAGCACCTGCGGCCTGTTGATGAGAGCCCGGGCAACTGCGACGCGCTGTTTCTGCCCGCCGCTGATCTGGTCAGGGCGCTTGTGGGCCTGGTCCTCCATCTGGATCAGCTTAAGCATCCGGTCAACCTCCTGGTCGATCTCATGCCTGGGACGTTTGGCAATTTTCAGGCCGAAGGCGATGTTGTCACGCACGTTTAGGTGGGGAAAAAGTGCATAGCTCTGAAAGATGGTATTCACCTTCCGGCGGTTCGGGGGAAGGGCAGTGATATCCTCTCCGTTCAGAATGACACGGCCGGTATCGGGCTTCTCAAAACCGGCAAGGATGCGCAGGAGGGTAGTTTTGCCGCAGCCGCTCGGACCCAGAAGGGAGAAGAATTCGCCGCGCCTGATGGAGAGCGACACCTGCTTCACAGCGCGGATGGCGCCAAAACTTTTCGAAACGTTTTCAAATTCCAGAAACTCAGCCACTGCTTTGACACGCACCTGTTGTAATTGAGCGAACTATAAAATAGGATTGTCTGGGTGTCAATAAGAGATCTATTTACTTTTTTAAAAGAATGGACTATGTAAGATGTCAAAAATCCTAAAGTTACTTATCCAATGTTAAAACCTCCAGAAAGTTCTGATCAAGCTGATACTTTTCAGCAGAGTGAAATCAGGAGATGATAAATGCCTGATGAAAAACACAGAAAGAAAGATTCTGTAAGGCTGACCTGGGATACCAAGCCAAGACGAGCACCTAATCCCAAAGACATAGAATTTCAAACAGCAGAGATTGTCATTCCAAATCCTCAAGCGACTGGTCAACTTCCCTTATCTTTCCGCGATGGTCTTTTTGGTGAGGAAGAAATTGATAAGCAGAAGATGAACCGCCTGATCTGGGGCGATAATCTTCTGGCAATGCAAGCCCTTTTAACTCAAGGGTATGAGGGGAAGATAAATCTTATCTATATTGATCCGCCTTTTGATAGCAAGGCCGACTACTCTCACAAGATGATTATCGAAGGAAATGAATTTACCAAGGAGCCGTCAGTAATTGAACGCCTTGCCTACAAAGATACATGGACTGGCGGGACTGATTCTTATCTGGATATGCTTTATCCAAGATTGCAGCTGATGAAGCGGTTATTGGCTGAGGATGGAAGTATTTATGTGCATTTAGACTGGCATGTAGCTCATTACATAAAGGTTATGATGGATGAGATATTTGGGAAGGATAATTTTCTTAATAATGTTGTTTGGTGCTATCAAACAAGAGAATTTTCAAAGCAATATTGGAATCGTAAACATGACGACATCTTGCTATATAAAAAATCTGATAATTGGGTTTTTAATTGGGATGATGAGGATGTTTTAGAGCCTTACTCCGAGGTCACTATAAAGAAGTATAAGTACAAAGATGAAAAAGGATACTATAGATTATGCGGGAGAGGGATTTCAGGGAGTCCAATAAGATCGGCTAAAGATGTTGATCCCGTCTGGGAAAAAACCCGTCCAGAATTAGTTATAAGAAATTACCTTGGGGATGGTTATGCTCCCAATGATTATCTCGTTATTGATATAGTTAACCAAGCTGCTAAAGAGAGAACAGATTTTGGTACGCAAAAGCCAGGGAAACTTTTAACTAAGCTTATTAAAGCTTCCTCCAACAAAGACTATCTTGTTGCTGACTTTTTCTGCGGTTCTGGCAGTACTCTTGCCGTTGCTGAAAGATTGGGGCGGCACTGGATTGGCTGCGAACTCGGCAAGGTGGGAATACAGGTCACCCGCTCCCGTCTGGTAGAACAAAGTGCTAAGCCTTTCCTGATCGAGAACATTGGCAATTATCAGCGGGAGATGATTTACCTTACCGGCGGGCGTATCTGGGAAATGCAGCATTTGATCCTGAAGCTCTATGGTGCAACACCGAGAGATAAGACCAGCGGCCTCGGTATCCGCAAGGTAGATGATACCGAAGAGCTTGTTTATGTTGGTTACCCTGACAGGCCCATTACAGCAAAGAGGGCTGAGGAACTTGCTCTTCAGGCACAGAAATTGGACGGCAGAGGCTATAAGAGATTGATTATTCTCGGCTGGGACTACGAGTATAATTACCATCAGGCATTGGAATCACGCAAAAGTGCTTTAAAAGAGAAGCTAAAGATTCACATTGAGAGCCGTGACATTCCTCCTGATATCTACGATTACCTCAAGAAGGCAAAGACTGAAGAAGATATCGAAGCCCTTGCAGAAAAAATCCACTTCTACGAAAGACCTTATCTGCGGATGGAGAATCCAAAGGCAACAGACCTAAAGGATGAAAAAGTTAAGATAGAGATTGCCATAAAACGATATGTGCTCATGGATATTCCGGTCAGCCGCACATCAAAGGGTGAACAGGATACCTACGCTGCCTTAATGAAACTTGCCAAGGATAATTTTGCCGTGCTCATTGATTACTGGGCAGTGGACTGGGATTATGATGGATTTACCTTCAAGAGTCAGTGGCAGGCATTCAGGGGCAACGGCAAGAAGGCTAAGACTGTCCCTGTTGTGGCATCTGAAACTTTAGATAAGAAAAAGAAACGAATGATTGCAGTTAGAGTGGTTGATATATTTGGCAACGATGCAGGAGCAATGATAGAGACTGAACTGTAGAAATATGGATTATTCTTTCTTCTTGGATGAAACCGGAGATCATGGTTTAAGTTTTATAGATAAGAATTTTCCGCTATTTTTGCTCTGTGGTTGTATTATCAAAAATGATGCACTGAAAGAAATTGAGGAGAGAATTAATAGCTTCAAACAAAAATGTTTTCAAACGACAGAAGTAATCCTCCATTCAAGAGAAATAAGAAAATGTGAGGGGGCTTTTCAAATATTGTTTGATTTGCAGGTAAAGGGAAAATTTTACAGAGACCTTAATCAGATTCTTGAAGCAGGACAGTATTGTTTAATAGGTGCAGGGATCCAGAAGGAGGAACATATCAAAAGGTATGGGAAAGGGGCAAAAGATCCTTACGCCCTTTCACTCTCTTTTATTCTTGAAAGACTCATTTTCTATCTGGACAAAATCGATAAAACAGCGAAGGTGGAAATATTTGTTGAAGAAAGAGGCAAAAAAGAAGACCAAATGTTACTTGCCCATTTCAACTCGATACTGGATAGAGGGACTTTTTTTGTACAATCAGACAGATTTAAGAGTAAGATAAGACGGTTCAGTTTTCACAGCAAAAAAGATAATATCATCGGTTTACAACTTGCGGATTTATGTGCATATCCCCTGGCAAGGCATTTATTGAATCCAAAGGAACCATATATACCCTTCAAGATTATAGAAGATAAGATTTATTGTATAAAAAAGGGATCGTATAAAGGCTGGGGATTGAAGCTCTTTCCCTAAAAACAAAGAGTCTCCATTTCTGGAGACCCTCTGCCGACCGGGAGACACCCCGATCCCATTTAGGAATTACTCTTAGTCTGTTGTTATTTTTACGTTAGAAATAAGGCGATGTCAAGCGCTTTTTAAAGAATTTTTAATACATCTGAGAAAACCATGAAAAAAAAGACAAATCAGGAAGCTTTCTCCCAAATGTATTTAGCTAAAGCTCTCGAAGGGGAGGTACAAGCATGGGTTGACCAGGGTTGGCACGGTGTTACTCAGACTACGCTTGACCTTTTTAACTACTGGTTTCAGCGGGACGAGGATTCAGATGAATGTTTCCACCCCTGCCAAAAACGGGCGATTGAAACAATTGTCTATTGCCATGAAATATTAAGGCCGGGGAATTTACAGGAACTCTTTGAGCAAGTTGATCCAGAAGCACTTTACCAGCACCTCCCACTGAAACAGGAAGTTGAAACAATTCCATTCCCCAAATATGCTCTGAAAATGGCAACTGGCTCAGGCAAGACCTGGGTCTTGGCGGCTTTGCTTGTTTGGCAATATTTCAACAAGATAAATGAAGAACGGGGTAATTATTCTTTTCGTTTTCTTGTCGTTACCCCAGGGCATGAAGTATTGAATCGTCTGCTGGATTCTTTTAAGGGTAAGCGGGATATAAAAACCGGAAATCGTAAGCCAGAAATTTCTGACTATAAACGCACCCTATTCATGCCCGATGGAGCACATTGGAGAGAAAGATTTCACTGGGAAATATTCGAGCCAGAAGATGTCAAATCAAATACAACACCCCCTGATGGCCCTTTTGTCTACCTCACAAACTGGCAGCAGTTTCGCCTGAAGAGTGGTGCCCAGAATCTCTGGGCTCAATATACTGGTGAAGATGTTGAGAATATGCCCCGGGGAGAAGTTATCCTTGATTTTCTCTCTCAATATTCAGATTTAATCGTAATGAATGACGAAGCACATCATGTTCATGGGAAAAAGAGCGCTACAGGAGAAGAATTAGTCTGGCGCCAGTTTATGAATGTTCTCTGTGGACGATTAAAGGAAAGCCACGAAGATGTTTTGGGCCCCTTTGTCCAGATAGATTATTCGGCGACTCCATTCTATGGAAGCGGTGAAAAACGGGAATACTTTCCTCATATCGTTTACGATTATGAACTGCTGAGAGCTATGCAGGATATGTTAGTAAAACAGCTTTTTCTTGAGGAGCGTCAGTCTGTCGGTGGTGAATCATTAGAGGACTTAGACTTCAAGGCTGACAGGCATGAGCCGGATGCCGGGCATCGGCGTGGCGAAATAAAATCCCTTTCTGCCGGTCAGAAACTTCTCCTTGAAATAGGACGGTTGAAATTAGAACAATTAGCTTCAGAGTTTCAACAGAAGGGGCTTAATAAGAAACCTGTGATAATGGTGCTTTGCGAGGATACCAGAGTGGCAGATTTAACAAAAGACCATTTTGCTACTCTAACTGACGAGAACGGTAACTACTATGACGAAAATCAGGTTATGGTAATCCATTCTGAGCTTACCGAGGCGAAGCATGGCACGACCCTGGAAAATGCTCGAAAAAGACTTGACAAAATTGACATAGATGATGACCCGCTACGGGTGGTTATCTCTGTCCTTATGTTAAGAGAGGGGTTTGATAAAAACAATATCTGTGTCGTCGTGGTCCTGCGGGCAACTGAGGCAGACCTTCTGTTAGAACAAATTGTTGGCAGGGGGTTAAGGTTGATGTTTCCTGGGTTCGATTTCCCTGCACTCCAGGATGCTAAGAAGGAAGCCTTTCTGGAGATAAGAAAAAATAAGACACCTACAAATTCCTTAGATTTTCTCTTTGTAGTGGAACACCCAAGATTCCGTGAATTCTATGAGAGTCTGAAGAATGAAGGATATATCATTGGAAGTGGAGACACGAGCGAAACATCCTCAACCGGCGATATCATTCCAGTGGATGCAGTTACTGAAAGAATTCAAGAGTATGACATCGCCTGGCCAATCCAGATATTCGATGAAGGACGAATGCCCGAACTCTCCCGGGTCGATATAAGCATCCTTCCAAAGTACCCCTTTGATATGCAAAACTCAAATTTCTTAAAACTTAAACAATATGTGGGAAAACTTGTTGTTCAAGAGATGCATGTAGAGACTGGCAAGAAAACGAAGGCATGGAAATTGGATAACGAATACTTTGATTATTCACATTTCCTCAGGCAGGCTTCCAGGGCTGTGGCAACGAGAGGGACGGTATCTATTCTAACTGCAAAACAGGCAGAAGTTGCTCAGCTTATAGATGATTATGTTTCTGATTACTGTTTTGGTGAGTCTATTGATTTTACCAAACAGGATAATTATTCCGTTTTGAATTACATCCTCGTATTTGACCATATCGTTCAAACCATCCACCAGGCAATTGTAAAGCTGATAGAGGGATACAAATATGAGGTGAAGGGAATCTGGGGAAAGCTATCAGAGGTGCCACGAATCATGGTAAGAGAAAGCAAATCTGTAGAGACTGATAAAAGCATCTATCCCCGAATCGGCTATCAGATAAAGGGTGGTGGTTTTGAAAGGGATTTCATGCTTAAAGTGCTTAACCCTTCAGCAGAAGTCATTTCCTATTCTAAATTGGATAGGCGGCACAGATTGAAAATAACCTATCGTGATCACACAGGTATCTTAAGAAATTATGAGGTAGATTTTATTGTAAAGACGAAAGACAAAATGTATTTAGTGGAAACAAAGGCAGATAAAGATATAGACAGCCCAAATGTTGCGGTAAAAGCTCGGGCAGCAGTGGCTTGGTGTGAGCAAGCCTCTACAGTTGCTCCACCACCTGACTATAACCAGCCTCAGCCTTGGGAATATCTCCTTTTATCAGAAGGGTTATTCAAGAACAATCAGGGATTGGGTTTTGAAGCCTTCATTCCTCTGTGTCAAGGGTTGCGGGATAAAATCATTGCCCAGGCTGAAAGTAGATTATTTTGACTTTTTAGTGACAGAAAGCTTCACTCTTTCTTGTATGCAGTTCCCTGAAAGGTGGCTACAAGCTCATTTTTTTCATTGGTTATTTTTATGGAATAGACGGAGATCTTCCTCGTATTGGATACCTCTTCCGCTTTTGCATAGAGGGTGCCGGACCTGACGCCTTTTAGGAAAGAAATGGTGGCATTGAGAGCCACAGCTACATAGTCATAAGAATTGGCAGAAGCAGCAAAGGCAAAATCTGCGAGGCTGAAGATAGCGGCTCCATGGACCAGGCCGACGCCGTTCAGGTGGAACGGTTGAACATCCATCCTGACTGTAGCAGTGCCTGGAGTAACTTCTAATAATTCAAGCCCTGCGTGCTGGGCAAATTTGTCATTTTGTAAAAATGTTTTCGTATGTTCCATAAAACACAGTCCTTATACTAATACGAACGCATTAAGTAAAGCGTCATTGCGAGGAGTGAAACGACGAAGCAATCTCTTGTTTATGAGGTGAGATTGCCACGCTCCCGTTGGTCGCTCGCAATGACAATGTAATAGCATTTAAGGGGAAGCAAAAACGCACTCAACCCTGATTGCCGGGTCAATCTCGCGGGCAAAGCTCACAAATTCACCGCGGTGCATCTCCTTGCAGACGTATTCAGAAAGTCCCCGCTTCAACCTGGCCTCCTGCGTGGGACATTTGGGTACGGTGATGATTACCTCATCCGGTTTTTCTTCAATCTCATACCCGACGATGACAGCCCAGGGATAGAGTCTCAATGCCCTGACAAAGCCTTTCAGTCCCTTCTCGTTCAGGTGGAACCGCTGCTTAAAATCCTTTGCAGCCATCTGTCCGGCTCGTGCCCATACCTGCTCGTTGAGGCGCTCTGCGGTTGGCTGGTCAAACTGTTCCGCCACATAGATAAACCAGAAGCTGTCCACGATCCGGTAGTGCCAGAGCAGGAACTCAAGATACTTCTTAAGCTGCGGTGATTCCATCTTTTCAAAAAGAGTGAAGTCCATACATCCCCTTGTGAAGAACAGGTGAAGAAATTATCTGTGGGTTGTCATGCGTTGTCAAGTGAAATGGCTAAGAGTCCGATGGAGCTATGAGTCCATAGGAGATTTATTGAAATTTAGCATGAATTATGAACTTATTTTATGGTATGATTTCTCCCCATTGAGTGTTATTCGCGAGGAGAAAAGAATGAGCAGAAAGAAGATATGCCTGATTGGTATGGCACAAAGAGTTTGAAAGTTTTGCCGACTTTGTGGGCGTGCAGGTGAAAGGCAGGACAGAGCAGTGACAAACTATGATGTAAGGAGGCGGCAATGAAGGTAGTAGTCATAACCGGCAGCACAAGAGGTATCGGGCGCGGGCTTGCTACGGAATTTTTAAAGAGGGGGTGCCCCGTTGTTATCAGTGGACGGAGCAAGGACAAGCTGGCGAAAGAGGTAAAACGGCTGGGGGACCTCTATAACAATGATAAGATCATAGGTCAACCCTGCGATGTGACTGACGCTCGACAGGTAAAGGCCCTCTGGGATGCAGCCCAACAGAAGTTTGGCAAGGTGGATATCTGGATAAACAACGCAGGTATTCCCAATACCACAAGATTATTTGGGGAGCTGGACACAGAGGAGATCAGCGCGGTCATCAGCACGAACCTCATAGGCGTGATGCACGGCTGTCAGGTTGCATTGCGGGGGATGATGAAGCAGGGATACGGCCAGATTTACAATCTTCTCGGGCATGGAAGTGACGATCGCAAGCGGAATGGCTTGGTCGTCTACGGTACGTCGAAACGGGCGGTGCGGTATTTTACTGAAGCCTTAATTGAGGAGACAGAGGATACACCTGTGCAGGTTTGCTTTTTGAGCCCCGGAATCGTGGTAACCGATTTTCTCATCGGGGATATGCGCAAGATGTCACCGGAGCAGTTGGAAACCGTCAAGGCAGTGTATAACTGTCTGGCTGACAAGGTGGAAACCGTGACTCCATTTTTAGTGGAAGGCATCCTGAAAAATGATAAGCACGGCACTCAGATTGTCTGGCTTACAGACGAAATGGCAAACGAGCGGTTCAATTCTGATGAATATATGAACAGGGATTTTTTCAGTGAGTACGGGTTATAATGACCACGTCTGAGGACAAGCGGAGAAAGGAGAGACACGATGAGCAATCAATTGAAAATAAAAGATGTTGACACGTCGATCGGAGCAAAGCTGTGCAGCATGTGCGGCCTGTGCATGGTTGATGCATGGACACCGAAGGAAAGCATTCAGGGATGCGTCTTCACGATTGGCTGGCTTGGCAAGCAGGAGGAGGCAGTCTTCGGCCGGGAGCGCTCGCTCGAAAACACTGATGAGGTGCTCTTCGGCATCAGCCGGGAGAGCTTTGTCGCACGGATGAAGAACCCGCTTCCCATTCCCCAGATACAGTTTACCGGTATCATAACAAGCATCGCCAAAAAGGCATTTGAAACAGGTCTGGTTGAAGCCGTGGTTACCCTGCACCGGAGCAAGGAAGAGTATTTCTGGCCGGTCCCAGTTCTGGCCCGATCGGTGGAAGACATTTTGGCCGGCGGCGGCAGCAAGCCGGTCCTGGCGCAGACGCTGGTTTCCGTTGAGAAGGCATATCAGCAGGGAATCAAGCGGCTCCTGGTCGTCGGGGCATCCTGCCATGTACAGAACCTGCGGGAGTTTCAGCGGCGCTTCCCTTATCTCAAAGGAATGGATATCTATATCGTGGGAATTCCTTGCACCGATAATATTCACCCCAAAAAATTACGGTATGTTCTCAGCAAGATCTCCAGCAACCATGAAACAGTGAGACATTACGAATTCATGCAGGACTTCACCGTGCATCTGAGGCACGCAGATGGTACCCTTGAAAGGGTCCCTTTCTTCAGCCTTCCGCAGGAGCTTTCAAGTGCAAATGTTTTGACGGCATGCTGCAGGAGCTGTTTTGATCACATGAACAGTCTTGCCGATATCACGGTGGGATATTCTGGCTCACCGCTTGATATGGAGAAGATGTATCAGCGGGTCGTTGTCAGGACCGATAAAGGCGAGAAGCTTCGCAGCCTCATTGCCGATGAACTGGAAACCTTCCCGGAAGGCTCCCGTGGTGACCGAAGAGATGCGGTGAAGCAGTATGCCCAGCAGATGATGGAACGGCTGGCCGGTGGCGGAGAAGAGAGGCAGCCCATGTCAATGGAGGACGGGATGAGTTTTGCCGAATGGCTCTACGACGTGGGGCCGAGGGAGCTTGAATTCGTGCGGTATGGAATCGAGACGCACCTGATCCGGAATTACTACTTTGTCAAGCAGAACTATCCTCAGTTGCTGCCGACGCTCGTCCCGAAATACGCCTATCGCATCTTGGAAGACTACGACCTGAAGCCGTAAAGTTGAATACAGCGGAGAATCACATGGACACCATGAAGGGATATATGGGCAGGATCCTCAGGGTAAACGTAACGACAGGGAAGGTGAGTCTTGAACCGCTTAAAGACGACCTTGTGAAACAGTTCATCGGCGGGAGAGGCATAGGGGCGAAACTCCTCTATGACGAGCTGACACCGGGTGTAGATCCGCTCTCCCCCTTGAATAAACTGGTTTTTACAACGGGCCCCCTCGCCTGCACCGTTGCACAATCGTGCAGCCGGTGGATGGTGACGACAAAGTCCCCCCTGACCGGCGGCATGTTCCGTTCGACTGCCGGGGGCGGGTTCGGGGCAGAAGTAAAATCCGCTGGATATGACGTCTTAATCGTGGAAGGGAAAGCAGAGAAGCCCGTTTATATTCTTATCCAGGATGACAGGGTTGAGATCAGAGATGCACAGGACCTCATGGGGATGCTGACCCACGAGGTTACATCCACCCTCTGCCGGAAATTGAACGATGACCGGATGAAGGTTGCTGCCATAGGTCCGTCCGGGGAGAAGCTCGTCCGTTTTGCAGCCATCGTTGACGGCCGCAGGACAGCGGCGCGGGGCGGGGTTGGCGCAGTGATGGGATCAAAGAATATCAAAGCCATTGCTGTCCGGGGAAGTAAACGGGTTGACGTAGCGGACCCCGACAGGCTGAAGGCAATAACGAGGAGACAGGCAGAGACTGTCTGTAAAGAGCCAAAGTTCGCCGGGTTCAAGCACTTGGGGACCGCTACTGCAGTCGGCTTCTGCCATGAGCTGGGAATATACCCGGTCAAAAATTACCGGGACGGCGTGCTGGAAAATGTGGAGGGCAGGCTTACCGGAGAAAAGGTGAGTGAACTCTTTATCAAAGATGCCTACTGTAACCGCTGTCATATCCATTGCGGCAATATCCTGAAAGTTAAAAGCGGCCCTTATGCCGGAGACGAGGTGGAAGGGCCTGAATATGAAACCCTGTATTCATTCGGGGGAGAGGTGAGCAACACCAGCCTGGAGATGATCATCGAAGCCAACCGGATCTGTGATGATTACGGAGTTGACACCATCACGGCAGGGTGCACCATCGGGTTTGCCATGGAGCTGTATGAGAAGGGCATCCTTACCAGAGATGAGCTGGGCGGCCTCGACCTCACCTGGGGCAATCATGAGGTGATCATCAAACTCTTGAAGAAGATCGTCAGGCGGGAAGGGATCGGAGACCTGCTGGCCGAAGGCACCCGGATTGCTGCTCAGAAGATCGGGAAAGGCGCAGAGAAATGTGCCATGCACGTCAAAGGACTGGAGCTTCCCGGGTACGACTCGCGCGGGCTCAAGGCGAGCGGCCTGAACCTTGCCACTGCTGCACTGGGGGCAAGTCACTGTGTGGGTCAGTCTTCCCAGGAGATCATGGGGCCCGGCATAGCTACCAGGTTTGCAGTGGAAGGAAAGGGAGAGATGTGCAAATTCAACCAGGACAGAGTCGCACTGTATGAGACCGGTATCTTCTGTATTTTCCCCATGGCGCTTAACCTGGTGGCTGTGAAGGAATTGAAGGATATGCTCTGTGCGGCTACCGGCATTGAGGAATTTAACGATGAAGAGTATCTCCGCCGGGCGGGCGAGAGGATCTGGAATATAGAGCGGTGCTTCAATGTCCGTGAAGGGTTTGGTCGCAAGGACGACTATCTCCCCTCACGGCTTCTGACGGAGCCACTTGAGCGGGGGCCGATTAAGGGTCACGTGGTTGAGATGGATCAGCTCCTGGATGATTATTACCAGGCACGGGGCTGGGACAGGGCAACCGGCTATCCAAAACGGGAGAAACTGGAGAGCCTTGGCCTGAAAGCGGTAGCGGATGAACTGGCAAGGCTTAACAGGCTGGGATAGAGATGAGCGCTATAAAAGCTGCGGCGTATCTCAACAGATATTCTATGCAGGGGGAGAAGAATGCATAACGACATGTTCATCAAGCAATATCTAAAGCCCTCAACAGACGGCCTTTCCAGACAATTTACCCACTCCCTGCCTGAAATCCCGGACTTGAAAAAATGCGGGGAGTTTATCGTGCAGAGCGAGCTTGAGGACACGTTTTCAACGAATATTATTTTAAAGCATGAAAGCGCCGGCACGGGCGTCAGGCTTGTCGAAGTTTACAAGAGTTCAGAGAATCGTGTCAAGGGTACCTTTATCCGCCTTGTCGGTACCATGTCCCTTGTCAAGAAGGGATATCCTTTTCTTTTCCTTGACGCTGTTGTCTCGAATCTGAATCTGAGTACCGGTCAGCAGGAGGAATTGACAACCCGGGTTGCTATCCATTTCCCCCAGGCTGATATCAGAGGGAGAGATATCTTTTATAGCCATGTAAACAAGCAGGCGGATGATGCCGGACTGGAATACAGCATGATAAGCATAGAGGGACTTCCTGATTTCTGGGGACCGCTCTGGCGTTTCATGAAACCGGGAATAGACCTTGACGTGATCCGCCAATTGAGAAATTGTGCCTGGAATGCCTATCAGTCCTTTTATTCTCAGACCGAAGGGAAGGCAGATTTCGATTACCGGCCGGTTCAGGAGCAGATGGTCTTCAAAAATGCCCAGGCAGAGCACCTCATGTTTAAGAAGATGGGCTTATCAGTTCCTGCAGAAGTGCAAGCCGCTTTTTTTAGCGTGCTGGTTGCAGGGGTGTAAACTTGTTTTGAGTTTCGGGTTTGTATTCTATCACAAGGAGTCATCCGGTATGGCAGATCCAGGATTAACGTTTGAAGATCAACAGGAACAGGGAAAATACTTCATCAAGAAGCTCGGCATACCGTTAAGGGAGCTGAATCAGAAAGAGCTTGGAGAGGAAATAAAGCAGTTCCTTACCAAGATGCAGTGCCTCTCCCTCGCAACGGTCAATCCTGACGGCACGCCCCATCAGACCCTCCTGGATTATGTGAGTGACGGCCTTGATATTATCATCGCCAGCGCCGGAGGAGATAAGTTTATCAACCTTGAGGGTTCAAACCGGGTTTCCGTTTCCATCGGGTACACCGGCGGGACGGTAGAATCGGAATACGGCCTTACCATTGACGGTACTGCTGAAGTGTACAAGGCGCCGCACCCGAAATTTCTTACAGGGATGATGAAGATGAGGTCTTTCCTTGAGGACTGGTCCCGTTCAGTTTTGCC
>JAPLJA010000080.1 GCA_026388815.1 Pseudomonadota bacterium
GGCCCGGGTGGTGAAAATCAGGGAGGCTCTTCTGTGGACGGGCGTCTGGGTTTCCCTGGCCCTTGTCTTTAACCTGGGGATTTACGTCTGGCGCGGCCATCAGGCAGCGCTTGAGTTCTTGACCGGGTATCTGGTCGAGGAATCCCTCAGCGTTGACAACATCTTCGCCTTTCTGATGATCTTCTCATACTTTCGTGTGCCCCGGCACTACCAGCGAAAGGTCCTTTTATGGGGCATTCTTGGGGCGCTTATCATGCGGGCCATTTTTATTGTTGCCGGCATAACCCTCATTCAACGATTTCACTGGGTCATCTACCTTTTTGGAGCATTTCTGGTGTTTGCTGGCATAAAAATGGTTTTTCAGAAAGAAACAGAGATTCATCCGGAGAGAAACCCGGTTCTCAGGATATTCCGCCGCTTCATGCCCGTTTCAAATCGCTACGAAGACGGTCATTTTTTTATCAAGAAGGCAGGGCGCTATTTCGCCACCCCACTGTTTATCGTTCTCCTCTTTGTTGAAACAACCGACATCCTCTTTGCTGTTGACTCGATCCCCGCGGTCCTTGCTATTACCTTTGATCCGTTTATCGTGTATACCTCCAATGTGTTCGCCATCATGGGGTTGCGGTCGCTCTACTTTGCCTTGGCCGGGATGATGCAGCTGTTTCATTATCTCCACTACGGACTTTCCGCCGTCCTGGTCTTCGTCGGGGCAAAGATGCTGCTCGCCGACCTTTATAAAATCCCAACTGCCACAGCCCTGGGCGTCATTGCCGCCCTGCTCATTATTTCCGTCATGGCCTCCCTTATTCGCCCGCAAAAGGCAGACGTTGTCCCGTCCCCGCCAGGCCCTCCGGAATAGGAAGTGAACTTGCCTTTTATCCAGAAGGGCGAGGACGAAAACTAAGTTAACGGTGGGCTGTTGAAAAGGCACCTTCTGTTGTCTTTGCGAGGAGTCCGCCGTGGCGGACGACGAAGCAATCTAAAAATGTTAGAAGTAATGAAGCAAACGCTGAGATTGCTTCGAGACTTTGTCTCTCGCAATGACGTTCATAAGAGTTTTCAAAATCCCCAACGACCCTTGTTTCTAAAGCCACCAGATTAGGAACACCCCGCCTAAATGTTGGTTGATGGTTGCCCGGTTCTCGCCATGACGAGCCTGAAGAACGCCAAACAGATCAGGATGAGGACCGAAAAGAAGAAAAAGGGAGCGCGGACACCCACCGACGGGGCCCAGATACGGAACATATCCGAGAGGGTTCCCCCTAAAGCAGGCCCTACAAGATAGCCTGCCGAAAAGGAAAAGTTCCATATCCCATAGGCAGCACCTTGCTCGCCGGGTTTGCTGTTCAATGCAATGAGGAGCATGGAGGCTGATATGAGCATGCCCAGGGCAACTCCAAAAAGGATAAAGACAGGGATCCAGCCTGCAAAGGATGTGCAGAGGACCATGAGAGAAAGCGCAGGGGCGATGGAGAAGAAGCCAATAAAGACGGGCAGGTGCGGACCCACCCTGTTCATCCAGTGGCCGGTAAAGGGCTGGCCGATCACGAGAAAGAGGGAAAGAACAAAGAAGAGGATCCCGATACTGCTCTTCACATAACCAAGGGAATCCATGTAGAGGGGGAAGAGAACCTCCATCATGCCGATACTTGCGTAGAGGAACATGATCACCAGACAGGCGATGACGATGTTGGCTCGTTTAATGATGGCGAGGTAGTTATAGTTAACCACCTTTTCCTTAAGGTGCTCTCCCCTCAGAGAGAGGAGACTCAGAAACCCGATGCCAAGGGCAAGGAAAAGGTTTATTACAAAGGGCGTTCTCAAGCCGCCAATGCTTCCAATCAAGGGCCCCAGGATCATCCCCAGCCCCATGGCGACGGTGATAGAGCCAATCTCCAGCCCCTTCTTTTTGGAGGTGTCTATCTGCTGGGCGGCAAGCGGCTGAGCCGCCACCCAGGAGGCAGCAGAGCCAATCCCCTGGAATGCCCTGGCCAGAGAAAAAGTAAGGATGGATTCTGAAAGGATCAAAACGAGACAGGCTGCTGCAAGGCTGAACATGCCGATGCCGATGACGAGATGGTTTTTGCCGATCCTGTCAACCACGAAGCCAAAGGGGATGATCGTGAGCAGGAAGGCAACCGGATAGGCTGCAAAGGCGTAACTGATAACGGCATCTGATGCCCCGAAGAGCTTGGCAAAGAGAGGAATGCTCGGCGCTATGATACTGTATCCCACCATGTCGGTAAAAATCACCGCACAGCAGACAAAGAGGACGAAGAGTCTGTTCGTGCTCATCCGATCTGTTCCCAGAGTGTTATCTCCACCGGCTCAACCAGCAGCTCGTTAGCCTTCTTCAAAAAGGCTTTCAGATAGGGCTTCTTCAGGTGTTCGTCCAGGTCGTGCTTGCTCGCCCAGCTTTCATGTACCATAAAGAGAGCCTTATTATCACCGCCCTGGTGCAGGTTGTACATAACGCAGCCGGATTCTGAACGGGTCGGCGCTATGAGCGCCGCGAGCTCTTGCCTGACCATCTCCTCTTTCCCTTCCTTTGCCCTGACCCGGGCAATGACCGTAACGCCCTTGTTTGCCATCGTGCTTCTCCTTTTTTCGGGTTTCTCGCTCCCGGTTCTTTTATACCGGAGAAGGCAATCTGTCAACCGAAAGGGCAGCCAGTCTCTAAAAACAGGGTTCCTCGTTGCTCGGCAATCCGCCTGAGGCGGAACAATTCTAACTCTCGCTTCACTGCAAATTCGAAACTCGCTTCCGCTCAAACAGCCGAGTTTGCGGCCGTTCCGCTCGACAAGAATTGTTACCGAAAAAATCTTCATTCGCACTCCGAACCCTGGTTTATTGACTTTTTCAGAGATCTCGCAGCGTTTGCCTTGACACTCGCAGCGTTTGACATCGCAGCGTTTGCCCCTTGCCTTTTATCTGCGAAGGTATTATAGAGGATTTTAAGCGGGAAATCCCTTGGGAGAGAGCGAGCAACATAAATGAGAGGAGGATTTATGATTACGAAGATTCTTGTGCCAACAGATGGTTCAGAGACAGCCGGGAAGTCTGTTAAATATGCAATCGGGCTGGCGAAACAAATGGGCTCTACGATAACACTGCTTGCTGTAGTTGATGATCGTTTCTTTATGGCCCAGTCAATTCCCAATGAAGCAACCTCAACCCGCCTCATAGAGCCGGTTGGTGATTATCTGCGACAGGCTGCCGAGGCTTATCTTGAAAAAGCTTCAAAACAATGTGAGAAAGGTGGCATTCAGTCAAAAAAGGTTATCAGGCATGGTCATCCAGCAGAGGAAATCGTGAAAGAGGCGGAGAAGTCAAAAGCAGACCTCATTATCATGGGATCCCACGGCAGAACCGCTCTGCAGGCAGCATTGCTTGGCAGTGTTACCTTTGGCGTAATCCATAAAGACACGAAAATACCTGTGCTCGTGGTGAGAAAGTAAGGGGGCATGCCCTTCGTTTGTGTATGAAGGGATTATGGAGGAACGCTAAGGGGAGATTAACCGCCGCGTTGAAGAGGCACGCTACCTACAGCAAAAGATGCAAAATGAGCCGAACAGAGTGATCCCATCCGTCCTCTCTAAAACCTTTCGAGGGGAGTTGTAAAAAAACAGACATGATAGAACTGCCGACTGGAACTAACCCAGAAATCGAAGCTGAAAGGCTTGTATTGAATGGATGTTACGTTGCGTTTATTGGCGCTGGGATGTCCAATCCACCTGGAAAGCAGTGGAGAGAAACCGTCCATGACATTGCGCGCCGATGTAACGTTAAAACCAACAATAAAACTTTATACGACTTAATCGATGAATGCCAAGAAGCTAATTCTATCGAATATGAGAGGGCATTTCGGGAGCTTGTCCCAAAGCACGTACCCACCTCCAGAACAGCCTTGAACTACCTTCTCCGACTTCCCTTTAAATCATACGTGACAACAAATTTCGACCCATGGTTACATAACCTGTCAACAAGTACTAACATAGAGCGGGTGCACGCATACCCCGATCTTCCTTTGCACAAAGGCTTATCAAAAGCAATTTACTATCTGCATGGCTATTATGATTCGGATGACAGCATGTGTGACCCAAAGAGACTTGTGTTTGGTACCAAGACTTTTGAGCAAGCATATGGCTATGAAAGCCTTTTGCCGGGCTTCTTGCTCAACCTCTTTACCTATGAACACATTTTATTCTTAGGCTTTAATCCATCAGAAAAAAATATTAGCGATCTTCTAAAAAAAGCTAACAGCATTCGGAAATCTTTCATTGACGTTAGAAATCTCAAAAAACCTAAACGGTACATCTTTTTCCCCTTATTCAACGTATCTGATAAGGAAAAACAAGCTAAGTGGGATGCTGAAATCGAACAACTTACATCTCTGGAAATCATTCCGATTCTATACGAGGCTGAGGGCGAAGATTACATCGGACTCGAAAAAATCCTTTATAATTGGGTGCAACATGGTGAACTCAAGAATAGACCCGCTCCCTTTAAGGCCGGTTTTGATTTATTTCAGCCTCAAGATAACATAGAGGACCAACAATGAGTCAAATGAAATTTTTCGACCTAATAAATGAAATAGATTTGCTACTCTTGAGAAAGCCTACTGATGAAGATTGTTTGACACAACTTGTAAAACTCGTCACAGATGATGGGTTACGTCGATATTTCTTTGACCATTTGGAAAACCCAGAGTGGATTGGACCACTTAAATCAAAAGGTTTCTTCAGCAATCCGCCAAAACCAAATCGAGATGAGGATAGGGGTACAATTGGTTTTCCACCCTGGCCTGAATCTCGCTATCTCGCGAGAATGGCATCACTTAGTCCCGAGACCGTGACAGAAGTTCTTCTTCAAATTCCTGATACTGATAATGTCAGTGTTCTTGAAGATCTGGTAGATGCTGCATTAAAAATGCCCCCAGATATCGTGGCCCGGTTAGTGGAAAAAGCTACAGAATGGGCTAGATCCCCATATCAACTTCTTCTACCACGAAAATTAGGTTCGCTTATCGCTCACTTTGCAAAAGGTGGACAAGTTGCGGCATCGTTAGACCTCGCAGGTATACTTCTTGAAGTTTTGCCTGATCCCACACAGAAAGATAAATCTGAAACAGAAGGAGGCTATCGTCTCCCTCCACAGCCGAGAGCACGATTTGATATATGGGAATATCAAAAGATTCTCGAAAAGGATTTTCCCGAGCTTGTTAAATTGGCAGGATTACCTGCATTTCAACTGCTCTGTGATCTTCTTGAAACAACTGTTCGTCTTTCACAAAGACGTACAGACAACAAGGGTCCAGAAGATTATTCTCATATCTGGCGCCCGGCCATTGAAGAGCATGAACAGAACCAACTCTATAGGCTTGAAGATATGTTGGTTTCTGGTGTCCGTGATACAGCCGTTTTTTTAGCAGAAACTAAAAAGACCGAAGTTTCCGAACTCATTAAAATTCTTGAGGGTCGGCCTTGGAAGATTTTCTGGCGTATGGCCCTTCATATCATAAGGCTATTTTCAGATGAAGTACCCAATATTGTTGCTTCCAAGCTTACTGATCAGGAATTATTTGACGATTACGTGATGCGCCATGAGTATGCACTTCTTTCAGATAAATGTTTTGGATCGCTTTCACCAGAGCAACAACAGGTTATTTTAAGTTGGATCAAAAAAGCACCTGATCTCCAGGATTTTATTGAATCCCGTGAACAGATGACTGGTAAGCGACCAACAGACGAAGATGCAGAAAAATACCGAAAGAGATGGCAACTCAGTCGTCTCTCTTGGTTCAAAAGGCATCTCTCTGGAGAATGGAAACAGTACTATGATTCCTTGCTGTCAGAATTAGGAGAACCAGAACACCCCGATTTTTTAAGCTACAGTGGCGCAACATGGGTGGGTCCCGCCAGCCCTAAAAGCACGGAAGAACTTCAGAATATGTCAGTGACTGATATAGTCGTTTTTCTGCAAAACTGGCAACATTCTGGAGATACGAGGGCACCATCACCCGACGGGCTATCTCGGGAGTTATCAATCGTTGTAGCCCAAGAGCCCAGAAGGTTTTCAACAGAATCTCCGAGGTTTAGAGGACTCGATCCTACCTATGTACGTGGATTGATCATAGGCTTTCGTGATGCCCTCAAGCAAAAGCGTACATTTGAGTGGCAACCTGTGTTTGATTTGTGCCAATGGGCGGTTAAACAGCCCTTAGATATTCAAGGTCAATCTAATAGAATGCAAGATTCTGACCCTGATTGGGGCTGGACACGCAGATCTATTGTCGATCTTCTTTCATCTGGGTTTGAGGAAGGTGAAGGATGTATTCATTTTGATCACCGTGGGATAGTTTGGAGTATTTTAAAACCACTTACTGATGATCCTGACCCGACTCCCGAACATGAAGCGAGCTATGGAGGTTCCAATATGGATCCAACTTCGCTTTCTATTAATACCACTCGGGGCGAGGCAATGCACACGGTCATACGATATGCCTTGTGGGTCAGCAGACACTTTGAAAAATTACCAGATGGTAAAAAAAGGCTTTCCCGGGGATTCAATGAAATGCCAGAAGTAAGAACCATTTTAGAAAAACATCTCGATATATCACAAGACCCGTCACTTGCAATTCGTTCGGTTTATGGGCAATGGTTTCCCTGGATCGTTCTGCTTGATATGGATTGGGCGAGAAATCACACTAACCAAATTTTTCCTAGCACCGAATCTGAGAAAGCGTTTTGCGAGGCCGCATGGGATGCATATATCGTATTTTGTCCTCCGTATGACAACGTGTTTGGTATCCTCAGGAAGCAGTACATCGAAGCGATTAAAAAGCTAAAAATAGACGCTGAAGAAAAGAGAGGATTGGCTGATCCTCAGGAGAGACTTGCTGAACATCTTATGGCATATTGCTGGCGTGGAATAATCAATTTAAAAGACCCCATTCTCACGGAATTCTGGGAACGAGCATCTGACAAGGTAAGAGGGCATGCAATTGCGTATGTTGGAGAAAATCTTCATAGATGGAAAAAACCGGTGCCGCCTGAAATCTTAAAAAGGTTGCGGGTTCTCTGGGAAACCCGTGTTGCCATTGCAACATCTGCGCCCAACAACCATAAATCAGAAATGGCAGCTTTTGGCTGGTGGTTTGCATCGAAGAAATTTGAGAATAAATGGGCCATTAATCAACTTATTGCTGCGCTTAGGCTTACAGGTAACATTGAACCCGATCATCTTGTCGCAGAGTGTTTGGCCTCTATTTCTCAAGAGATGCCCAGGGAAACTCTGCAATGCTTTGAGTTAATGATTAAGGGTGACCAAGAGGGATGGAGAATCTATGACTGGCGTGAACATTTGAGGATAGTCCTATCGAATACACTTCAAAGTTCCGATCCAGAAACTGTCTCCGCTGCTGAAGATTTCATCCATTATCTTGGTAGCAAAGGTTGCTTTGAATTCCGCGATCTCCTCCGGAGTAAAAGAGACTCTGATAATAAATGAAAAAATCTTCCCGTTACGATACCCCCACCCTCATTGAAGCCCAATTTGAACCTGGTTCCCGCGGCCGGGTACTGAAAAATTTGTTGGGTATTAAAAGCAAGGCAGAGATGGATCGGGTTGAGGCGGAAGCATTGAAAAGGACTGTGGATGCGTTCGTTCGGGCTTGTGAAAGATCATATCGGTTTACCGCCTCAGGCATCTGCAAAATACACAAGGTGTGGCTGGGGGGAATTTATGAGTGGGCCGGTAACTACAGAAAAATTAATCTCAGCAAAGGAAAGTTTACCCTTGCATCCGCTATGCAGATTCCTACCTTAATGGAGGAATTTGAGAAAGGGCCGCTGTATAAACAGGGACCAGCATTGGGGGCGGGTTCATATTTCTCATATTTCTGTGTACCAGAATGGGCAGGATAGTCAGGAAGAGGATGACGCATGACCCGTGAGGAACTCCTCCAACTGATCACTGAAGTCCAGCGCCACCAGAGCGAGCTGGACGATATAGAAGTAAAATCAGCGCACGGCGGAACACCACAACGGCTGTATGAGTCCCTCTCTGCATTTGCCAACCGTCCAGGCGGCGGGGTAATGCTGTTTGGACTGGAGGAGGATCGGAATTTTGAAATCGTTGGCGTCAGCAATGCACATGATCTACAAAAAATTATCAGTGATTTGGCATCATCTGAAATGGAGCCGCCTTTACGCCCTGACTTTACCGTCGAAGACATTGACGGAAACACGGTCGTAGCCGTTGAGATCTCTGAAATTCCTGCAGAGCAAAAACCGTGTTACTACAAACCGAAAGGTCTGCACAAGGGTTCCTACATTCGGGTAGGAAACACGAACCGGCAGATGACGGATTATGAAATCTTTGGCTATGTGAGCGCCCGGACACAACCCACATTCGATGAAGAACCGGTGAAGGATGTCACCCTTGAAGACCTGAATCGAGAGAAACTCGATGATTATTTAGTGCAGTTAAGACGAACCCGGCCCGATGCATCATATTTAAACCAGTCATTTGAACAGGTGCTGTCACAACTGCGAATCACTCAAAAAGTTGAAGGAGTGCTCCGCCCGACACTGGCCGGCTTACTGGTGTTCGGTAACTACCCCCAGGCCTTCGAACCCCAACTGGTGATAACCTTCTTACAGTACTACGGCACAACTGAGACAGAAAAGACCCCGCGCGGTGAGCGGTTTTTAGACAACCGTAAATTTGAAGGAACGATTCCGGAAATGGTAGAAAATGCTGCCAGACATGTGCTGGCAAGTATCCGCAAAAGCAGTCTCATTGAAGGGTTATGGCGACGTGACATACCGGAATATCCTGAGGAGGCTATACGCGAAGCAGTGGTAAACGCAGTAGCACACCGTGACTACAGCAGCTTTGTGCGCGGGAGTTACATCCAGATTCGTCTGTTTGCCGATCGGTTAGAAATCCAGAACCCAGGGGGTTTGTATGGAAACGTGACGGAAGAAACACTCGAAGAAGAGCAGTCCACCCGCAACCGTGTCTTGATGCGACTTATGGAGGACTTGCACCTTGTTGAAAATCGCGGTAGCGGCATTCAAACAATGCTCTCAGCAATGCGCAAAGCCAACCTGGAGCCACCAAAATTTCAGGACAAAAGATCATCCTTCTGGGTAACGTTTTACAGCCATACATTGATGAGCCCGGATGCAATTACATGGCTGAACCAGTTTGCCGGCTTCCCACTCAATGATACACAGCGACTTGCACTTGTATACCTTCGGCACAATAAAAATATGACAAATAGCGACTTCCAACGTTTGAATCACGTGGATTCAGTGACTGCCAATCGGGAGTTGCGGGGGCTTGTGCAATTGGGTTTAATTGAACAACACGGCACCAGGCGATGGGCATCTTATACCCTGAGGGTACCTGCTGAAGTGAAAATCCCTACACCAGCACCACCTAAGACCGATGAAGAAAAGATTTTAGCCTACGTGCAAGAACATGGGTTCATCACTAATTCTGATTGTCGCAATTCGCTTCGTGTAGAAATTCAGCGTGCCTCTTATTTACTTAAGAAAATGGTCAGAAATAGTTTATTGGAGCGTGAAGGAAAGGGTCGTTGGGCGCGTTACCGTCTACCATAGCAGTCTATTAGCAGTCTATTAGCAATCAATTTATAATTCTTTCTAATAGAATTTGAAAAAAACAAATTCTTTTATAAAACAAAATGTTATGAATACCTTTATCGAAAAGGGTACCTCACTTTATCCCTCAAAACTTCAACATTTTTTGGGCAAACAAACCCCAAGAGTCATCTCAACGCTGGGCAATCTTGATATCCTTCAGCACAAACTGCTAGCGATTTTCTGTTCAGTGAAGTGTCCCGGTACCCTAATCATACAGACCTATGATTTTGCCCAGAGCTTGAAGGAAAAAGAGATAACAGTTATCGGGGGATTCCACTCCCCCATTGAACAGGAGTGTTTGAGAATTTTTCTGCGGGGGAACCAGCCTATCATTCTGTGTCCTGCCCGAAGCATCAATGGAATGAGGATAAGGGCAGAATACAAAAAGCCACTTGAGGAAGGCAGACTATTATTTCTATCACTGTTTACAGATAAGCAGCGCCGCGTCACGGCAGACACAGCCCTTTTACGGAATTACTTTGTTGCCGCCCTTGCCGATTCTGTGTTCATTGCCTACGCCGCACCCCATAGCAAAACTGAATGGTTCTGTCAGGAGATTGTCACATGGGGGAAATCACTTTATGCTTTTACAAATGAATGCAATGCTAATCTCATTAAATTGGGTGCACAATCACTTAATAGTCGTTTATGAAGACAAACAGAAAGGCAAAATGACTTAATCACTGAAAGAGAGGTTAATTATGGTCGCAAACGAGAACGAAATATTAAAATACTGCTACTGGCTGGATGATCAATCCCTGGCCATGCTCAAGAAGCAGATGGAAGGGAAGGGCGTTGAAATGGGCAGGGCTGAAAAGAATCCCTGTGAGGCCTTGAAGATTAATGTTGCCCATGCAGAGCCTCACACCTGGGATGTCATCTGCAAACACGATGCAGCACCCTGGTACCATGCCTCTGAACATGGAGGAAAAAATCTTGTAGCCTCGTCCTTTCCCTTGGAACAGGAATATGAACAGTTCCTTGAAACCACCATTGAACTTTCTCCATTTAAGCCTGAAAGGCTTCCTTCAGAGGAAGATCTGAAACAACTGGCATTAGACGAGACATATCTTTCGAGGCAGCCGGAAGACTGGGGAAAATTCCCTGCAGAGATGGGAGAGGCTATTGTGGAGGGCTTAAGCAAAATGATTGGAAAGCCCTTTGGAAAGTTCGAGGACCTCCTGCGCACTTGGACTGCCGTCCATGCCAATTTTGTGAATCCACGCTACCGGGCGGGCCAGGAATGTATGGAAGCGCCCTACTCTGTGGCTGACACGACCCGTATCAGCAGTTGCTGTGTGGAGATTTTTAATCTTGTTGATACAAAAGAAAAGGCTATGCTGGTGAGGCCCTGCATAGGTGCTGTCATTGTAAATGTCCTGAAGAGGGATCAGTATTATCTGGTTCGTGTAGTGAGCAAGAGGTAGTGCCCGGTTCTTGCCGGCCCCTTTTTATTCCTGTTTATCCTCATGAATCAATTCGATAATGGTCACCTCCGGAGGAGAGAGAAGGCGAATCGGCGGCCCCCACGTTCCTGCACCCCTGTTCACATTAAGATACGCATTATTCCCGAGATTTACAAAGCCAGAATCAACCGGGTAAATGTAGTGGGTGAAGATGTTAAAAGGGAAAAACTGCCCTTTGTGGGTGTGACCGGAAAGCTGGAGATCAAAAAGGTCGGTTGAGCCTTTCTCCACCCGCGGCTGGTGTTTGAGCAGGATCGTAAAGTGTTCCCGGGGAAGCCGTGAGAGGAGCCAGGGTTCTGAAACCTCTTTCATCAGGCCGAGGCGCTTTCCAGCCTGATCATCATCTACACCGGCGATGTTGATCGCCCCGGCAATGGTTATCCCTTCTCCTCTCAGGACAGAGAATCCGGCATCCTGGATAAATTGTAGTGCATGAGGAAGCCCCGCATAGAACTCATGATTCCCTGCTACCGCAAATTTTCCGTACCGGGGGCGGATTTCCCTGAAAAGCTCAGCACACCCTGCAAGGTGGTTGATCTGTTCGTCCACGAGGTCACCGGTTGACACCACGATATCTGGTTTTGCCTTTTTCACTTCTTCCAGGATTCTTGTTAATCTGCTCTCCCTGATAATCAATCCAAGATGAAGATCTGAGATCTGGGCTATGGTGAGCTTTCTTGTCTCCCGGGGGATTTTCGAGGTCTTTATCGTTATTCTTTCTGCGCGAACAGACTTTGCTTCGAGGTAACCGTATGTTGCTGTGAAGAGAGAATAGAGGAGAGGCAGAAAGAACAGATACCGCGTCGAGGGGATGAGCTGAGAAAAATCCCGGCGCAGGATAAGGCCGGCTGCATATACGAGAAGGCGGTAGAGATCAATCAGGAGCGAGCAGGTGAAGAACAGGAGCACGAATCCCATCCACAGGTACCCGACAAAAGCCAACAGGCGCGCCGGAGATTCAAAACCATACCTTACAGCAAAGCGCGTCAGGACGGGCATGGAGATCATGATCGCCATGACGAGTGCCAGGGAAACGCCAGGCCAGACGCCAAAGGCAAAAGCAGCCCTTGCCTTCAGGAAGATGTAGTAATGTACCCCGCCATAGAGCAGGAGGAAGATGGTCATAAAAAGAATCACAGCAGCCTCTCTGTTCATGGATAATAAAATGGGTAGTTAGCTAAGGAATGAAGAGAGACCCGGCAATTGGTATGAAGGGCAGTGGTTAATAGTTTTTTCTGAGGTTTAACCATACTCTTCCATAATCTCTTTGAGCATCTCCCGGTTGAACTCCTGCTCCACCAGTGGGCCCCGGTTCAGGACGGAAAAGTGTTCGTCAAAGGAAGGCCGGTCATTTTTATAAATGAGACCAAGGGGAATCCTGTCACCCCACTCCTGCGCTGTTTTCATGGCCTCCTCCCATTTGGAGGGGTCATATTCCGGGGGTAGATCATAGCATCGCTTTTTATACCAGGCAAAGGTATTCACCTTGTTGAAAGAAACACAGGGTTGGAGGATGTCAATGAGTGAAAACCCCCGGTGGACAATAGCCTGCTGAATCAGGGCAGAAAGGTGATCAGCCATCCCGGCAAAGGAGCGGGCGACAAAGCCGGCGTGCATGGCTACAGCCACTGCTACGGGATTGAAAGGGGTTGAGGGGGAGCCCTCAGGCTGGGCTTTGGTGATGAATCCCTCGTCTGAGGTTGGGCTGGCCTGCCCCTTGGTGAGGCCGTAAATCTGGTTGTTGTGGACAAGGAGCGTTACATCGATGTTTCGGCGGATGGCTGCGAGAAAATGGTTTCCGCCCTCACCGTAGGCACACCCGTCGCCAGTCTCAACGATAACCGTTAATGCATGGTTGGCAAGCTTGGCGCCGGTTGCAACCGGCAGAGCCCTGCCATGGAGGCCGTCAAAGAGGTTCACGTTCAGGTAGTGGGGTGCCTTGGCAGCCTGGCCGATGCCGGAGACGAACAGGATCTCTCGGGGTTTTCGGCCGCTCGCTGCAAGCGCCTGCTGCAGGGCCGTTAAGATAGAGAAGTTTCCACAGCCAGGGCACCAGGCAGTTTCTATCAATCGGTTATCGTTCATCGTTATTCGGTAGCGCTGCTCGTAAAAGATTTCCGTTTCATCATAGCTCACGCAGAATTGATTCCGGGGTGTGGGGCAATCCATCATAACGGAGCACCCTCTTTTCGATATGAAATCCGGTTTCCCGGCGGATCAAGCCTGCAAACTGCCCGGTTGCATTTCCTTCCACACATACCACCTTCCCTGCCTCCTGAAGGGCCGGCAGAAATAGTTCGGGCACCAGGGGCCAGACCTGGGGAAAAGAGAGCGTCTTTACTCGCTTCCCCTCTCTCCTCATGATGGAGGCCGCCTCAAGAACCGCACCCCTGATCGATCCCCATGAGACAAGCAGGATTTCTGGTTTCTCGTCCCCACTGATTTCCGGAGGTATCACTTCGCTCTGCATCCCCCGGTATTTCCTGAGCCGTTTTTCCACCATCTCCTTGCGGACCGAGAGGTCCTCTGTCAGGTGTCCGTCTTCTGTGTGTTCATCGCTTCCCGCAACAACGAGACGTTCGGTCATTCCCGGGAGGAGACGGGGAGAGATACCGCTCTCTGTTATGGCATAGCGCTTATAGGGAAGCGAGACAGGAACTGGTTCTCTCCCCGGCTGGATTGGCGATATGTCCTCAAGATGAAAAGGGAACACGGCCCGGTACGAGTCGGCGAGAAACTGATCCGTAAGGAGGAACACCGGACTCTGGTATCGCTCTGCAAATGCATGCGCCCTGCGGGTGAGATGGAAACATTCTTCAACGGTTCCGGGGGCGAAGATCGCCCGGGGAAACTCGCCGTGACCGGCGTGGAGAACAAACAGCAGGTCAGCCTGCTCGGTGCGCGTGGGCAGGCCGGTTGCCGGAGCAGGGCGCTGAGCAACGACAATTACCATCGGGGTTTCGGTCATTCCTGCCAGGCTTACGCCTTCCACCATCAAGGCAAACCCGCCGCCGGATGTAGCCACCATGCTCGGTGCTCCGGCAAAGGATGCCCCGATAGCCATGTTGATGGCGGCAATCTCGTCCTCAGCCTGCTCTACAACCACCCCCATCTTTTTTGCCCGGGCTGCCAGGCTGAGACCAATAGAGGTGGATGGCGTCATGGGATAGAAGGCGTAGAATTTGAGCCCTGCCGAGAGAGCGCCCAGGGCAATGGCATCATTGCCGTTCATCATCAGGAACCGGCGAGGACTGAGAATCGAGGGAAGGTGCCCGCGTGATAAATCCTTGCCGGCAGTCCATTGAAAGGCCGCTGTTATCGCCTGCTGGTTTTCCCCGGCAAGGTCGGCGTGTTTCCTGCCGAAGAAGTCATCCATGGTCTGACCGATAATCCCTTCGTTGAGACCGAGGAGGGCACCGGTGACGCCGAGCGCTACGATGTTTGCATATCGCTCCGGAGCCAGTTGCCTGAAGGGGACTTTCAGGCAGGCGTCGTCATCACAGGCAGAAGTCTCATCAGCGATGATAAATCCCTGAGGCAGCAACTTTTCCCTGTGAAGGACAACGGTTTCTGCATTGAGTGCTACGAGGAAGTCAATAGATTCCTGCGGTGCGAGGATTTCTTCAGTGCCCACCCGGATCGAGAACGTGTTGTGCCCGCCCCGGATCCTTGACTGATAGCTCTGGGTGACGACGATGGAATAGCCACTCCTCACCAGGCTCCGGGCGAGTATCTCACCCACTGTTACCAGCCCCTGTCCCGCCTCTCCGCCGATGAGGATATTAAACGCACTATTGCTGATCACCGATTACCTGAAAATCTGCATAAAGCATGAGAACAAGGTTGTAGGGGCGGGGCATGCCCCGCCCTCTTAGAATTGTCGAAAAAATGTTGTGAGCAGAGAAGAATCTTATTCAGAACTCTACCTATACTTTCCACAGACCATGCAGATTGCAATACGCTCTTGGGCTAATGTTCGTTGCTGCAATATCAAAGGTCGCTTCAGGGACATCGCCTGGCTTTAAGAACTGGCGGTAGGCCTTCCCGTCGGCGATGATCTCGATCCATTCGATGTAGTGCTTCTCTTCCATGGGATGGGCAACGCTGCCGACCTTTACCTTCACCCCCGCTGCAGTCTTTTCAATGACCGGGACATGCTTTTCCTTTGATGCATCAACCGTGTTCTCCACAAAAAGTTTCATGGGCTCTCCGCAGCACACCAGCTTTCCAGCCCCTGCATGGAGGACCTCAACGATATTTCCGCACACCTCACATTTGTAGATTTGCTGTCTTTCTGTCATGGGCAAACTCCTTTCTCTTTCTGTTTAATACCACCCCACCATTATGTATGGTCTGGTTATGGCCTTTTCTCTTTTTTTGTCCCCCGCAACTTACATTCAAGCAGGTCAGACATCTCCTGGAGATTTTTGCTCAGATACCACCTGCCATTAGCGAAGGCACCGTAGTCAGCGCCGATCATCGCCGAGGCGAAGCGGGTGGAGTTGGCAAAAAAGAGCCACTGTTCTACCCACTTTTTTTCAATGGCCTCATTGAAAATACTGTCATTCTGAGCCAGCCCCCGGGCAACACCCTTTTCCCAGGCTGTACTCACGATCTTGGTGGCGCTCAGAGTCATCTCGTTTGTGGTCTTGATAGTGTTTTCAAAGCGATTAAACTGCTGCTCTACCCAGTCGGTGCTGTGGCAAGCGAGACAGGGCCGCTCCATGGTCTTCAGCCGCTTCTCTTGCTCCTTTGCATCGATCAGATACTCAGATGCCTGCTCGCCGGTGAGTTCGGTTGGCAAGGGCAGGCCGGCCTTGTTTTTTATGATCGTGGTATCGGGAGATACAGGGTGTGCATGGGCATAGATCAGGCCGAAGAGTCTCCAGGGCAGACGGTCATTCATCGCGTGTGTCCGTTCTGAAACCACTGCACCGGCATGGGTTACCACCGAGCTTATGTGACACACTGCACAGGTTGGTGTTTTAAAGTCTTTTCCCAGAGTCCAGGGCACCGCCTTGAAATTCCATTCACCATTGAGGGCCGAATAAATGTTCCCGTGCTTGCTGACCATGTAGACATTATAAGCCGGCACATCAGGGCCTTTATGGCATTCAGAACAGGTCTCCGGTTTTCGTGCCATCTCAATGGAGAAAGAATGCCGCGTGTGGCAGGGGGTGCAGGAACCCAGAGAGCTGTCCGGGTTGATCCTCCCCACTCCCTGGTTGGGCCAGCCGGACAGTACAGGGAAAGCCATCTCCCCCAGAGATGTTCCCCTCTTCTTCATGCCATTCACCTTGATGGCAGTGCCGTGGCAGTACAGGCAGGAATCTGCATTCGTCTCGGCATCGGGGGTTTTGAGGGCCGTCTTCATGTTCTGAAAGGATTGTATGCCATTCACCGAATCAAGGAGCGAGTGATAGACCGGATTATTGTTCAGATTGCCATAGGCATGGGACATGAGGTTTCTGTCGTATTGATTGGTCTCAACCGGATGACAGGCGGCACAGTCTTCTGGCGTTACAATAACGTGCACCCGATACCCGTTATGGTCAAACGTATCCTTGTGTTTTTCCGGGTTTGCCGTGTGGCATTCTGCACAACCAACGGCTGTCTGAGCTGCACCCTTTGGTGCCTCGGTGATAGATACCCTCTTTTCTATGACAGGCTTTTGGAGCGCTTCCTCTACGGTGACAGTAGCATGCCGGCTCTTAAACCAGTCCAGCACGATCCCAGGCGTGGCGGAATTGTGGCACCCCAGACACCCGCTGGAGACCGGGCTTACTTGAGGAATGGCGAGTGCATTCCAGGGCCAGAAGAGACCGAGGCACAGACAGGTAACCGTCATCACCAATCCTTGTTTATTCATCTCACGCCCCTTTCTTTGCCCCGCAGGACTTTTCTTAACTTCCTTTTATCTTCCGGGCAACCCTCTTTCCCAGTTCTTCGCAAGCGCTCAGGGCTTCGCGGTCCGGGACAAATTTAACCTGAAGCTCCTCTGCCATCTCCATGCCCGAAGCCTGCAACTCCGCCACCAGAGCCTTCACTGCCCCGCCACCCCAGCCGTAAGAGCCAAAGGCCGCGGATATCCTTCCCTTCGGACGAAGTCCTTTTATGTAGGTCGCAAACTCAGCGACCTTGGGGAAAAGGCCGTTGTTAATGGTAGGAGAGCCGAGTAAAAGCCCCCTGGTCTCAAGCACCTCTGTGACGATATCCGACTTGTCTGAGGTGCTCAGACGGTACATCCTGGCTGGTATCCCTTCCTCTGTTAAGCCCTGATAGATGGCTCTGGCCATCTTTTCAGTGCTCCCCCACATGGTGTCATATACAATGAGCGCCTTTTTCTCCGCCTCTCCCTTTGCCCATTTTTCATAGGTTGCGGCGATGTCCGGGATATGCTTTCTCCAGATGATGCCGTGACTCGGTCCAATGACATCAATCTCTATCCCCTTTAAGGCGTCGAGTGCCTTTAAGACCTGCGCCCCATAGGGCATAACGATATTGGCATAGTACTTGGTTGCTTCAGGCAGGATACAATCGAAGCCCAGCTCGTCATCAAACCGCTCAGTGGAGGCGATGTGCTGACCAAAGGCGTCGTTGGGGAGGAGAACCTTGTCCTCCCTGACATAGGTTACCATCGAATCGGGCCAGTGGACCATCGGCGTTTCCACAAAGGTAAGTGACTTTCCTCCCAGATCGAGGACGTCCCCGGTCTTCAGAATGGAAAGGGCAAGATCTTTTCCGTAGTGAAGCCTGAGTTCTTCCTCTGCTCTTGGACTGCAAAATACCTTTATGTGGGGGAGGGCCTGCTTGAGCAGAGGCAATGACCCGGAGTGATCCATTTCCACATGATTGACTATCAGATACTCTATCTTCGCCGGGTCGATGATCTCCCGGATCCTGGAGAGCATTTCCTCGAAAAAGGGCGCCTTGACCGTATCCACTAAGGCTACTTTTTCTCCCATAACCAAATAGGCATTATAGGTGGTGCCTCTCCTGGTGGTGTAGCCGTGGAAATCTCTGAGGTTCCAGTCTATGGCGCCAACCCAGTAAATCCCGTGTTTGAGTGCTACCTTCATATTCTTCCCTTTCCTTCTCCGCGATTATCCCTGTGCTTCGAACTGGTCTTTTCCTGCCCCACATACCGGGCAGACCCAGTCAGCAGGAAGTTTCTCAAAAGGGGTATTGGGAGCGACCCCTGCTTCGGGATCCCCCTGAGACGGATCATATTCATAGCCACAGACTTTACAGGTGTATTTTTTCATTGCCCTCTCCTCCTTTTTTATTTCTACATACGTAGGTGCTGTTTTGGGGGTCGTTCCTCGTTTTGTCTGATGGTAGTAGGCATAGGTCATGGGCTCGCCTTCCCTCAAGACCTCAGCATCTGTAATTACTGCCACAAAAATGGTGTGTGTTCCGACATCCACATCCTTGACGGTCTTCCCCTCTAAGTAACACAGGACATTCTCGGTAAGATAAGGGCAGCCGTTCCTGCCCACCCGGTAAGGAGTATCGGCGAATTTGTCTACATCCCTTCCGGACTTGAATCCAAACCCTCCAATGAGGTTTAACGGGGCATCCTGAGAAAGGATGGAAAGGGTAAACACCCCGCTGTCCTTAATAAACTCATGGGTGAGATTGTTCTTGTTAAGTGCCAGGGCAATTTGAGGAGGGTCTGAGGTTACCTGCATCATGGCATTGGCTACCTGGCCGTTGAAACGCCCCCCTTTTTTGGAGCTTATAATGTAAACACCGTAGCTTATTTTGAAAAAACTTTTTGGGTCCATATGGTTCTCCTCAGCGGGCTGATAAATGGCACGCCATTTAAGCTAAGCCCTTCAGGATGTTTTTTTGTTTTGCTTCGGGCTCTGGATCAGGCGAGGATCAATGTTGCCTGACTCCGGCCCGCCGCAGTCAGGGGTATAACAGGTGGCGTTAATGAAGGTGCACTTCTGCTTGCAGGATGGACAGGTGTTTGGCACCTCTTCGGCTGCAAAGACATAACCACAATTGTTGCAACTCCATTGGTTCTTCATGGTTGCCTCCTTTCAGGGAATTTTTATTCTATAGTTCTTACCAATTCTCTGCCAGGATTTCATAATAGTCCCGGGGATGATCGCACGCCGGGCATTTATCCGGCGCCTCTTTACCTTCGGAGACATATCCGCAGTTAAGACAACGCCACTTGACAACCTTATCCTTCTTGAATGCGGTCCCCGCCTCAACATTGGCAAGCAGGCCACGATACCTTCTCTCGTGCTGCTTTTCGGCGACGGAGATGGCATTGAATATCTTGGCAATATCGGTGAACCCTTCCTCCTGGGCAACTTTGGCAAAAGATGGGTACATCTCGTTCCATTCATAGTGTTCTCCCGCAGCAGCACCCTTAAGGTTTTCCGAGGTCGTGCCTATGAGACCGGCAGGAAAGGCTGCCCGAATCTCAACCTCACCACCTTTAAGCAGTTTAAATAGTCTTTTGGCATGCTCTTTCTCCTGATTGGCTGTTTCCTCAAAGATGAGAGCGATCTGCTGGAACCCATCCTTTCTTGCCTGGCTGGCAAAGAAGGTGTAACGATTCCGTGCCTGCGATTCTCCGGCAAAAGCCGTCAGAATGTTTATTTCAGTCCGTGACCCCTTTAATCCCATAAGAACCTCCTTTTTTCATTTTCTTCCGAGTGCCCGTTCTCTTGTCTTTGCACCGGGGGCAGACCCCGAGAAACTCCAGTCTGTGGCCGAGAATTTCGTACTCGCTCGTTTTGCACAGATCCTGTTCTATAGAAGTCAGGATGCTGCACATTACATCGTCTACGCAGCCACAGGAAACACAGCGAATGTGGTAATGATTTTCTGCGTTTCCGTCAAAGCGTTTTTGGGCGCGGCCCAGTTCTAATTTTTGGATTAATCCTGACGCAGAGAGAATCTCCAGGTTGCGGTAAACCGTCCCCAGGCTTATCCGGGGCAGACGCCCCCTGGTCATTGCATAGACCTGGTCAGCGGTAGGATGGGTATGTACTTTTTTGAGTTCGTCGAGGATGACCTGTCGCTGACGGGTCATCCTGAATTTTTGGTGCAACGACAATGGCAAATCCTTAATTAACAATAGTAATTATTATTAATAACATATTGAGTTTGCTGTTGTCAAGCCTTCTCTTTCTCCCACCGCCACATGCGCATACCGCCTTCGAGATTTATTGCCTCGCCCAGTCCTAATTCTTTCAGAATGCGAGAGGCCTGATAACTTCTCAGGCTCTGACCGCAGTAGACCACCAAGGCCCCGGTAGTCTTTCCTTTTAACTCCGAAGAGCGTTCACGAAGCTTATCAAGAGGAATGTGCAGGGCGCCGGGGATGTGTCCAGCCTGATACTCTGCATCAGTTCTCACATCAAGAAGGAGAAAAAGCTCCTCCCGGTCTATTCTCTGTTTCAGTTCATCAGCAGAGATGGCAGTATAGATTCCAGAGAACTTATTGAGGAGCACATTTGCTCCGGTAATCAGTGCATCCATGGCAGGAGAATAGGGCGGTGAGTAGGCTACATCCAGTTGCGAGAGATCCTCACAGGTCCACGCCCGCCTCTCCCAGGATCTCGCCTCCCAGAATACGTCGGGTCATACGATCAGCGATCATTTTAAGGAGCAGAGGTTTTGCACCAGGATAATAGTGTGCCTTGTCAAAAGGGAGCACGATGGATCGCTCTACAGCAAAACCAGCTTTGATTGCCTCCTGTTCATTCAGTCCGGTTTTTGCTATGGTCAGATCAAAGACCTTGGTGATGATGCTGGGCAGAACCCCTCTAAAGGTGGCACTGCCGCCAGCTGCATTTTCTCCGGCGACCCTGCCTTGTTTGTTGGCAATTGAACCCAGGGGCACCCACACCGGTTTCCCTGTAAGGAGGCTCTTTGTTTCAGCACAATCGCCTGCAGCAAAGATGCTAGACATGCTTGTTTCCATCCGTTCATTGACCTGGATAGCGCCTGTTGGACCGAGGAGAATGTTTGCTGCCTTTGCCAATTCTATATTTGGCCTTACCCCGATGGAGAGAATCACGAGGTCAGCTTTCAGTTCCCTCTGTTCCGTTACCACCTTTTTAACGCCCTGTTTCTCGTCCCCTTCGAACCCTTTGACCCGTTCACCGAGGAATACCCCAACGCCTTTTTCTCTGAGATGTTTTTCCACGGAAAAGGCAATCTCAGGGCTGAACGGTGGAAGGACCTGGGGGAGCAGTTCGACCACGCTCACCTTGAGCCCTGCGCGGTGGAGGTTCTCAGCCATCTCCAGGCCGATGAGCCCTGCTCCCACAATCACAGCTTCTTTACACTTCTCTCCCCGTATGCATTGGCGGATTGTCTCTCCATCTTCCAGGGTTTTCACGGTAAAAATGCGAGGGAGATTAATATTGGGAAGTGGGGGTATTACGGGAGTAACGCCGGTAGTCAGAATGAGATTGTCAAAGGATACGGTTTGCTCTTTTTCTGTCTGAAGGTTTTTAACCGTAATGGTCCGATCTGAAGGATTGAGCCGGATGACCTTATGGCCGGTATGCACATCGATATTGTCCACGTTCTTAAAATACTGGGGGGATCGTACGACAAGATCCCGCCTTTCTTTTACTACCCCGGAGGTAAAATAGGGGAGACCGCAGGCACCATAGGAGACGTATGCCTTCTGTTCGAAGACCATGATCCGGCAGTCTGGATTGAGCCTCCTGGCTCGGCTGGCTGCCTTCATGCCGGCGGCATTGCCGCCTACAATGACAAGAGTTAAGGGAGCCATAGCGTTGTCCTTTCTTCTTTAGGAGGATTGTTTTTTGCTGACAGGGAGTTTCAGCTTATTCCACTCTGTCATCCCGCCCTGCATGGAGTAAATCCGGGAAAAACCAGCCTGCTTGAGGATGGATGCAGCAGTCTGGGAACGGAACCCCGCCTTGCACACGGTAATGACCTCTTGGTCTTGGTATGCTTCTAATTCTTGGAGGCGGGCAGGCAGTTGTCCGAGAGGAATCAACCTGCTTCCCTCAATGTGTCCCAGGGGTCCAGCATATTCATCAAGTTCCCGCACATCAACGATTAGGGAAGAGGCAGCCCTGTTTTTCACCTCTTGCGGGGTGAGCGTAGGGGCGACCTGGGCGTTGACACCACCCCCGGTCATGCCCCCGCCAACTTCACAGGAGGGAGCGTCCACCGGGATCCAGGCAGCCCGGGGATCCTGAGCGCAGCTATAGTTTGCCTTTATGACGTCCTTCATCCAGTCTGCCGGAGGCAGGGCAAGGGAGGAAAGCCAGCGAACATATTCCTCCCTTGAACGGAGCTTGAAGCGCTCGTTCTTCCCCTTCTCTTCTTTAAGGGTGGAATGGGTGTGGTTGTGATAGTCGTGGGCAGGATAGATGAGCAGACGGTCGTCGAGAGGATAGTATTTTTTAAACAGCGTGTCGTAGTGTTCTCCCGGATCACCACCTGGCAGGTCGGTGCGCCCTGCTCCTCCTTCTCCGATAAAGAGGGCATCCCCGGTGAACATCCGATCTGAACAGATGAGCGATATGCTGTCTTTGGTATGCCCTGGCGTAGAGAGCACTCTAAAGATCAGTTCGCCAATCTTGAGTTCATCACCTTCTTTGATCCGGATAGATGGGCAGCGGGCAGGTGCGTTGGGGTGCATCACATAGGGCACACCGGTTACATCCGTCAAGGCTGATCCGCCTGAAATGTGGTCTGCGTGGGTATGGGTATCAATGATATATTTCAGCGTGAGCCGTTCATTTTTTATTTTTTCAAGATACTCTTTTACCTGCTCCAGGACAGGATCGATGAGAACAGCTTCCCTGGTCTTTTCTGACCCAACCAGGTATGTCCTGCAGGCGCTTGGATTGAGTTGTTCGAATATCATTTACCCTCCTTTAAGCAAAACAAGAGCCTGTTTTTCAACAGGATCTTAAGGATTGACCACAGAAATCGATGGATCATCTTTGGCTATCGAGGTTAAAGTTTTTTGATAGGCCCTGTACGCACTTTCGCCAAAGAGAACGAATCGCACCTTCTCTACGCTGGTAATCCCCTTCAAATGTTCAATACTCATGGCAAGGGCTATCTGAGCAGCATCAGCAATCGGATATCCATAGGCACCGGTGCTGATCGAGGGGAAGGAGATGCTTTTAATCCCCTTTTCCTTGGCAGCCCGGAGGGAGTTTTTATAGGCGCTGGCAAGCAGTCTGGCTTCGCCCGCATTTCCTCCCCTCCAGACCGGACCGACCGTGTGGATTACAAACCGAGCTTTGAGGTTGCCGCCGCCGGTGATTACCGCCTCTCCCGTGGGACAGCCGCCAATCTTTTTGCACTCCTCAAGGATTGCTGGCCCTCCTGCACGATGGATAGCGCCATCAACTCCGCCTCCCCCGAGAAGGGTTGAGTTTGCTGCATTCACAATAGCATCCACATCTTCCCGGGTGATATCACCATCGACAAGCTCCAGGGTGGATTTGTTAATTTTTGCCTTCATAGGCTTCCTTATCCCACCACCTTCTTGCTCATTATTAACGGTGACAACGGTTTTATAAATTTTTACCATACTATCCCCGCTTCTTCAAATGAAAAAATTTTGTCCTCTCGCCCCTTTCACCCGAAAAATATTTGACAGATTTAGGCCTTGTCATATACAATTCTGATAAATTTTCTTCTTAAAGGAGCCGGAATGAAAGGCATCGTCTTAGCAGGCGGCTTGGGGACCAGACTCTATCCTTTGACCAAAGTAACCAATAAACACCTGTTGCCGGTGTATGATAAACCGATGATTTATTATCCCATCATTGCCCTGGTCAATGCAGGCATCAAGGATATCATGGTCGTTACGGGCGGTAACAACGCCGGTGATTTCTTGAAGTTACTGGGGAATGGCAAGGAGTTTGGCCTTCAGCACATTAACTACACCTATCAGGCAGGTGAGGGGGGCATTGCCGAAGCCCTGAACCTGGCAGCATTCTTTGCGGATAATGAAAAGATCTGTGTAATCTTAGGAGATAATATTATAGAGAAGAACATCGTCAATGCAGTGCAGGCATTTGAACAGCAGGAAAAAGGGGCAAAGATCATACTCAAAGAGGTTCTTGATCCTGACCGGTTTGGAGTGCCGGTTTTTGAAGATGGCAAGATTGTCAAAATCGAGGAAAAGCCCAAGCTGCCCAAATCTCCTTATGCAGTAATAGGAATTTATTTCTATGATGCAAAGATCTTCGATATCATCAAAACCCTCAGACCATCAGACAGGGGAGAAATGGAGATTTCTGACGTGAACAATGCCTACATTGACATGGGTGAAATGACCTATGAGGTCCTGGAAGGCTGGTGGAGCGATGCGGGGACGTTTGATTCCCTGGTCCACGCCACGAATCTGGTAGCCATGACCGGGGCAAATAACCTCTCATGAGGTGAAGAGATGATTGACGGGGTAAAGACCAAACAGCTGAAGGTTATTCCTGATGAGCGGGGAAGATTGATGGAGATGCTCCGCTCAGATGATGAATTGTTTATAAAGTTTGGACAGGTGTACCTCACGACGGCCTATCCCGGCGTGGTCAAAGGCTGGCACTACCATAGAAAGCAGTACGATAATATGGTGGTGGTGAAGGGGATGATGAAGATCGTCCTGTACGACAACCGCCAGGGTTCAAAGACGTACGGTGAAATCAATGAGTTTTTTGTCGGCGAACATAAGCCGATGCTTATCCACATCCCGCCTCTCATCCTTCACGGATTCAAGTGCATAAGCGAGCACGAGGCGATGGTTATCAACTGTCCTACCGAGGTTTATCACTATCATGACCCCGATGAGTTCCGGGTAGATCCTCATCAGAATGATATCCCTTATGACTGGACGAGGAGGGATGGGTAGAGGGTGAAAATCTTAGTCACCGGTGGAGCGGGTTTCATCGGTTCCAACTTCATCCGATACCTCCTCAATCACCATCCGGCCCATACGATTATTAATATTGACAAGCTTACCTATGCCGGGAACCTTGACAACCTGAAGGATGTTGAGGGCAACCACCGGTACTTCTTTGTTCGGGGAGACATTGCTGATAGTGAATGCGTGACTAAGATCATAGATGATGGCGTTGATGCAATCGTCAACTTTGCCGCTGAGAGCCATGTAGACCGGAGCATCGAAGATGCCGGCATCTTTCTCAAGACCAATGTACTCGGCACGCAGGTACTCCTCGAAGCCGGGAGGAGAAAGGGGATAAAAAGATTCATTCAGGTCTCTACGGACGAGGTGTACGGGAGCCTCGGCCCTGAAGGATCATTTACCGAAGACTCACCGCTCAAGCCCAACAGCCCTTATGCGGCAAGCAAAACGGCTGCCGACCTTCTGGTGAGGGCTTATTATAAGACCTTTGGATTTCCCGGTATCATCACCCGCTGCTCTAACAACTATGGTCCTTACCAGTTTCCCGAAAAACTCATCCCCCTCTTCATCACCAATGCCCTCGCTCAGGAACCCCTCCCGCTCTATGGTGACGGACTGAATATCCGGGACTGGATCCAGGTGGAAGATCACTGCCGGGCAATTGACCTGATCCTCCATCAGGGAGCAATCGGGGAGATTTACAATATCGGGGGAGGAGCAGAGAAAACAAACCTGGAACTTACCCGCATCATCCTGAAGAAGCTCAACCGGCCTGAAACTCTGATCAGGTACGTGAAAGACCGGCCGGGCCATGACCGGAGGTATGCAATAGATCCGGGCAAATTAAAGCGGGAGCTTGGCTGGAAACCTCTTTACACCTTTGAGCGGGGAATTGAAGAAACTATCCGCTGGTATGGAGAAAATAGGTGGTGGTGGGAGAAGATCAAGAGCGGGGAATACCGGGAGTATTATCAGCGGATGTACGGGAAGCGCTGAATAGCTCCCAGCTATTAATACGAACGCATTAAAAGCGTCATTGCGAGGAGTGAAACGACGAAGCAATCTCTTGTTTATGAGGTGAGATTGCCACGCTCCCGTTGGCCTGCCTGTGCGTGGCACGCAGACAGGTCGCTCGCAATGACAATGTAATAGCATTTAATGCGTTTGTATTAGCTTTCAGCAATCAGCAAGAGATAAAAAATAAAAGAATTTATAGCTGATCGCTGTTAGCTGAACGCAGAGGGACTGGCTTGAAGATTTTAGTGGTTGGAGCTCAAGGAATGCTGGGCACGGACCTGACCAGAGTCTTGGGCCTGACGAAAGAGGTTGTTGGAACTGACATTGGAGATTTCAATATAACAGAAAAAGAGGCGACGGTAGAGGCGGTATCAAGCATCAGACCCGATCTCCTGGTCAACGCCGCAGCCTTTACTCAGGTTGATCAGTGTGAAAAGGAAGAGGAAAAGGCAGTTGCCGTGAATGGGGAAGGAGTAAGGAATCTCGCGCTTGCCTGCCTGAAAAACAAGGTAAAGATGGTGCAGATAAGTACTGACTATGTCTTCGACGGAGAAAAGAGAACACCATACCGGGAGGAAGACCTCCCTCATCCTCTCTCGGTTTATGGCCGCTCCAAGCTTTTTGGCGAGCGCCACCTTCAAGAACTCTTGGATCGATACCTTATTGTTAGGGCAGCTTGGCTCTATGGCGCGCATGGCCCAAATTTTGTGAAGACCATTATGCGATTGGCCCGGGAGAAGGAAGAACTGAAAGTGGTAGATGACCAGTGGGGGACACCCACCTACACGCTTCATCTTGCCCGGGCTATCGATGCCCTCATCGAGACAGGGGAAGACGGGGTTTTCAACGTTACCAATCGCGGCTCTTGCAACTGGTATCAATTTGCCTGCGAAATCCTCAGGCTTAAGGGGATTACGATAAACGTTGTGCCTGCAACTACGGAAGAGATCGGGAGACCAGCCAGGAGGCCCTCTTTTTCTGTGCTGGATTGCAGCAAATTTGAGAACACAACCAATCTTATCCTTCCTCATTGGAAAGAAGCGGTAAAAGAGTTTATCGAGCACGAAGGGGTATGAGATGAAAATCTGCATGGTTGGAACAGGATATGTTGGACTCGTTACCGGAGCGTGTTTCGCTGAGAACGGCAATGAGGCTATCTGTGTTGATAACGACAAGCAAAAGGTAGCACAGATACTGAAAGGGAAACTTCCCATTTATGAGCCGGGCCTTGATGAGATGGTCAGGCGCAACCGGAGAGAAGGCAGGTTAAAGTTTACCGCCAGCCTCAAGGATGCAATTAAAGAATCCCTCATCATCTTTATCACCGTCGGCACTCCCCCTCATGAGGACGGCTCTGCCGACTTGACCCATGTGCTCGGCGTAGCCAGAGAAATAGGACAGGCAATGAACGGCTACCGGATCGTGGTTACCAAGAGCACCGTTCCTGTCGGTACGACGGAAAAGGTGAAGGAAATCATCAGCAATGAGACAGACGAACCTTTTGATGTAGCCTCCAATCCGGAGTTTCTCAAGGAAGGAGCTGCGATTGACGATTTCATGAGGCCCGATCGGGTGGTGGTTGGGGTGGACAACCCTGCAGTGGGCGAACTGATGAAAGAGCTCTACGCACCCTTCGTCCGCACCGGGAAACCTATCCTGACCATGGATATCCGCAGCTCGGAACTTACCAAATATGCTGCCAATGCCATGCTGGCAACCCGCATCTCCTTCATGAATGAGATGGCTAACCTCTGCGAAAAGCTGGGGGCGGACATTAACCTGGTGCGGCGAGGAATGGGGAGCGACCCGCGGATCGGCCCTTCTTTTCTCTTCCCCGGGGCAGGGTATGGCGGGTCCTGTTTCCCTAAGGATGTGAAGGCGATCATCGAGACAGCTCAAGAAGCAGGATACGAGCTGAAGGTCCTCAAAGAGGTGGAATGGGTGAACCAGCGGCAGAAAGAAATACTGGCCGACAAGGTGATTGCACGCTTCGGCAAATCGCTCAGGGGAAAGACATTTGCCCTGTGGGGCCTGTCGTTCAAACCGAATACTGATGATATGAGAGAGGCCCCGTCAGTAATAACCATCCAACGCCTCATGAAGCAGGGGGCCAGGATAAGGGCATATGATCCGGTAGCTATCCCTGAGGCCAGGAAGGTGTTCGGCGAAAAGGTGGTGTATGGGAAAAGGAGTTATGATATTGTAAAGGGGGCAGATGCCCTGATCATCGTAACTGAGTGGAATGAATTCCGGGAACCGGATTTTGAGAGGATAAAGAAGTTGCTCAAGACCCCGGTTGTTTTTGACGGGAGGAATATTTACAACCCTTCGAAGCTCAGGGAAATGGGATTCGAATACTACGGAATTGGTTATGGAGAGAACAGAGGGGGGAAAAGATGAGAACGCTGGTGACCGGGGGGGCAGGATTTCTGGGGAGCCACTTGTGTGAGAGGCTCATACAGGAGGGACATCATGTCATCTGCATGGATAATCTCATCACCGGCGACCTCAATAATGTTGCCCACCTCTTCGGTCACGAGCGGTTCAGGTTCATCAAACACGATGTTACCGAATACATCTTTGTGGAGGGGAAACTGGATACTATCCTCCATTTTGCCTCGCCAGCCTCCCCTATAGATTATTTAGAACTGCCCATTCAGACGCTGAAGGTGGGCTCTCTGGGCACCCACAAGGCCTTAGGGCTGGCTAAGGAGAAGAAGGCCAGATTCCTTCTCGCCTCAACTTCAGAGGTCTATGGAGACCCTCTCGTTCACCCTCAGCCTGAAGAGTATTTTGGGAATGTGAGTCCCATCGGGCCACGGGGGGTGTATGACGAAGCAAAGAGGTTTGCTGAAGCGATGGTTATGGCCTATCGCCGTTACCATGGAGTGGATACCCGCATTGCCAGGATCTTTAATACCTATGGCCCGCGGATGCGTTTACATGATGGAAGGGTAGTCCCTGGCTTTCTCGGTCAAGCCTTAAGGGGAGAGGATCTGACCGTATTCGGCGATGGATCTCAGACCCGGAGCTTCTGCTACGTATCTGACCTGATTGACGGGATTTACCGGCTCCTTCTCTCCCAGGAAACTGATCCGGTCAATATTGGCAACCCGGCTGAAATGACCGTATTAGAGTTCGCCCAAGTGATCATGCGGATTACCGGGAGCAAGAGCAGGATTGTCTATCGGTCACTTCCCCAGGACGATCCCAAGGTGAGACAGCCTGATATCAGCAAGGCAAAGCGGATATTGGGATGGGAACCAAAGGTGCCTTTAGAAGAAGGCATCAGAGAAACCATGAAATTTTTTAAGCAGCAATTAAATATCAATGATCGGGGAGTAGCGCAGCCTGGTTAGCGCGCTTGCTTCGGGAGCAAGAGGCCGGGAGTTCAAATCTCCTCTCCCCGACCAGATTTTTCCCTAAATCAATTTTTTACACGTAAGGGCGGGTTAAAAACCCACCCCTACATAAAACGTTTGGTCGTTCTTACGATAATTCTTTCTTTCCGGGCGAGGGAACCTCGCCCCTACATAAAACCTTGGGCCGCTCTGCGGTAGATTTTTCCCGAAGACGGGCCAAACGTTTTATAGACCGAAGGCCCGCAGCAGGCGGGTAGGTTTTTTCTTTCTCAGGGCAGGCCCAGGGGGCCTGACCCCACCATACATTTCTTATCCTGTAGCAGCAATCTTTCTGGTTTCCCTCTTCAGCCTCTTAATTCTCTCCCTGAGCTTTTTCAGGAGGGCTTTATCTTTTGCCTCTAACGCCTTATCTTTTTCCGTTTTCAATGCCCGGAGTTCCTGCTTTATCTTTTTTATACCCCTTTTTTCCCCTTTCTTCTTTTTCTTTCCCCCTTTCATCACAGGGATTGGTTCGCCCCGGGCGTTGCAGATTGCCGCTATCAATTCTTCCTTCTTCATGGCGTGAGCACCCTGGATGTCAGAATACTCCATGGCGATTTCCCGCAGCTTGGTGGCAGTAAGCCTGGTTAAATCCTTTTGTTCTGTCGTCATCCCTTTCCTCCTTCAATTGTTATTCAATGAGAAACTCGAAACCCGCAACCCGAAACAAATACGAACGCATTTAGTATCTTAACACCACTCGCTGTCTTTGCGAGCCCGAAGGGCGTGGCAATCTCGTATTTCATAAGATTGCTTCGTCGTCCGCCACGGCGGACTCCTCGCAATGACAGCTTGTTTAATGCGTTCGTATTAATTTTTTACATCATCTGCAGAGGATCCACGTCCACGCTCCATCTGATCCGCTTGCCAGTCGGTTGTAAGGCTTTCTCCTGGAGTAGTCTGCCCACCAGAGCATGGAGCGGTTTGAGCTTCTTGCCCTTGAGGAGCATCTGGTAACGATACCTGCCCTTCAGTTTTGCCCATGGAGCCGGGGCCGGACCGAGGACCTCCACCTCCTGCTGATACCCCTCTTTTTCCAAGACCTCCCGAACGATCGTGCCGAAATGAGAGGCATAGTTTCTGAGGGCTTCTTCCTCTCTCCCTTCCAGGCGAAAGGCGACAAGCCGGGAAAAGGGCGGATAGTTCAGTTCCTGGCGGAACAGCAGTTCCTGCCTGTAAAAGCCCAGATAGTCATGGCTGCAGGCAGAGGCGATGCTGTAATGCTCCGGGTTGAAGGTCTGAATAATTACTTCGCCTTTTTTGTCCCCTCGCCCTGCCCTGCCGGCAACCTGGGTCAAGACCTGGAAGGCCCGTTCACTTGCCCGAAAGTCAGGAAGGGAGAGAGCGGTGTCTGCCAGGATGATGCCAACCAGGGTAATTTGAGGGAGATCATATCCCTTGGTGATCATCTGGGTTCCGACCAGGATGTCCTGTTTTCCCAGGGCAAAATCGTTCAGGATGTGATGATACGATAACTTCCCCTTTGTCGTGTCCCGGTCCATCCTGGCCACCTTCGCCCCGGGGAAAATCCGCTTCACCTCTTTTTCCACCCTCTCAGTTCCCCAACCGAGACTTTTCAGCCTCAGGCTGTTACACTGTGGACAGGTATCAGGGAGAGCGACCTGATGATTGCAGTAATGGCAGAAAAGCCCCCCCTTCTTCAGGTGCTGTACCAGAGCAACGCTGCAGTGGGGACAGGCAAAGAGATAACCGCATTCAGGGCAGAGTACAGATGTGGCAAACCCCCTTCGATTCAAGAAAAGCACCACCTGTTCACCCTTCTTTAGCCTCTCTTCTATCCCTTCTTTGATCTCTGATGAGAACGGATCATCCCTCTCTACGGTCTTTTTTCTCAGGTCTACCACCTTCACGTGCGGGAGAGGCCGCTTCTGGACACGCTCGGGCAGGCTCAGGCCGGTGAGTTTTCCCGTCTGAGCATTGTAATAGGATTCCAGCGAAGGGGTGGCTGATCCCAGGATCACCACTGCGTTGAAGATTCTTCCCTTGACCAGGGCTAAATCCCTCGCATGGTACCGGATGCCCTCTTCCTGTTTGTAAGAAGGATCATGTTCCTCATCAACGATAATGATACCAAGATCCTTGATGGGGACAAAGAGTGCGGAACGGGCTCCCAGGACGATCCGGGCCTCTCCTTCCCGTATCCTCCGCAACTCATCATGCCTTTCCCCCTCGCTCAACCTGCTGTGGATGAGGGCAATCTTCCTGCCGAAGCGTGCACGGAAACGCTCCAGGGCGAACGAGGTGAGAGAGATTTCCGGAACTAAAACAATGGCGCCCTTGTGGAGCTGTAATACTTCTTCGATTCCCTTGAGATAGATCTCTGTTTTGCCGCTTCCGGTAACCCCATGGAGGAGGTAGGGATGAAATCCCCCCTTTCTGATCCCCTCCCGAATTTTTTTCCATGCCCTGGTCTGATCCAGGGTAAGAGAAGGTGGAAGGTCAAAAGAGGGATCATGATACGGGAGGTGCTCTCGATACCGTTCGAGGTAATAACTGCTGATGAGGCCTTTTTTCGTAAGACCCTTCAGGGCGCTCTCAATATCTTTACCCTGTTTTTTCAGAGCCCTGCAGGCAATGGCACCTTTTTCTTTGAGCAGGTTAAGGATCTCTGCCTGACGGGGCGCCCTCGTGAGAGTCTTTTCGTCAAACATGGCAAGACCTGCCCCATCAATCCTTATATACCGTTCCTTTTTAATGCGGGGCAATGAGCGTTGAGGGCCGTGCTCCTTTCTCCCTTGCCCTTCAAAGAGGGCAAGCCGTAAGGCGTTGCCAGGTTTAGCAAAATAATAGGTTGATATGAACTGCAGAAATTTAAGATCCTCCAGAGAGAAAAGGGGAGCTTCATCAACGATCTCGATGATCTCTTTTAATCCCTCAACCGGACTTTCCGTGAGGAGATTTAAGACATAGCCGGTAACCCTGCGGTTGCCTATCGGGACTAAAACTCTCTTCCCTAAAGTTGCTTTCTGCTGGAGGGCTGGAGGAATTTGATAATGGAGGGTCTTGGGAAGAGGAAGATCAACCGCTACCTCTGCAATCCTTTTGTCTTGAGGAGTTTCAAAACAACTTCTCCCCTTCAACTGATCTCCTTCAAAAGCCTCCTCAGTCGGGGAGCCAGATCGGGATCTTTTAGGGCATACATAATGTTGGCCTGGAGAAAACCAAATTTATCACCCGCATCATAGCGGTATCCCGGAAATTCAAAGGCGTATACCGGTGCCCGCTTGGCCAACTCTACGAGCCCGTCGGTGATCTGAATCTCTCCCCCCCGTCCCGGAGGAAGTTTTTCCAGGATAGGAAAGATCTCAGGAGGGAGGATATAGCGCCCGATGATGGCCAGATTGGAAGGGGCAGTTCCAGGAGGAGGTTTTTCCACCATGTTCTTAATCCGATACACCCGCTCTCCCACTTCCTTTGCATCAATTATCCCATAAAGGTGGGTATTTTCTTTCGCGACCTTCGTTACTGCAATCATCGCCCCCTGATGCTTTTCAAAGAGGTCTATCATTTGTTTGGTACAGGGGATTTCCTGGTCAATGAGGTCATCTGGAAGCAGCACTGCAAAGGGTTCATTACCAATCACTGGTCTGCCGCAGAGGATGGCGTGTCCCAGCCCCCGTGGTGCTTTTTGCCTCACGGAGATGATGTTGGCCATATGAGAAATCTTCCTTACCGTTTCCAGAACATCCTTTTTCCCCTGTTTGTCCAAGAGATCTTCCAATTCATAGGAGGTATCAAAATGATCTTTAATCGCACTCTTGCCTCTGCCGGTGATCAGGATGATGTCCCGGATGCCGGAGGCTACGATCTCTTCTACGATGTACTGGATGCTTGGCTTGTCCACGATGGGGAAGAGTTCTTTGGGGATCGCCTTGGAGGCAGGAAGGAACCTGGTTCCGAGTCCGGCAGCAGGTATGAGGGCTTTTGTTACCATGCGTAAGTCTCCTTTCACAAATTGCCAAAATCAAAATAACAAAAGGGCCCTTTTTGTTCAATACTAATTATTTGATTTGGCAAACCCGTTGATGGTTCATTGCCAACAATTATCTGTTCGTTTAAATCTGCCGTAACAAAAAATATAAATCAAATTCGCAATACCCCTGGTTTTCCGGTTTGGCAACGCAATTATTACGAACACATCATCCGCAGCGAAAAAGAATTGCAACAGATCAGGGAATACAGTATAAACAAACCAACCCAATGGGTGTTAGATGAAGAAAATCCGGAACGGGTAGAGGCAACGGTATCGGATATTGCGTAGGGGCAGGGCTTGCCCTGCCCAGGATTAATGCGAAAACAATGAACGATGATCAGGGCGCAGCAAGCAGCGCCCATACCGGGGAATGGCAAGGCAATTCAAAAACATCACATAATAGGGGGTGGAAGATGAAAAAGATTCTCTGTTTGACCGTGACTTTGATGGTTCTTATGACAGGCCTTGCCCACGCCGGCACCGTCAATCTGCCTCGAACAGGCCAGACGAAATGCTATGACACATCCGGTAATAAGATTACCTGTGCAGGCACAGGCCAGGACGGAGACATTCAGGCTGGGGTGGCTTGGCCAGAGCCGAGGTTTACAGATAATGGCGATGGAAGAATGACAGATAACCTGACAGGACTTATGTGGACAAAAGATGCTAACTTGCCTGGAGGCACAAAGATATGGCAAGAGACTCTCGATTACTGTAACAATTTAACTTTAGGTGGGTACTCAGACTGGCGTCTCCCTAACATAAATGAACTGGAAAGCCTGGTCAATGGCGCCGAATCCAATACCACCACCTGGCTGAATACCCAGGGCTTCACCAATGTGCAGGCCGACGGCTACTGGTCCTCTACGAGCTGCGCCGGCCTCCCGGACCTCGCGTGGGTCGTCCATATGTGGTATGGCCTCGTGGTCACCAATGTGTGTTATTCCGGCGTGTGCTACGGCAGTAAGTCCGACGACTACTACGTTTGGCCGGTGCGTAGCGGACAGGTTGGGTCATTGGAGAATTCGGTAATTTCACTTCCCCAGACCGGCCAGACAAAGTGTTTTGGCACATATGGCAATGAGATTCCCTGTTCAGGCACAGGACAGGATGGTGAAATCCAGGCCGGAGTTGGCTGGCCCAACCCGAGGTTTACCGACCATGGAGATACCGTAACTGACAATCTAACAGGGCTCATGTGGACAAAGAATGCCGGTCTGCCCGGTGTCCAAGAAACATGGCAACAGGCACTCAACTATGTGAAAGGAATGAATTCAGGCACCTATCAAAGCTATGGCTATACCGACTGGCGCCTGCCTAACCGGAAAGAACTGCACAGCTTAACTGACTACTCACAGCATGGTCCAGCACTGCCCTCATATCACCCTTTCCCCAATGCCAACAGAGACTGGTCTTCTACTACCTTCGCCTACGACCCGGGCTACGCGTGGATCGTCGATATGTGGGATGGCATCGTGTGCGATAGCACTAAGTCCGTCAGCTTCTACTACGTTTGGCCTGTTCGTGGTGGACAGTCTGGGCCATTAGATCATTGGGTCATTTCCGGCGCCATCATGCATAGGGGGTCTGGCTTGCAGAATGTTACTATGACCTTAAGTGGGGATGCCTCAATGACCACATCAACAAGGGCAGATGGTACCTACTCCTTTACGGATCTCTCCAATGGCACCTATGTCATAACCCCCAGCAAGAGTGGCTATAAGTTCTGGCCCAAAAGCAGATCTATTACAATAAACGATTCAGACGTGTCCGAACAAAACTTTAGGGGGATAAAAATGCGGTAATTCTGAGGTCCCCGTTATTTATGTTCAACGAACTGCCCTGATGATAAGATTCCGAGAGGCAGAGAAGGTTTTCTTCTCTGCCTTTTTACTTGAATTTCTTCAAATATTTTTCGCTATCCTTCTTATGAGTGATGGCCAGAATTACAATCTCTTTCCCAGCGATTCTGTAGTAAACCCTGAAATCCCCGCTGCGCAACCGATAGAGAGGGGGAATGAAGCCGGTAAGTTTCTTTATTCGGGTCTTGCCCAAAGGGAAGGGTGACTGCTCTAAATAGGTCTTAATATCTCGAGCGAGCTGAAGGCTTTCATCAACTTCAAAGCGTTCTATCTCATGCTGGGCAGCAGGGGTGAAAATAATCTTAAATCTTTTTTCTCCCACGGCGCTTTTCCAGTTTCCTGATCATATCATCGACATTGATACCACCACCGGCCTTATATTCCGCAAATGCCTCCGCGATTCTGGTCTTGAATGCGGGGTCATTCTCCATGAGGTAATCCGCAAGATCGTCCTCTGTGATATGGTGGAGTATTGCCGTGGGCTTGCCGTAGGCGGTTATGATGATATCCTCCTTTTCAGAATCTTTAAGGATATCCATGGTACTGTGTTTCAGTTCCTTGACACCTGCAAAGCGCATCTGAGCCCCCTTAAAAGTTATACTATAGTGTAACTTTTGGGAGAGGAGCCGTCAAGGAAGAAATTTAAACGCCCATGTACAGTTACACTAAGACGTTGACCAACTAACAGGCTGCTGAAAAACACCCATCTGCGTCGTTCCCCTCGTCCTTCGTCGCCTGCGCGCTGAAGCGCTTCGTCGCGCAAGCGTCGTTGCAGAGGTACAAAAAACGTTTGGTCGTTCTTACGATAGAATTTACCGCAGGAGCGGCCCAAGGTTTTATACTCCTCAGAATCTCGGGTGCCTTGTCCGCCACAGGCGGAGACATTTTTGATCAGCCTTACAAACAGTTGTTTTTTCAGCAAACTGCTAAACTTTTATGGAATTGTTCAGCCATAGGGGCTATGGTATAGTGGAAAACCAGAGGGTGAAATGAAAAATTCCTTGAAGATCGTCTTCATGGGTACGTCGGCATTTGCTGTTCCATCGCTGAAGGCACTGATCGAGAGCGGTGAGCAAGTTGTGTGTGTGGTTACCCAGCCGGACAGGCCCAAAGGGAGAGGCAGAGAGATTCAACAGTCACCGGTAAAAGAGGTTGCGCTTGCTCGTCATCTTCCGCTCTTACAGCCGCAGTCTGTAAAGGATGCAGAGAGCATCGCATATCTCAGAAATTTTTCACCTGACCTCTTCGTGGTGGTTGCCTTCGGCCAGATCCTCTCCAGGCAGGTCTTGGATATTCCGCCCCATGGTGCAATCAATGTCCATGCCTCCCTCCTTCCCAGATACCGCGGCGCAGCGCCCATCAACTGGGCACTGATCAACGGAGAGGAGATGACAGGCGTTACTACCATGCTGCTCGATGAAGGCATGGACACAGGACCGATCCTCTTTCAGAGACCGTTAGACATTGAGGCGGAGGAAAATGCCTCTTCTTTGCATGATAGACTTTCTGCTCTCGGTGCTGAACTCCTCATGGAGACAATAGACCGGCTGAAAAAAGAAGGGTTAAAACCCATTCCACAGGATAATACAAAGGCAAGCTATGCACCGCGATTGAAGAAAGAGGATGGCCTGATTGACTGGAAAAAAAGTGCTCAGGAGATACGCAATCTCATTCGAGGGTTGATCCCCTGGCCCTCTGCCTATACCCGCCTCGAAGGAAAAGCCTTGAAGATATTTGATTCTATGGTAATAGAGGAGGGGGTTAACGGAGAGGCAGGTGAGATCTCCGGGGTGAGCAAAGAAGGAATCGGGGTGATAACAGGCAAAGGGAGCCTGCTCATCCGCGATGTACAGCTCCAGGACAGAAAGAGGATGAAGGTTCCTGAGTTTATTCAGGGCTATCGGGTACAGACAGGAACTGTTTTACAATGAGGTGAATCATGAAGAGAATTGCGCCGTCTATTCTATCTGCGGATTTCAGCAAGCTGGGTGAAGAGGTGCGGGAAGTAGAGGCCTGCGGAGCTGATCTCATCCACTGTGATGTGATGGATGGCCACTTCGTGCCTAACATCACCATAGGCCCGATGGTAATAAAGGCTTTAAGCAAGGTGACAAAACTTCCCCTTGATGTCCACCTGATGATAGAAAAACCTGAGCGGTATATAAAAGAGTTCATCGAGGCAGGGAGCAATATGCTCACCATCCACGTTGAGGCAACCACCCATCTCCAGAGACACATTCAGCATATAAAAGAACGGGGGGTGAAAGCCGGTGTCTCCCTCAATCCCTCGACCCCTCTCGAGGCGCTGAACTATATCCTGGGCGAGGCAGATTTTGTTCTGATCATGACCGTAAACCCCGGATTCGGGGGACAGAAGTTCCTGAGATCCATGCTCCCCAAGATCAAACAGTTGAGGAAGATGATTAACGAGAAAGGCCTGTCAGCAGAAATTGAGGTAGACGGCGGGATCGGGGTGGAGAATATCAAAGATGCTTCTCAGGCAGGCGCTGATATTTTCGTAGCAGGCAATGCGATTTTCGGGAGCGGTGATTACCGAAAGACGATAAAGGAGATGAGGAAAAAGATCGAAGATAGTTAAGAATACAGGAGCCAGAATCCAGAATTCAGAAGATCCGCCTCTGGCGGACTGACTCCTGTCTCCTGACTTCTGAATTCCTGCTTAACTTAACTATTTACTCTCCACCGTTTTAACACTTGACCCTTCGACCCCGCCACCCACATTATTCGTTCCTGCCATCTTCAGCCGTTTCTGGTACTTCCCTACGGCCCGGTTGTGTTCCTGTAACGTAGTGGAGAAGCAGTGTGTTCCATCGTTGCGGGAGACAAAGTAGAGATAGCTCACCTGAGCAGGATACAAGACTGCCACAAGAGCTTCATTTCCTGGATTGGCAATGGGCGCAGGTGGAAGGCCTATAAAGCGGTAGGTATTGAAAAGCGTGTCCGAGTTCAAATGTTCTCTCGTCAAGTCACCATTGAAGTTGGTAAGGCCATAGATCACGGTTGGGTCACACTGCAACCTCATTTTTTTCTTCAGACGATTTTTAAAGACTGCGGCGATGAGCGGTTTCTCCCAGGATACCCCTGTTTCCTTTTCTACCATGGAGGCTAAGATTATTACCTCCTCTCTGGTAAACCCCAGCTCCTGCGCCCTCTTTTCATATTCTTCTCTATAGACCTGTTTGAAACGTTCAATCATAGCCTTCAGGATCTCCTCTGCACCTGCGCTCTTTCGAAACCGGTAGGTGTCAGGGAACAGGTATCCTTCAACGCTGGTGCCTTTAATCCCTGCGAACGAGAGAAAGGAATTATCCCTTGCTTTATCCAGCAACATTTTTTCTTTAACCAGGCCTGCTTCTTGAACGAGTTTTGCTATCTGGAAGAGATTGTATCCTTCCGGTATCGTGAAGGTGTGAAACAGTTCATCTCCCTTAGCCAGTTTTGATAAAATCTCGTCAGGAAACATGGAATTTTTGAAGAGGTACTCTCCTGCCCGCATTTGTTTCGCCTTTCCCTGCACAATTGCCAGGAGAGAAAAACTCACCCGGTCCCGTATCACTCCCTCTCTCGTCAGGAGGTCAACAATCCCTAAGAAACCAGTACCCTTGGGAATATCCAGAACCTTTTCCGGCACTTGGAGGGGAGACGGCAGGGTTAACGTGAGCGCAGCAGAAATGGCGAAGAGGGTCAGGAATAGAATGAGTAAAGAAAGGAGTGCGCAAATGCTCTGTTTCATTTCCTTTCCCTGCTCCTCCAGTCCAGATATCCCTGGAGGATGAGCACGGCAGCGACCTTGTCTATAACCTTCTTTCTCTTTTTCCGTGAAAGGTCAGCTTCAATCAGGGAGCGGGTGGCAGCGACTGTTGTGAAGCGTTCATCCCAGGTAGTTATGGGGATAGCAAACGTTTTTTTGCAGAGATCGACGAACGATAGAACCTCCTGGGCAGCAGCACCGATTTCTCCATATTGATCCCGGGGCAGGCCAACGACGAGTTCCTCAGCCTGGTACGTGTTAATCAGACGAGCAAGATAATCGAGGTCTCTGCCGATATCCTGCCTCTCCAGGGTTTCCAGCCCCTGGGCAGTCCATCCCAGTTCATCGCTGATGGCGATCCCAATCCTCTTTTCCCCAAGATCAAGCCCCAGGATTCTCATGAGAAACTCTCTAAAATGGATAGACCCAGTTGCGATTTCTTATCGAACTGGGCCTACCGTTTTTCTTTGATATGCTAATCGTTATATAAGGGCTTTTTCCCTCGTAGCAGGATCATACCCCAGGAACTCGTCGTAGATATCCGTCCTCCGGTCGGTGTGGGGGTTATTCAGCTCAGACCAGTGCCGGTACCTGGCCGCCACTACATTAATCTCAGCCGCTACCACTTCTGCCTTATCAGGACTTGCCGGCCCTGCTACGAAGTTGCCGCCAGGATCAATGATACAACTGTTTCCAATGAACTGGCACTCTCTCTCCATCCCGGTCCTGTCACAGCAGACGGTAAAACAGGCATTCATCAGGGAAAGTGCCTGCGCTGTGTAAGCGGCTGTGGGTTTTTTCAGAGTCTGCAGCTCTCCTACCACCACCCAGTTAGTACAGTCACAGATGATGTCAGCACCCTGTGCTACATAGATCCTGGTTACCTCGGGGAACCAGCCGTCGTAACAGATCCGGCAACCGATCTTCCCGAAGGGGAGGCTAAATACCGGGTAGCCGAGATTTCCTGGTTCAAACCAGAGCTTCTCCTCATTCCAGAGGTGGGTCTTCCGATAGGTCCCGACATGCCCTTCCGGGCCAACTACCACCACACTGTTATAGAGGTGCGGCCCTTCTCTTTCGGTGATACCGGCACAGATATAGGCATTGTTGGCCTTGGCAGCCTTGATCCATTCCCGGGTAGTTGGACCGTCCGGTACCGGTTCAGAAAGGGCAAAGGCTTCTGCCCGGGAGTTAAAGATATAACCGGTGTTGCAGAGTTCAGGGAGCACCATCAGTTTGGCTTTCTCCTTGCCGGCCTTGGCAATCAGGCGGAGCGTCTCTTTCACGTTCCTGTCTTTGTTTCCGATATGGGGTTCCATCTGAAGGGCAGCGACCTTAACGAGGCTTTCCTTCCCTTTGTCTCTTTTCCCCGGGTAGGACGGTACTGGTATGTTCTGAAAACGACTTGGCATCTCCTTCTCCTCCCTTAAATGTTATTAATAGAATTCAGGAGTCAGAAGCCAGGAGTCAGAATATTTCTTCTTCTGAATTCTGGCTTCTGTATTCTGGATTCCAACTGACTATTCACCAACAACTATTCACTGAATATTCCCTTGACCCCTGTTTTTTACGCCTTTCCGCAAACCTCCTTGATTGCCTTGAGGATATCCGCTTCCTGAGGAACGTAGGCCTGCTCCAGCGCAGGGGTAAAAGGCACATGGGCATAAGGAGCAGCTACCCTTACCACAGGAGCGTCAAGGTAATCGAAGGCTTCTTCCATGACTGACGTGGCAATCTCTGCCCCGACCCCGAACTTCTTGACGGCTTCGTGGGCAATCACGAGTCTGCCAGTTTTCTTTACTGACTCCACAATGGCAGGAAGGTCTAAGGGGCTTACCGTGAGCGGATCAATCACCTCTACGCTGATCCCTTCCTGTTCAAGCTTGTTGGCAACGTTTAATGCCTTGAGTGACATCTGCTGAATGGCTACTACGGTAACGTCCTTCCCTTCCTTCCTCACCACTGCCTTACCGAGGGGGACAATATAATCCTCTTCAGGCAAATCCCCTTTCATGCGGAGCAGGCCTTTGTGGATACCGAAGACAACCGGATTGTCATCCCGGATCGATGCCTTGAGCAGGCCTTTGGTCTCGTAAGGGGTAGTAGGCAATACAACCTTGATGCCCGGAATGTGGCAGCACCAGGCCTCCAGACTGGAGGAGTGCTGGGGACCCGCGTTCAATCCGGCGCCGGTTAAGGTGGTGATAACCATCGGGATCTTTACCTTCCCGGCGAACATCCACCTGGTTTTGCCTGCCTGGTTGTAGAGGCCGTCCATGATCAGGCCGAAGAAATCCATGAACATAATATCAACGATCGGTCTCAGGCCGGTAATGGCAGCTCCTACTGCCATCGAAACCATGCTGGTTTCGCTGATTGGGGTATCCCGCAGTCTCCACTCACCGAATTCGTCGTATAATCCGCGCGTTAAAACGAAAGGTCCGCCGGGACGTCCTACGTCCTCTCCCATGACCACAACACTCTCGTCTCTCTGCAATTCCTCTCGTAGGGCTTCGTTGATCGCCCTGGCATTGTTGATCTGCTTCATATCTGCTATTCCTCCCTTCTCTTTAAGCGTATAGGTCTTCCAAGATGACTTCAGGTCCGGGCGATGGACTCTCCTCGGAAAACTTCACTGCCGCGTCCACCATAGCCTGAGCCTCTTGAGTGATCTGTTCCAGATCAGCGTCTTTTGCATAACCGAGCTTTTTCAATTTTTCTCCGTACACCTTTATCGGTTCTTTCTTCATCCACTCTTCCAGCTCGCCTTCTTTACGGTATTTCGCCGGATCGCCTTCGTAGTGTCCGTGCCAGCGGAAGGTCTTGCACTCGATAAAGGTCGGACCTTCACCCTTGCGCGCCCTTTTGACTGCCTCGTCCACTGCCTGATACACTGCCTCAGGGTCGTTCCCATCGACGATTGCACTCGGGATATTATACCCCTTGGCACGATCCGCCACGTTCTCAAATGGCATGTGTACGGAGGCATGGGTCATCTCCGCATAGAGATTGTTCTCGCAGCAATAGATGACAGGCAGTTTCCAGATAGCTGCCATGTTGAGAGACTCATGGAAAACGCCGTTCCCCGTAGAACCCTCGCCGTGGAAGACCACAACCACCTGGTCGGTCTTTCTCACCTTGATCGAATAGGCCGCACCGGTCCCGATGGGCAAGCCTGCGCCTACAATGGCATTTGCGCCCAGCATCCCGTGCTCCATATCTGAGAGATGCATGGAGCCGCTTTTTCCTTTACACAGACCGGTTGTTTTGCCATAGAGCTCTGCCATCATGGGCTTCATATTAACTCCCTTGGCGAGACAATGCCCGTGTCCACGATGGTTGGTCATGATGTAGTCATCCTTTCTCAGGGGACCACAGGCACCAGCAGCTACTGCCTCTTGCCCGAGAGATAAATGGACAAAGCCGGGCAGACACCCTGCAGCAAATTTGGTACTCACCATCTCTTCAAAGGCACGAATTTGAACCATCACCCGATACAGATTGATACACTGCTCCTTCGTAAACTTCATCTTTCTACCTCCACTCATCCTTTCTTCCTTTTCTCTTCCTCTTCCTTCTTGAGCAAGTTCTTCTGGATTTTCCCGATGGATGTCTTGGGAAAACTGTCCCGGAACTCCACAAAGCTCGGCACTTTAAACTTGGCCACCCGTTCGGCACAGAAGTCTATAATTTCCTTTTCCGCAGCCTTTACCCCCGGTTTCAGGATAACGAAGGCCTTGATCGCTTCATCAAGGACAGGGTCAGGCACGCCGATCACCGCACACTCCTGCACTTTTGGGTGGAGGCTGATCACATACTCCACTTCAATTGCGGCAACGTTCTCCCCTCCCCGCTTGATCATATCCTTCTTGCGGTCCATAAAGTGGATATACCCGTCTTCATCCATGTAGCCGTTATCACCGGTATATAGCCACCCATCTCTGATGGTCTGAGCAGTTGCCTCAGGATTTTTGTAATACCCCTTCATGAGGGTTCGACCGGGTACACCCTTCACCACGATCTCACCAACAGTCCCTTGTGGGACATCGTTTCCATTTTCGTCAACTATCTTAACCTCGTTGCCCATGCGGGACATCCCGATACAATTCCTCTTGAGCTCGCCGTCAATGGGGTTCATCGTAGTTGCGCCCAGTGTTTCGGTCAGACCCCAGAGGTCGCAGAGCTTCACCTTGAAACGGGTTTCGAACTCTATCCACTTTTCTTCGGGAATCGCGATGGCATAGCACATGATTCTCAGATCGTTCTTCCCATCCAGCTCATGCCTGGGTTGATTCATGATCATGGTAGCGGTTGCCGCAACGAGACTCCCGATGGTGACCCGGTGACGTCTCACCTGCTCCATGTACCGTGAAGCGCTGAACTGTTCGGTCATGATCAGCGTCCCGCCCGCAGTGAGTGTGGGCATGGTAGTTATAAACTGGCCATTCACGTGAAAGAGGGGTAAGACCAGCATGTTCCGGTCTTTGTCGGTAATCTTCCACCACTGAGCACCGAAGAGCCCGGCAAAGATGGCATTGGCATGGGTAAGCTGAACCGCCTTGGGCCGGGCAGTTGTGCCAGAGGTGAAGAGCATCATGAGATCGTCTTCGGAATCGATCTTAACCTCAGGCACCTCGGTTGCCGCCTCCTTGGTCAGGTCTGACATAATCAGCGTATTCGGAAAGAGCTGAGCATTGGGATACGCGGGTGAAGTGCGGCAGAGCAGGATATTTTTTACCGTCGGGCACTTGCTTAAAAGACTGTTGAACATCTGTACATAGATTGGTTCCGTAATAATGACGGTGCTCTCGGAGAAGTTTAAGAAGTACTCCATTTCGAATGCAGCACAGAGAACGTTCGTCGGAATCATCACCGCCCCGATCTTGGCAATGGCAAACCAGGAGAAGAGATATTCAGGAGAATTCAAGAGGTGGACAGTAACCTTATCCCCTTTTTTCACTCCTAAGCCCAGGAGCACATTGGCATAACGATTCACCTGGTCATTGAACTCCCGATAGGTATAGGTCCTTACGTTCCCGAGCCGGTCCTCGAAGACGATAAAATCCTTACCCGCATATTTTTTAGATACAAATTCCACAAGCCAGCGTACGGTTCTGTTCCCTATTGCATCCATTGCATCTTCCTCCCCCTGTTATAAAAACCGAAGTATTGCAAATATCTATTTAATCGATTTTTGTCAAGACTTTTTATAATCTAAGTAATTTTGTAGAATTCAGGAGTCAGGAGACAGAATCCAGAATATTTCTTCTTCTGAATTCTGACTTCTGTATTCTGGATTCGCTTTAATTCATCTTTGCCTTTCGAATCTTTTTCTCAGAAGATGATTTTAAGTTTCTCCTCTGAAAAAAGCCTGTCCTCAGGTTTGAGGTCATTCAGGTCAGCAATTTCCCTCCACCGTTTTGGGTCTCCCAGGATTTTTTCAGCCACTGACTTAACGGTATCGCCTTCCTGTGCAGTGTAGATCTTTATATGCTGGAGTTGCTCTTTTGGACCGTATGCTATCCCATCTATATGGGTCAGGTATTCATCAGCAAAGATCCCCTCCTTCTGATACCTTGACCTCCCCTCTGGATGCTCGGCGATGTCATCTTTTGCCTTGTCCATGGCGAGGGTGACTTTTGCCCGGGCCGCAGTCCTCCCCATCCTGTCAAAGATATCCGGATGAGTCATGTTATACTGCTGATAGCCAAGGGGTGTCTGACCCTTCTTGGAGAGCCTTGCCTGGAAAACGGTCATCTGCAGGGGATCATATCCAGCCTTGAACATATAATCCACGCCCTGGGCATCTGCCAAGAACTCCTTTTCCCTCCCATACCCCAGCATGATAGAGTTAAAGAGCATGTTTGTGGCCTGCATCATCTCCCGGCCGGTGGGACCGGCAGCAATACTGCCCAGGGTAAGAAGCTGGAGCGCCAATCCTTCAGAGATGAGATTGGCGCTGTCTCTGCCTACCACATGGCCGATTTCATGTCCCAGCACCCCTGCCAGCTCCGATTCGCTATCCAAAAGGGCGAGCAATCCCCTGGTGATGTAGATATATCCGCCGGGAACGGCAAAGGCATTCTCAATCGGCGAGTCAAGGATCTTGAAATGGTACTGGATATTCCGCCGGGCACAGACCTGGACCAGTTTTTGACCGATCTCATTCACATAGGCCTGGAGCCCCGGATCATTATAGTAGCCAAGTTCCTTGACGATCTCAGGGTCAACCTTCCTTCCGATACTCAGTTCTTTGTCTTCACTGATGACCATAAAGTCCTGCTTCAAGGTGACAGGGTTGACCGCTGTGACCGCTGAGCAGCCAGAGAGGAACAGCAGGAGCACGATTGTGAAAATAAAGAATTCAGGAGTCAGGAGACAGAATTCAGTAGATTTTTTATGCTGACTTCTGACTTCTGAATTCTGGATTCTTTTGCCTCTCACGTCATCAACCTCACAAACACCTCATTGGAGAGGAGAAGACCCCGGGGTGTGAGTGTAACGCGCCCCATTTCTTCTCGTACAAGGCCCTCTAAAGAAGGGAAATGTGTATCGAGCGGTAATCCAAATCTCTCTTCAAACCTCTTCACGTCTATCCCTTCGCTCTGTCTTAATCCAAGAAAGATCGCTTCCTCTATCGCTTCTTCTTTTTTCAGCGATTCCTCAAACTCTGTCTTTTCAGCGCGTTCCATGTAGAGCAAGGGGTCGCTGATGTTCGCCTGCCTCAGGCCCCAGCCCTTCCGCAGGAAAGAATGGGCACCCGCGCCAATGCCGAGATACTCTTTCCCTTCCCAGTATCTCTGGTTGTGACGGGAACGATAACCAGGACGGGCATAGTTTGAAATCTCGTAGTGCTCATAGCCGGCTTCGGTAAGTTTTTTCCGGGTTGTCTCCAGCATCTCTGTCTGGATTTCCTCCGGAGGTAAGGCAAGTTCTCCCCGCTCCATGCTCTGGTAGAACGGCGTGCCCTGCTCCACGTGAAGCTGATAGGCAGAGATGTGTTCGGGATTAAGGGCTATGACCTTATCCAGATCATCTTCCCAGTTGGCAAGGGTTTGAAAGGGGATTCCGGAGATCAGGTCAATCCCGACATTCTCAAAACCCGTCTCTCTTCCCTTCTCAAAGGCTGAGACTGCTTCTTTCGCAGAATGAATCCTTCCCAGGGTCTTGAGACAATCATCCCTAAAAGATTGAATGCCCAGGCTCAGGCGGTTTATGCCGAGGGAATGAAGGGCAGAAAGTTTTTCATGGTTGACGCTACAGGGATTGGCTTCAATGGTGATCTCAGCTTCTTTAGCTACCGTAAAGTTCCTGATAGTTTCATTGAGGATGGCACCAATGGTTTGAGGAGAAAAGAGGGAAGGAGTTCCCCCTCCCAGATAGACGGTTTCAATCGTATGTTCCCTGAATTCTTCAGACCGGTCTCTGATTTCATCTAAGAGAGCTTTAACGTATTTCTCCTCAGGAAATGGCTTTACTGCAAGAGAGTTAAAATCACAGTAAGGACATTTACGGAGACAGAAGGGTATATGAATATAAATTCCAAGATCCATGAAGGTTAGCGCTCGTCATAGGAGGAGGAAGAAAATGAATATTCATTCATTATGTTATTCTTTTAACATATCAGGGGGGTTTTAGCAAGGCGCATAAAGAGTTGCTCTTTGACACTCAATGACCAATATGGTAAATTTAGATTAGTTCAAAGCCTTAAAAATGTATGAATCGAAAGGAGGTGACAAGGGGATGTCTAAAGTGATCGATGCTGTCTTTGAGAATGGGGTCTTTAGACCTGTGAAGAAGATACGCCTTAAGGAAAGAAAAAAAGTTCAGATACAGATACTTTCTGATGATGACTGGCAGAAAAGGTTTGAGAGAGCACTCAAATCTATCCGCAGCAAAACCGCCGGCTTCCCGCCAGAAGAAATCGAGGCAGATATAAGAGAAGCAATAAAAGAGGTTCGCGAAAGGAAGCGTGCACGTTAAGGTTGTTATTGATACCAATATCTGGATTTCTGCTTTGGTTTCTCCGGGTGGCTTGGCTGCCGAACTTGTCGAGCAATGGAGGAAAGGCAGCTTCACGCTTATCGCCTGTGAACAACAAATTACCGAATTGTGTGACGTTCTATCCCGGTCAAAGTTTTCATACAAATATCACATAAGCAATAAACAGGTGGAAGATATAGTTGCCCCGATCATTGAAAAAGCAGAGCGTGTAACCATAAGAGGGAACATCACATGTTGTCGGGATTTGGACGATAATATGCTTATTGAAGCCGCCGTCCGTGGAAAAGCCAAATATCTGATCACCGGAGATAAGGATATCAGAGATGATAAAGAAGTTTCGTCTTTTTTAGCACGGAATGGCGTAATTGTTATTTCCGTCGCCAAGTTCTTAGACCTCATACGCAAGGCCTAATCTGAAATCTCCAAATAACAATTTTTAGATATTGAAAACAAAAAAGGGGCGAAGCGCCGCCTCGCCCCTACATAAAACCGCAGTAAAACGTTTGGTCGTTCCTACGATAGGTTTTTCTTTCCGCACTCCGCACTTTTTTCCTTACCGCTCACTGTTCCATACCCATCACTCTCATCTTTTTGCCCGTTACTCTTAATTCTTCATTTTTAATTCTTAATTGTTTCTTTCGGCACCAGACTTACCGGCCCGTGCATGGTGCTGTTGTCGTAGATGTCGATGTCCTCACGGAAAATAGAACCCCATGAACGATTCAACTCTCGATTAAGAATCCCTCTCTCGCAAGATATTCTTTTGGCTTTATTATTTCGATTCCTTCGTATATATGCAAATTTAGTAAATGTCTGTCTCCTGAAATAATGTAGTCTGCCTTACCGTCGATAGCGCACTCAAGAAAAATATTATCGGTTGGATCTACCGTAATTAACGAAATCTTGCTCTTGGTTTCTAACAGCTCAGCACAGTTTCTTAAGTTTGTTACAAATGGGATGACCTCTTGAGGTGAGAGTCCAAATTTTGAATAACCCAATACGCGCATAAACTCTCTTTCCATTTCTTTGCTGAGAAGCATAGTCAGCTTCCCATCACGTATCAGATTATAAACCCTTCGTGGATAGCCATCCCGGAAAAATGCAGCAATCGTAACATTCGTATCCAGGACAATCCTTTTTAATGAATACCCCGTGATTCATGGATTATCTTTTCAATATCCTCCTCAGTCAGTTTATTGAACCCTTTTCCCTCTGCAAGGGATTCTGCATAGCTGTATATCTCCGATTCTTCGACTGGTATCAACATCACATCAAAAACCTTTCCGACTTCTTTTGCCGCATCATCTGGCAATGAAAGATGCCCATCTGGCAAAACCCGACCTATGAATCTGCGTGTTATTGTTGTTTTCATGGGAAATCACCCCTTCCTTTCAGTGCTGTATTTTTCTACCCCAAAATATCTATTCTTTCTATAACTGAAAATGGTCGGTCTCCTGTTATACCTGCCTTGTTCCTTGTCTTCTGTTTTTAGCTAAAACCTCTTTGCTTTTTACTCTTCACCCATCATTCCACATTCCACATTCCAAAATCCGCATTCTCCTAACCCCCAATCCCTAATCCCTAATCCCGAGCCTTTTCGGCATCGCACTCACCAGCCCGCATATTCGTGAATGGTGAATGGTAAATCGTCAATGGTCATTACCTCAAACTGTGAAATACACGTGGAGCAGCTGATACCGGGCCATGTAATGTTGAAGTACCATTGAGGTCGATGTCTTCAAGTTTGTAGTAATAGGTCTTACGGTTCTGAACATTCTCATCAACAAACTGATATGTCGCTCCCTGCGTGGCAGATCCCTGGGCTGGAATCAATGAGGAATTGATCTTTACGTATTCACCATTTTCTGATTCAGCGCGGTAGAGGTTAAAACCTGCATTGTCGATTTCAGAGGCGGTAGTCCATTTGAGAATGATTGCTCGGTCAGAGGGGGTGGTGGTGAAGGAGGAAAGGGTGATTAACGTCGGTTCACACGCATCACCTATCCCATCGCCATCTGAATCCTGTTGACCGGGGTTAGAAATGTTGGGGCAGTTGTCAACTATATCTGCTATCCCATCGCCATCGGAATCCATTAAGGCAATAAAATCCATACCGGTTACATCTGCATCAATAACATCAATTGTCTGGCTCAGCGGATCAAAGGCATAACCGGAAAGGGATGGTGTAATGGTGTATGAACCGTTGAACACTCCGGGGAAAATGTAATTCCCGGCAGAATCGGTTGTGGTGGTCATTGAGAAGGTACCGGATAGAGCCAGGGTAATACCTTCCAGTACATCCCCCGTTACCGTGCCAGATAGTGAGTAGGTAGGAACAGAATCAGGATCAAGAGGGTCAGAGCCTCTCTGAATCTCAATATAATCGCTGTAACTGTCTTCGTCGGTATCGTTCAGTAATGGGCTCGTCCCTCGAATATACTCTTCACCGTCGTTGAGACCATCACTATCTGTATCCGGGTTGCTCAAGTCAGTCCCTAAAGATGTTTCCTGGACATCAGTGAGCCCGTCATGATCACGGTCGTCGTTGGTTGCAAAGTTAGAGAGGAAGCTTTCTGTCCCGTCTGACATCACTGCTGAAACAGCATATACCCTGGTTGTAACTGATGAATTTTCTACCCAAGGGTGGTTGGTATAAAAGGAACTGACGGTTGAGGTTCCCAGTTGGGAGGGGTATGGCTCATCTATTTGTTTTGAGTAGATTATGTATCCTGTTGCCTCAGGATATGCGCTTGCATCCCAGGTGAGCTTTGTTATTAGGCCGCCTGAATCCAGGGGATCTGCCTGAAGTCCAGTGGGGGGAGAGGGTACATTTACCGTAATCCTGTCATCCGATGTTGAGTCTACGGTGAAAGAAATGTTGGTAGTAGTAGCGTGGTTAAAGCCCCAGTATTCCCTGTTCACAGCCTTTTCTGAGTCAGAATAGCTCAAGGCCAAGCGATAATCTTCTTGATAGGCGTCTTTAAGATAGAGGGTGTACAGACCATCAGCCGTATTTTTGATGCTTATTGTTCCACCGTCCTTATCTATTGAGATTATACTATCGGGGATTTCATCTTCCCGTATATCAGTTGCTGGATTAATGCCACTTTTTCTACCGAGAGGATCTATGAGGTAGGGCTGGACCCGTCCTCGCACCGAGATTGTCATCCTAGGCGTGTCAGGAGCACCGCCAGACAAGAGATAATTACTCGAACCTGTCATAAGCGGAGAAGATGCTGGTGTTTTACCTGTAATAAACTCTACAATCTCATTACTGTATGTAGTGATTAATTCGCTGTGCTTACCCTCCTTCTCATCAACAGAGTCCATCCCTGAGATGATGGCGCTGTTTTTAAGGACAGTCCCATCACCTTCCCCTGTTTTTGTTGGATCACCTTTTGGTACGCCATCCTTATATAGGTTATTTGGCTTCCCAACATCAATTACCTCAATAGTATTTTTATTTATCCCTGCAAATATTTTAACTTCCTTGACTGAGAGGGCAAGATTCCTATTCAATGTAATGAGACTCTTATTGTAACTTTCAAGGTCACCAATGCTTAATAATGGCGTGCATTCTGAACCGAGCGGAGAGAAAAAGCATTGCCTTAAAAACGGATAGGTTGGCAAAAGCTCTCTTACCGATTTTACGTGTTCATGCACGAAATCTCTTATCAGAATATTATTTGGTTTTATAACTACGGCGGGGGTGCTCTGGGCATGTGTTTCAAAGTTTGAAAACGCCCTTTTATTCATTTCCTTATAGATATTCTCCAAAACATTCGTATATAAATTAATGAAAAAATCACTCAATCCATCATTCAAGTTGTCAGCCAGTTTTGGGTCCCCGCCTTCCCAGATGTAGTAGGCATTGGCAGCCCCCTGGTTTGGTGTGCCCACCATGGCAAACCTGTCAATGTCTTTCTGGTAGTCACTGCTCTGAATGTAGGATCTCACCACAAGCCCGCCCATGCTGTGGGCAATGATGTGTACCTTGTCAGTACCAGCGATATCTTGGGCTCTGTCAATCCATCGCTTGAGGTAATTTTTAGCACAATCGTCTATTTCTAATCTCCAGTCATAGGGCACAGGGAAAATGTTGCACCCAACCTCATAATTGGGGTCTACGGATTTAATCTTTTCCGCCAGCAGTTTCCAGCCTGGCTTGCTGTCAGGTTGGCCGGAGTTATAGTCAAACAATCCGTTAAATACTTTATCTCCAGATTTTCTCCATCTTATGTCATACCATGGAGGTGAATCGGCAGGCAGAGTGGGATAGTTTTGGTCTGCTGTGGTGGAACCCATAATACCCGGTACAAGCAATATAGGGGTTAAGCCTGTAGGATTACATGCGCTTCCCAGTATAACCAAATCCTGGCCGACACACTGATTGCTTGGGAGACATAGTGGAAATGTTTCGCTTACTCTGCTCTCTTTTACTGCCCAGAGAGAATAGTATCCGGATGAAACAGGTGGAAACTGGTAGTTGCCATTGCTGTTTGTGGTTGTCGAAAGTTGATTGGTCCCCCCATCATCCAACCATACGGTGGCACCTTCTATTCTATTTCCGCTGCCATCTCTCACGGTTCCGCCCAGAGAGGAAAGATTTGAAATTCCTCCTGTTATGCTAAAGGAGTTACTCTCCCCTGATTTACCACCACCATTTGTTCTGATGTTTATACTGTTTCCGGGACTATCGAGCTTTACAGAAAGCGTAGCAGTGCCATTAGTAAAGTAAGCTTTCATCGGGCTTACCATACCGATTGTGGCACTCAAAATAGCTTCCCCGTTAAATTGTGTTGCTGTATCGCCATTCCTATCCTTTGCATTAATGGTGATCACAAAGGGTACGTTAACAGTCTGGGGGGATGTGATGGAAGAAAAAGAAAAATGATCAAGCAAACCATAGGCCGTAAAATCCTGCCCAGTTACATTGCTTCCTGAGATGTTTACAATTCTTGATGGAGGATTAAAGGTATATCCCGTTAGACTGGGCGTTATAGTGTATGTGCCGTCGGCAAGGTCAGTGAAAGAGTACGTTCCATCAGAGACCGTTGTAGTGGTTTTTGAGACCGTTCCAGACAAGGTCACAGTGACACCGGCCAGGCCGGAGCCGTTGTAGGTAACGCTGCCGGAAATAACCAAATTACCAAATGACCCAGACTGTCCCGCGCGAACAGGCCAGACGTAGTAGTAGTAGCCGGACTTATTGCTGTTGTGCACGTAGCCAAAACACATACTGACGATCCACGCGTAGCCCGGGTTGCTGGCGTAGCTCGTAGAAGACCAGTAATAGCCGGCCTGCACATTGGTAAAGGGATGCCCGGCGGGTAAGGCTGGCGAGTATTGTGAAAAGTCAGTCAGGCTGTGTATTTCCTTCAGGTTGGGAAGACGCCAGTCATGATAGCCGTAATTGGGATAGGTTCCGGCATTCATCCCTGCCACATAATTCAGCGCTTGCTGCCAGTTCATGTATCCATTAGGAAGATTTGCATTCTTTGTCCACATCAGGCCGGTGAGATTATCGGTTGCCGTGCCATTTCCATGATCGGCAAACCGTGGCACAGGCCAGGCAACACCTCTTTCCAGGTCGCCGTCATCGCCGCTGTAATAACTCGCTTTCTGCCCTGTTTCCCATATCGGCGCCGGTTGGCAAAATGCCGCGCTCGCCAAAGCCGTAACCAAAATCACAACAAAACATATTATCTTTTTCATCGTTAGCCCTCCTGGGGTATCAGTTTCGCTACCGGCAGGCGTTCCTTTATCCTGCCCAGGTATCTTCCTGTCTCCTTGATGATTACAACCGGTAGACCTTTTCTCAGCAGTCTTCCCGCATACTCCTTTTCGAGCCTTACCGGAAAACCGTATGTGACCGGTCTCGTTCTCGCGGTAATGCTCCGAAGTCCGAGGATGTTTTGCACCTCCGCTTTTATTTCGGAGTAGCATTCAAAAAAACACCCCACCTGGAAGAACATGAACATGCCCTTGAACATGTTTGCATAATGTAAATACTGGCTTTTTACAGAAGAAAAGAGGTGTGTTGGTTTTATGGCATAATTGCGGGGAATCACTTTATCGTTGTCAAAATGGAAATATTCTCTTAAAAATGAATATCTTTGTATGATGGTCTGTTTAAGCCGGTATGCATCCGCCCACTTGAGATGGCCGAAATACGAGGCGATGACAGAACGGAGCCGGTTGATAAGTTCGTAGTCATACCTGATAATGCGTAACCCGTCATGCTCCGAGATCAACCGCTGTTGAAACCATTCTAATTTTTCCCTCAGGTTATTCACCACCCTCCTCCGTACCAGCAGGTAATCTTCCCGGATGATATAGCCTAAAAAATCTATGCCGTTTGACACCGGCAGGATTCTTCCGTGCTTTTCGTTGAGTGATAGGTTGAGCTGGCGTGACACAAACCCGCTGATTTTTTCCTTTGCTTCTGTTAGAAATTCCGGTGATTCATGGAGGATGACAAAATCGTCACAGTACCGTACATAGTACCGGCATTTCAAGGTATGCTTTACAAACTGATCAAGTGCGTTGAGATAGACGTTGGCGAAGAACTGACTGGTGAGGTTGCCGATAGGCAGACCTCTGTTCTCCGGCGCGCTGAACAAGCTCTTCTGAACGGGAATCCGTTCACGCAAGTGCTTCTTTCCTTTGATGATGCAATGATCCGTGGGACGATGGAATATGATGGTGTGGGCAAACGAGCGCATCTGTTCATCCCCTACCTTCTTTTCAACGATCCGATAAAGGATCTCTTTGTCAATTGACATGAAAAAATTCTTAATATCCAGATGCATGAAATAGAGCCTTTTTCTGCCGTTCCGGCTGCCTTGCCGTATGAAGCCGCGCAAACGTTCCACTGCCTTGTGTAACCCTTTATCCTTCCGGCATGCATAGGAGTCGTAGATAAAAACAGGTTCAAAGATGGATTCCAGTCTTTCGACCAGGATGTGGTGAACGACCCTGTCCCTGAAATCGGCGGCTATAATCTCTCTCATCTTCGGTCGTTCAACCATGAAGCAGACAGAACGGGTGGGCTGATAGGTTCCCTGTTGGAGCTCTTCTGAAAGGTTTAAGAGATTCTCTTCGGCGTTTATCTCAAATTTCAGGCAATTGATGGTGTTCCGTTTATGTTTCCTGCATGTGAGATAATTCCGGTACAGATTTTCAAAAGAGAAGAGGGGAGGCAGCCACTCTCCCGCGCGAACAGGCCAGACGTAGTTGTTGTTGTTGGACTTATTGTTGTTGTTCACGTTGCCATTCCACATATTGACGATCCACGCGTTGTCCGGGTTGTTGGCGTTGCTCGTAGAAGACCAGTAATTGTTGGCCTGCACATTTGCCCACCCACTTTGAGTTCTTCACCAGGCAATTCCTTGAAGGATATGCCTGATTGCCAGCTAATGCCCGCCTTCGGCGGGCGGGATGGGCGCACAGTGGTTTGTCTCTGCACACCTGCCAGTCTCGATATGATAAAGGCAGTTCTGGCATCATCCACCCTCCTGGTTGTTTCTTATCCAGCCTTCGTTCTGTCTGCTCATGGAGATTGTTTCTTCGATGGCATGTTGAAAGGAATCAAAGTTTTTAAATGCCTTCACCTCCTTGCATATCCTGAGGGTAACCTTGAGATCTTCTATGGTATCCCTGAGTATGGCCAGGGTTGTCTGTTTATCCCGTTCAGAGTTTGCCCTGATAACAAGCCTGACCACCTCACGGGACAGACTCCTCACGTCTGTTCCCAGTGTATATTTATGATACCGTGAGAATCCTCTCACAATATTTTCAAGGTAGATGGTTAAATCCATAGCCTTCTTGTAGAGGGGAAGATGTTCGTACTGTGCCATAAAATCATAAAAAATATTTTCAAATAACCGAATAATCAAATAACCTAATCACTGTCCCGCGCGAACAGGCCAGACGTAGTAGCTGCCGTAGGACTTATAGTTGTAGCCCACGCGGCCATTCCACATACCGACGATCCACGCGTCGTCCGGGTAGAAGGCGTAGCTCGTAGAAGACCAGTAATTGTCGGCCTGCACATTGGTAAAACCCTGAGAGCTAAGCCAGGTGGCTGAATTAGCTTCTTCTCTATTGATGAGGCTTTCCAGCTCATTCACACTGGGTAAGCGCCAGTCGGTGTAGCCGCACAGGTTTAGATTGTTACAGTCATCAACGGCCTGATACCAGGTCCTGATGCCATTTGGAAGATTGGCATTCTTAGCCCACATCAGGCCGGTAAGGGTATCGGTGACGCAGTCACCATTTACCTGAAACCTTGGGCTCGGCGGGGCTACACCAGCCTGAATGGCGCCGTCCTGCCCGGTGCCCGGACAGGGGATTTGATTTCCGGCTGTGTCATAGCATTTCTTCTGGCCGGTTTTTGGAAGGTTGACGGTGCCGGCAAGGGCAAGACCGGATACGAAGAACAGTAATATTACGGTTAAAGAAAGGATTCGGTTTTTCATTTTACCCCCATTTTTATCACCCAAAGAAATTATCCGCCTCCGGCGGACCAAACGTTTTGTGTAGGGGCAACCCCCTGTGGTTGCCCTTTGTTAAAATTCCCACAACAGGGCAGACACGCGGGTCTGCCCCTACGGGCGTATTGCCATACGCCTCGTCAATCAATATTCATCCCCGGTAGGGGCGAGCCGCCGGTTCGCCCCTACGTCATGCATATCAACCAGAATAGGGTAACCATGCTGGTTACCCCACCAGAAAAGAATTATTAAATTGTAATAAGGAATAATTATTGCGCAGACAGACAGACAGACAGACAGACAGACAGACAGACAGACAGACAGATTTAAGAGGCTTACTGATTATTTCAGGAATGGTAAGAATACTGCTGGCCAAAACTGATCTCCTCTCGTGAAGATAGCTAACGAATTTTTACCTGGCCAAGCTGATACTTATCCTTAGATGCAGAGACAATTATTAACGAATAATATATAATGTCAAGAAAATTCTTTTAAAAGCATGGCAAATTCAAGAGGATATGACCAGCCTGTTTTTTTGCAGGAGACGCTGTCCGTAAGTCAAAGTTCCCTTTACTTACATACCATTTTGCATTACCCTTTTTACATGGAAGGCATTAATCTCTCCACTGTGGAGCACCCCAGCAGGTATCTTGGAGGGGAACTCAACTCGGTTAAAAAGGATTTGTCAAAGGTGAAGCTGAAGGTTGCCCTTGCCTTCCCGGATACCTACGAGGTGGGGATGTCCCACATCGGCCTCCAGATTCTCTACCACCTCCTGAACCAGCGGGAAGACATCGCCGCAGAGAGGGTCTACGCACCCTGGCTGGACATGGAGCAGCAAATGAGGGAAAGGGAGCTACTGTTATGTTCCCTTGAATCTTCGATTCCCTTGAGAGAGTTCGATATCGTCGGCTTTTCCCTCCAGTACGAGCTCTCCTACACCAACGTGGTGAACATGCTCGACCTGGCGAAGATCCCATTTTACGCCCGCGAGAGGGATGAGCGCTATCCGCTCATCATCGCAGGTGGCATCTGCTGTTTTAATCCAGAACCAATTGCCGACCTCTTTGATGCCATGGTCATCGGCGACGGGGAAGAAGTAATATTGGAAATTTGCGATTGCTATCTCAGGTGGAAGAAAACAAAAGGAAAAAAGAAAGATCTCTTAGATGAGCTCTCGAGGATTGAAGGAGTGTACGTTCCATCCGCTTTTCAGCCTCTCTACAACCCTGACCATACGATGAAAGAAATAGTGGCTCTGGACGGACATCCTCAGCAGATCAAGAAGAGACTGATTGCCAACCTGGATCAGGCCCCCTATATCACGAGCCCCATTGTCCCCTTTATGCGGATCATCCATGACCGGATCAATGTGGAGATAGCGAGAGGGTGCACCCGGGGATGCAGGTTCTGCCTTGCGGGCATGGTCTGCCGTCCGGGCAGGGAGAGGAGCCTGAAGACGATCAATGATCTGGTGGACCAATCGTTAAAGGCAACAGGATATGAGGAGATCTCCCTCACTTCCTTGAGCAGCGGTGATTACAGCAATATTGAGGTCCTGGTAAAAGGGCTCATGGAGAGGCTGAACGAGGAAAGGGTTGCTTTATCACTCCCGTCACTCCGGGTTGAAACCCTCACCGCCGACCTCATAGAAGAGATCAGGAAAGTAAGGAAGACCGGCTTTACCATTGCACCGGAGGCAGGGACTCAGCGCCTGCGGGATGTAATTAATAAGGGGATTACTGAGGAGCAGATTTTTTCTACCATTGAGGCAGTATTCAAGGGCGGCTGGAGAGGGATCAAGCTCTATTTCATGGTGGGACTGCCTACCGAAACAGAGGAGGACAGGCTGGGGATCCTCGAACTGTGCAGGAGGATTAAGGGGGTAGCAAAAAAGATCTCTCCTGCCCTGGGGATCAATGTAAACATCTCGTCGTTTGTTCCCAAACCCCATACTCCTTTTCAATGGGAGGTTCAGCTCTCACTTCAGGATATGAGAACAATAACCCATTTTCTCTCGAAAGAGTTGAGGAGGATGGGACTGAATCCCAAATGGCAGGAGCCGGAGATGAGCCTGCTTGAAGGGGTGTTTGCCCGGGGCGACCGTAAGCTCTCAAAGGTAGTCATTGATGCCTGGAAGATGGGATGCCGCTTTGATGGATGGAAAGAGGCTTTTCGTTTCGACCTCTGGCAGAGGGCATTTGAGGAAAACGGGATTGATGTGCATTTTTATACCAGCAGGCATCGCTCTCTAAAAGAAGTTCTGCCCTGGAGCCATATTGATCCTCTGGTTGAGAGAGAATTTCTGGAGAAGGAAAGAGAAAAGGCTTTTACCGCTGTACTCACTCCGGATTGCAGGACTGGTGAATGCGGGGGATGCGGGGCCTGTACTGACAGGGCGCCTGGGAAAATGTCAAATGTCATCCGCCGAGGCGGACAAATGACAAAGTTCGGAGTATGCCCGGAATTACATGCATCGAAAAGGCCTTCACCCTTGAAAGAAAAGAGGTTCCGTTGCCGGTTCTTTAAACTGAACGAGGCCCGTCTCTTCAGTCACCTGGAGATGATAATGGTTTTCTCCCGGGCAATCAGGAGGGAGGGAATACCCATAAAATATTCTGAAGGGTTTCATCCCCTGCCCCGGATAATCTCCGGTCCTGCTTTGCCTGTTGGCATGGAGAGCATCTGCGAGGGCATAGATTTCGTCGTATCAGGAGACATGAGCCCGTCCACCTTTCTCAAGAAAATGAACAGGGAACTGCCCTCTGGCCTAAAATTCCTGGAGGCCGAAGAAGTTCCATTGAAATTCTCGCCAGTATCTGATACAATACATAATGTTAACTATTTAATTTCCCTTGCCTCTTCTGACTCCTCTTCTGTGCGCTTGCTGGAGCAGCTCAAAGGCGCTCCTGAATTGAAGGGGAAGGGTGTTGGGGAGGGTGAAAAGCCGTTATCCGCTCTCGAGATTGGGGTTCTGGATAGCACATTTCTCTCGGTAAGAATGGAGGAAAAGATGGGGTTATCAAAGGCTCTTCAGGGATTTTTTCACATCGACCCGAACGGACTGAGAGGGATGAGGGTCCTCAAGACTCAGTTCATAAAAGGGAATTAGCAGATCATGCCTTCGGAATTAATTATCAATGTGACGTATCAGGAGACCCGGGTTGCACTCATGGAGAACGGGGTGCTGGCTGAGATCTACATCGAGCGACACTCTGACCGGGGCATCGCCGGAAATATCTATAAAGGGAAAGTGGTACGGGTCCTTCCGGGGATGCAAGCTGCCTTCGTTGATGTCGGGCTTGACCGCTCTGCCTTCCTCCATGTAGCTGATATATATGATGAATTTGAAGAATTAGAATCTCTGATGAACGGGGAGGCTGATCTGGGAGGGATTCCTTTTGGGGGAAAAGGGGAACAGGTCGGAAACCAGAATTGCGTCCCCCAGATCGAAGATCTGCTCCATGAAGGACAGGAGATCCTGGTGCAGGTGTCCAAGGAGCCGATCGGGTCGAAAGGTGCCCGGATAACCTCGCACATATCGCTCCCGGGCCGCCATCTGGTGCTGATGCCCACCGTAGACCATGTTGGGGTTTCCCGGCGAATCGAAAACGAGTCTGAAAGAAAGAGGCTGAAGGATCTGGTGGAACGGATGAAACCGAACGGCATGGGCTTTATTGTCCGGACCGCAAGCGAAGGGAAGAGCGAAGAGGAGCTTCGCATGGATCTCGAGTTCCTCCTGAAGCTCTGGACCACCATTCAGAAGAAGAAGGCAACAGCCCCGGTTCCCGGCCTCATCCACAATGAATTGACCATGAGTTTGCGGGCAATTCGTGACCTCTACACGAGAGAGGTGGAACGGGTAGTCATAGACTCCCGGGAGGAGTTTGAGAATATCCATGAGTTCATTGAAACCTTTATTCCGCAGCTCCGCCACTTCATCGTCCTCTATGACCGGGAGGAGCCGATATTTGATGCCTACGGGATTGAGGAGGAGATTAACCGCGCCCTGGGGAAGAGGGTGTGGCTCAAGTCAGGCGGGTATATTGTGATTGAGGAAAATGAAGCCCTGGTGGCTGTCGATGTCAATACCGGCAGATACGTCGGGAAGAGAAACTACGAAGAGACCATCATCCGCACCAACCTCGAGGCAGCCAAAGAGATAGCGTACCAGCTCCGCTTACGGAATGTCGGTGGAATCATCATCATCGACTTCATTGATATGGAGAAGGAGTGGGCGAGGGAACGGCTGATCCAGGCATTGCAAGAGGCTTTGAAAAAAGACAGGACAAAGACAAACATCTTACTGATGTCAGAGCTGGGCCTGATCGAGATGACCCGGAAGCGGACGCGGGAGAGCCTGGCTGGAACCCTGTGCGAACCCTGTCCGTACTGTGAAGGCAGGGGGTTCATCAAATCCAAGGCTACCATGTGTTACGAGGTCTTCCAGGAGATAAAGAGAGAGGCATTGAACAATGCCAGCGGGAAGATCATCGCCCACGTTCATCCTGATATTGCCGAACTCCTCTATGATGAAGAGAGGGAAGGGATCGAGGAGCTGGAACTGAAACTGAAGAAGAAAGTGGTGGTGAGAGCCATGCCTGCATTCCATCACGAAGAGTATGAGGTGAGCGTGGCAGAGAGGTGATAAGGTGAGGAAGTGGGGATTAACCATTACCAGGCTGTTGAAAAACGCCCATCTACTGCGTTACACTCATCCTTCGTCATTGCAGCGTACTGCTATGTACGCCTCATTCCTCAGGACTTCGTAAGCCTTGTATCTTGACATTTTTCCACAACCTGAAGCAGAGTCTGTTTTTCACCAGGCTCTTACAGTGTGTCTCATGATTGTCCTCTTTATCTGGTTGCGCAACCCCCCCAGGTTTTGCTGGAATATGATAAACAGCACCACCTATCCAATGAGCAAATCCTTGATAATATTGAAATATTTTATCCTTTTTGCTCCCACGGGCCATTTGATCTCACCCTTTTCGCAGAGGGTTGAAACGCCATCTTTTTCCACGGTAATTTTGAGCCTCAGAAGCTGTTCTTCTCTGTCTTCTCCCTGAAATGTATTTATGATCCGATCGATCTCCTTAAGCAGGTGCAAGGCCGCCTGTATCCTTGATTCCATCCTGTGAAACACCTCCTCAGAGATAACCCCATGAGCCCGTTTGACCCGGTTGAGCCGGAGCGCAGCCTGATAGGTGCTGTCCACGATCTCTTCCCTGGTCATCCATTCTGTTTCATAACCCAGGGTGTATTTCCAGCTCGGGGCTAATAATGCCTGAGAGTAATCTTTTAGGCTGCGATACAAGATCCGGTAGCCGAGAAGACGGGCATTCTCATAGGCGATGCTGCCAGGGTCGATAAAAGGAGCAAGGGGTGAGATAAAGGGAGAAAGCCTCGCATCAAAAGACCCGAGCAGGTAGTCACAGTACCCAACATTCTCCATAACTGACTGATAGGTCTGCCTGGGCATACCAATCATAAAAAAGAGATCAAACTTCTTACAGCCGCTCTCCAGGGCTATCCGGATACATTCCTCCATCTCCTGGTTGGTGTAGAATTTTCCGGAAGCCTCCCGTACCTCCGGATCATGTGACTCGGGGGAGAATTCAAAGTTGAGGCTGGGTATGGACCTGGCAGCCTCACGCAAATAGTCAGAGGAAGCAGGCTCAAAGAGCTCCAGGACGATCTGGTTCTCAGGCTTGAGATCCCTGATGCCCTTGAAGATCTGGTGCGCATACCCTTCACCCCCCTGTCGTAAGTCGCCGACAACAAAGATGGGGGCATCAGTATAACGGTTGATCTTCTCGATGTCTTTCACGATCAGACGAGGATCTCTGAAAGCAGGTCTCTCCCGTCCACAATAAAGCCGCAGGGCCTGCCTCGAGCCCCCGCAGATCACGCAACTCTGGGTACAGCCCCGGCAGGTCATCACCGCGGTAATTGGATATTCCCACCAGTCGTGGATAGCGGTAAACCCTTGCACATCAAGGAATCTGAGTGCTGACCTGAAGAGCCCCAGATAGTCATTGGAGGCTTCATTCAGGTCCTGGGATACGATGGTTAACGGGTTTATTCTCACCCCCCCCCTTCCCCGGTACGTGAGGTTGGGGATGTTTGAAAGGGGTATCCTCCCCTCGAAAGAGAGGAAGAGCTGGTAGAGGGACTCTTCTGCTGAATCCCCCCGGATGACGAAATCAACCTGGGGATAGCGCACCAACTCCTCATGAAAATATGATGCAGAATAACCACCGAAGATTACAGGTATTTCCGGATGGAGCTCTTTACAGATGCGTGCCACCTCCAGACTTCCCTGGACATGGGGCAGCCAGTGAAGGTCTATCCCGAAGGCTTTCGGTTTAAGCTTCCGTACGCGTTCCTCCACATTAAATGCTTTATCTTTAAGCATGAGGTATGCCAGGTTGACGATCCGCACGGAATACCCTCTTTTTCGCAGGTATTCAGAGATGGATGAAAACCCTACCGGATACATTTCAAAGATCGGGGTGGAAGGGATAACATCGCTGATCGGGCCAGGCATAAGAGCCCGTTTGCGGAAATCATAGACGCTGGGAGCATGCAGAAGAACAAGGTCTGCCTGCAACAAAGACACCCGGGAAATCCTCCTTTTGTGGTTACCGTGACCTGCAATCCTATCTGGTTGACTCTTTACTGTCAATAAATTTGGGACGGTCAGGCTCCTCTGCCTGCCCTGAGACAGATTCCGGTATCAACGCTACAAATGGGCAACCACAAAGGGTTACCCCTGTGCCAGCTTCGTTTCTTCTTGACATCCCTGTGGTTTATTGAATAAATAGAGTCATGATGAAGAGACCTTATGCTATCATTTTTATCTTGCTCCTTTTTCTTGTATCAGCCTGTGCCGCAGGAAGAGAAAATACGGCCCCTGCGCCCAATCGAGCGTTCCTGGAGAGAGGATACGATGAGGTGTGGAATTCACTCAATGCCATGCTCTCCGGTGATCTTGAATATCCCATTGAAAAGGCGGAGAAAGGGACTATCGAAACAAAGTGGATATCCATCATCAACAGCGAAGGTACCGTGCGGTGGAAATTGATCGCAAACGTAAAGAAGAAAAAAGACGGTACCGAGGTAGAGGTGACCAAAAAAGTCCAGGTGTTAGAAAAGACTTCTGCTTCTTCCAAGAAGAAGCGGGCAGAGAAAGAACCAGAGCCGGGGATGAATTTAGGCGGCTGGAGGACGGGACAGTCAGATATGGTAGATGAGGGGCAGATTCTTTCCAGCCTGAAGAAGAAAATGGGACTTTAGCTCATTGGAGAAGCTGCACCAGGAGTTCCTCGCCCGGGAGGCGGAACGACTGGGTGTTGTGCTCAGACCGGTTCAGCTTGAGCAGTTTTCCAAGTACTTACAGGAACTTAAGGCCTGGAATAAGAAAGTCAACCTCACCTCACTTCGGGATGATCTTGATATCCTGATCAAACATTTCCTTGATTCCCTCCTGCCCGTGAGCTATATCCCCCGCCACTCATCTCTCCTCGACATCGGGTCCGGGGCGGGATTCCCCGGGATCCCGCTAAAAATTGCTGAGCCAACCCTGTTCGTTACCCTCCTGGACTCGACCCGCAAAAAGGTGTTCTTTGAGCGGCACCTCATCAGAACGTTAGGCCTGGACGGGATTGAGGCTCTGCACGGCCGGGCAGAAGACCTGGGGAAGAAGGAGGCTCCCCCGGTTTTCGATGTGATTATCTCCCGGGCGCTCTACAGCATCGAGAAATTTCAGCAGGTAAGCGAAGGGTGTATCAGGAGAGGGGGGAGATTGATTATTTTAACAACGCCGCACCCGGGAGATGGGCAGAAGGAACAGGTGAGAGAAGGCTTCAGATGGAAAGAGTGTACAGACAGTATACTTCCCTTAGACCGGGGGAGAAGGAGGATCATCCTCCTGGAAAAGATCTGAATTGTTTCACGTGAAACATTTTATGATTTTATGAAAATTATTATTGCCGATCTTTTTTCTTCTACGGTATAATGAATGATGAAACAGGGCCCTGCAAAAACGAGAAAGGGTAGAGCCTCATGAGGGCTAAGAGTATCTGCATCGCAAATCAAAAAGGAGGAGTGGGCAAGACCACAACGGCGGTGAATCTCGCTGCATCGCTCTCCACGCTGAACAAAAAGACGCTCCTCATCGATATTGACCCTCAGGGGAATGCGGGCAGCGGAGTGCCAGCCGGGAGTACCGGCTGCGGGAGGGGCTGAAAAAGATTGAGGAGGGGTATGATTATATCATTATCGACTGCCCCCCTTCCCTCGGCCTTCTCACCATTAATTCCTTAACGGCTGCCGATACTGTGCTCATCCCCATCCAGTGCGAATACTATGCCCTGGAAGGGTTAAGCCAGCTCCTCGCTACCATCAGACTGGTGAAGAAGAATCTCAACCCGGACCTCAGGATTGAAGGGATCCTCCTCACCATGTTTGACCGGAGGAACAATCTTTCTCACCAGGTGGCAGCCGACATCAAGAATAATTTAGCGGGCAAGGTGAATGTCTACGGGGTGATCATACCGAGAAGCGTTCGCCTGGCTGAATGTCCGAGCTTTGGCAAGCCCATCTTGCTCTACGACGAAAACTCTCCAGGTGCCAGATGTTATCTGGAACTTGCCCATATCATCAACAAAGGGGACGGCTTCAATGAAAAGGACAGTGTTAGGTAGGGGGCTGGAAGCGCTCATCCCGAATAAGGGGGGAAAAGGAGAATCAGAGGGAGCCCAGGTTCTCACGGTGCCGGTTGACGAGATCCACCCTAACCCGTTTCAACCCCGGACTATCTTTGACCGTGAAAAGATTGAGGAACTGGTCTCCTCGATCAAGGAGAAAGGGATTATCCAGCCCCTGCTGGTCCGGAAAAAAGGGGAGAGCTACGAACTGGTTGCCGGGGAGCGACGGTGGAGGGCAGCCCAGCAGGCGGGCCTTGCAGAAGTTCCCGTGATTATTCGTGAAATCTCAGACACGGAGAGCCTTGAGTTCTCGCTGATTGAGAACATTCAGAGGGAAGACTTAAACCCGCTCGAGGAGGCAGAGGCATACAAAAAGCTGATTGAAAAGTTTGACCATACTCAGGAAGAGCTGGCTGTACGGCTGGGGAAGAATCGCTCGACCATCGCCAACTCTCTGCGGCTCTTGCGGTTGCCGGAAGTTATTAAGCACTCCCTGCAGAATAATCTGATAAGCATGGGCCATGCCCGGGCCATCTTGAGCCTGGAAGGGCATGGTAAGCAGACAGAGGTGCATACCCTGATCCTGAAAAAAGGCTTCTCGGTGAGACAGACCGAGAACCTCATCCAGAAGATTAAGCAGACCGGGAAGGTATCCCCCAGGAGGACTCCCCGGAAAGAGAGCATCTTTTATGCTGATGTGGAAAATGACCTCACGCGGCAGCTTGCCACCCGCGTAAAGGTTATGAAGAGGGGGAAGGGCGGGAAGATTGTAATCGAATATTATTCCCTCGAGGAGTTAGAGAGAATCATAGAAAGGATTAAAGGAGGACGGTAGAAGCGTGGAAAAGCCAGCACAGGTTAACGACTACGGTGCGGATAAGATAAAGGTTCTGGATGGTTTTGCCGCCGTAAGAAAGCGCCCGGCCATGTACATCGGCTCTACCAGCAGCAGCGGGCTGCACCACCTGGTCTATGAAGTGGTGGACAACAGCATTGACGAGGCGCTCGCCGGATTCTGCAACCGGGTGGATGTAACGATTCATATTGATAATTCTGTCACCGTGGTGGACAACGGCCGCGGGATTCCCGTGGATATGCATCAGGTGGAGAAAAGGCCGGCAGCGGAGGTGGTGATGACCACCCTCCATTCTGGCGGAAAATTTGACAACCAGACCTATCGGGTGGCAGCAGGCCTCCACGGTGTAGGTGTTTCGGTGGTCAATGCGCTGTCAGAGCACCTCGAGATGGAGATCTACCGGGATGGGAAGGTGTACCGTCAGATTTACGCCCGGGGGAAGCCGACTACGCAACTCGAGGTCATGGGCAAGACCACCCGGAGAGGCACAAAAATTACCTTCAAGGCAGACCAGGAAATCTTTGAAACACTGGATTTTAGTTTTGACATCCTCTCCCAGCGGTTAAGGGAGCTCGCCTTTCTCAATAAGGGGGTAACCATTACCATCGAGGATGAGAGGAACGATAAACGGCATGAGTTTAATTATCAGGGGGGCATCAGCTCTTTTGTAGAATATCTGAATAAGAACAAGACAGCCATCTATCCCAAACCCATCTGCTTGAGCGGTGAAAAGGACGGGATGTTAATGGAGGTTGCCTTCCAGCACAACAGCGGGTATTCAGAGACTATCTTTACCTATGCCAACAATATCAATACCCAGGAAGGAGGCACCCACCTGGTGGGCTTCAAGTCAGCCTTTACCCGGACAATCAACAGCTATGCCGCAAACGCCAATCTCCCCAAGAACTACAAAGTTGACTTAGAGGGTGATGATATCAGGGAAGGGCTGACCTGCGTTATCAGCATCCAGCTTCCCAACCCCCAGTTTGAGGGACAAACCAAGGCCAAGCTGGGCAACAGCGAGGTAAAAGGACTGGTGGAAGCGCTGGTCAATGAAAAGCTCTCTGCCTATCTCGAAGAAAATCCGAGCATTGCAAAGAAGATCTTGGAGAAGGCCATAGATGCCGCACGTGCCCGGGAGGCTGCCCGGAAAGCAAAGGAACTCACCCGGAGAAAGAGCGCCCTGGAGAGCAGTTGCCTGCCGGGCAAGCTGGCTGACTGCCAGGAGAAAGATCCAAGCCTGTGTGAGATCTACCTCGTTGAGGGAGACTCAGCAGGAGGTTCTGCAAAACAGGGGAGAGATCGCAGAAATCAGGCAATTCTTCCTTTAAAGGGTAAAATCTTAAACGTAGAGAAGGCGCGCTTCGACAAAATCCTGGAGAACGAAGAGATCAAGACCATCATCACCGCCCTGGGTTCTGGGGTCGGCAAGGAAGAGTATGACCCAGCCAACCTCCGGTATCACCGAGTCATCATCATGACCGATGCAGATGTGGATGGTTCT